>JBKPEE010000039.1:0-54677 GCA_046728235.1 Acidobacteriota bacterium
CTTGATTTGCCGAGATGTCAACCTCAACTCCCGACAAGAAACACACTGGAGGGAAAAGCAATGACGAGACGTTTTGTAGCGATAGCGTTGGCAACTGTCTACCTGCTGGCTGGGGGCCTGTTGGTTCAGGCGCAGCAACGGACTTATCGAGGGACCTACCAATCAGTACGGCAAGTGATCCTGGGCCTGGAGAACCGGGCCAACCTTTTCCGCAATAGCATGGATGACTGGAGCCGCCGGACGACGGCGATCTACAACTCGAATGACGATATCCTGGCAACAGTGCGCGATTTCAACGACAGCGTGCGCCAGTTGCGGGATTCGTTCGAACGCCGGGAGGCAACCACGTTTGAGGTTCAGGATGTGCTGACACGCGCGTCACGGATTGACGATTTCGTGCGCCGCAACTCTGTCGATGTGCGAGTGCAGAATTACTGGACCAGCATGCGCACCGATCTGAATCAACTGGCAAATGCTTTCAACTTAACCTGGCAAACTTCTGCTTATTATCCGCCCAACAATTATCCCGGCGGTTATCAAGATCAATATGGTTTTCAGACGCTGACCGGAACCTACACGGTGGATCGCTCGCGCAGCGATGATGCCCGCGCAGTAGCCGAACGCGCGGCACGTAATCTGACTTACAACGAACGAAGCCGCGTGATCGACCTGGTGAGCCGCCGGCTGGATCCGCCCGACCAACTTGCGTTGGACGTGCGCGGTCGCACGGTGACTATGGCTTCAACGCGAGCCCCGCAGGTGACGTTTGACGCTGATGGCCGTGACCGGGTTGAGACGACGCCCAGCGGACGAACCATCCATTTGCACGCGTCGCTCAACGGAAATCAATTAATCGTGAATTCGACGGGCGATCGCGGCAACGAATTCACGGCGACTTTTCAACCGCTGGATAATGGCCGCACCCTGCGCGTAACGCGCAGGATTTTTCTGACGGAGTTGAATCAGCCCGTCGAGGTCCACAGCACGTATCAGCGAACTTCCGACGTGGCGCGATTCGACATTTATAATCCGCAGAACGTAACTCAATACCCGGCAACGGCTTCAGGTTCATTCATTATTCCCGACGGCGCGCGCGTAGTCGGCATTTTGCAGACTCCTTTGTCGACGCGGACGGCGGCGGCCGGCGATCGCTTTACGCTGCGAGTGACTGAGCCGGCGGAATTTCGCGACGCGATGATAGAAGGCCACGTTGCCGACATTGGCCGTAGCAGTCGCTTGTCTGGTCGGTCGCTGATGACACTCGACTTCGATGACATTCGCATGCGTGATGGCCGCACCTACCAATTCGCGGGATTGGTGGAGAACATCAATACGCGAAATGGCGATATGGTCCGTGTCGATACTGAAGGCACGATCCGCGATCAAAGCCAGACTGCGCGAACCGAAGAGCGCGCGGCGATCGGCACGGCCGTGGGCGCGATCATTGGAGCCATCGCCGGCGGCGGCAGGGGCGCAGCGATTGGTGCAATCCTCGGCGCTGGAGCGGGCGCAGGTTCAATCTACGCCGAAGGTCGAAATGATCTGTACCTGGATCGTGGGACTGAGGTAGTAATTCGGGCGGGTGCGCCTTACATGGGACCACGATAGGGCATGTCCTGGCTCTGCGAAAACCTCAGCGTCCTCTGCGGTAAGAGAATTAAGCGCAGGGGACGCCGAGGTCACGCAGAAGACAACCACTCTCACTGCGTAAGTTCGTTGCGCAATTCGCGCTGAGCGTCTTCGCGCAGTTGTTGCTCCGCGCGGGCGTTCTCTAATCCGAGCGGTAGATGTTTCCGGCCCTCGTCCAAACGCTGCAGCATGTAATTGGTCTCGGCCCAGCTTGCGCCGCGGCTGGCGGCCGCTTCGATCATTTGCAGACGCGCTTCGGCTTCGGCGCGGCGCGAGGAGCCCTCCTGCTTCAAGCTTTCCAACCGGGCCCGATCTCGGGACAGTTCATCAAGTAGCACAGAGGTGTCGGGCGCATCCAGATATCGCGCCCGGTTGATACGCCGTTCCACCTGCAACAACTCGCGGCGCGCGCGCGAAGCGAGCCGGGTCGCATTAAGCCGGAGCGCCAGCGTCTCTCGGTACGCGTCGGCCAGCAAAGGCTGGCGCTTTTCCATCTCGCGCAGCGAACGCTTCTCGCCCGCTGTTAATTCATTCAGAAAGAAACCAACTTCATCGGCAGTAATACCATCAGAAGCAAGGCGGTCGCGGAGTTGCCGGGTCCATCGCCGCCGGTATATCAACAGAAACAGCGTTACGACAATCGCCATTATCAGTGAAACAGGTGCAGCCGTGATGGCCAGCAGCAGGAAAAGTGGCGAGAAGCCTGACAACAGATAAACCAGCAGCAAAGCCGCCGGAGGCGCAACTGTCACCCCGGCCAGCGTGAGCCACGGCGCCGTAGCCCAGACACGCGCCAACCGCTTTTCACGCGACGTAAGCCTACCGGCGGGCAGTTCGAACCGGACGTCTTTAGAGATTTCGTTAGTCAACATTGCAGGCGGTTAAATGATACTCGTGTCATTACGAGCAAGCCAGCAGGGTTAATGCGAATTGTCGCAACCTGCCGTTCGCTCGGGTTGCAGCTAATCCACGAAATCACACTAACGAACGTTGATCCGGTCTTGTTCGTGACTTTTTCATGGCTGGTGGCGAATTCCGATGCCCCTTCGCGACCCCGGACGGCCTTGAACATGTTTCATCGGGATTACGGGATGAACTTACCGCGGCTATTCATAACCGGGCCACGCGTTGTAATATGATCGCCCACGCCACCAGAATGATCGCAACCGTGAACCGAATGAACAGATTCATCCTGGCCGCAACAGGTGTTTTGCTGTTGCTCGTTGCTTCCGTGTCCGCACAAGACGGGAAACCGCGCGGGATTCCAAAGCCGGTCACGGTCCCAGTCTCGATTCGATTGCGTGACGCAGCCCCGGTAGAAATACGCATCGTTGACTTCCTGCTGCGCGAGGATGGTGACATCCAGCAGGAGGTTTCGCGGCGCACGCCGATGGATAGTCCGATGACTCTCGCAGTTCTGTTTCAGGATGACCTTGCGTCTTCGGCTGCGGTGGACATGAAGAACATGGCGAACTTTATCGGCAACCAGCCGGGCGGCTCACGAGTTATGGTCGCCTATATTCGCCAGGGCTCACTCGACGTGCGGAAAAGATTTACCAACGAGCTGGATAAGGCCGCAGAGAGTGTCCGTGCGCCACAAAGCCTGGCCAGCGCCAGTGCTTACAATCCCTATGTTGAGATCATTGAAGGATTAAAGCGCTTCGATTCGCAGCCGATGGGCCGCCGCGCCATGATTGTGGTTAGTCACGGTATCGATGTCTCGCGCGGCGCCGACAGCTCGAATCCCGGTCAAAGCATCGATCTGCAGCGCGCCATCAACGAAGCGCAGCGCCGGGCGGTGGCGATCTATTCGATCTTTGTTCCGCCGGCGGCGCCGACCTTGCAGTCGCTGAATCTAAATGGCCAGAGCTGCCTGCAAAGACTCTCCGCAGAAACGGGCGGCCAGGCTTTCTTCCAGGGGACTGCGGCGCCGGTTAGTTTTGATCCCTTCCTGAAGGAAATCGATTTGTTGATGAGCCGGCAATTGGCCCTTACGTATCGTTCGACCCACACCAACAAGGGATTTCACAAGCTCGATATCAAACCTCTGGAGAAGGACGTCGAAATTCGACATCCGGCGGGCTATACGCGATAGAAGGTGGCACGGCGGGAGGCGAGCAACCGGACTGGAGCGCAAGCGTCCCGCTTGCAATCGCCGCGATGTCAGACTGCAAAGAGCAACCGGGACGGTTGCGCTCCAGTCCGATTGGTTTCAGGCGATGTGCTTGTTCACTGCCGACCGGCGCCGCTCCATCTCTTTGATTTGCATCTGTAAATCGAGCAGGTGCAGGTCGAGCATCAAACGCAGGTCATTATTCAGTTTCAAGCCGCGCTCAAAGTCCTTTTGTGCTTCGCTGTTTTGTCCCTGTGTCTGGCGCGCGTAGCCCCGCTCGGCAAAGACCAGCGGATTGTGATCGTCCAGGGCAATGCTCTTGTCGAAATCGGCAATTGCGAATTTTGCGTTACCGATAATCAGAAACGCGCGGCCGCGTTTGAAGTAAGCTTCCGCGTCATTGGGATCGTATTTAATGGCCCGATCGAAATCTGCTAACGCGCCTTCGATGTCCATGCGGTTGGATTTGATGTATCCGCGGTTCAGATACGCCTGGGTGATGTCGTGGTTATTCAGCGCGAGATCCGGCGCCAGGGTCGCAGCCATTTCGTAATCTTCGATGGCGCCATCGAGATCTCCGGCCGCGCGTTTCGCCTTGCCGCGATTCAAGTAAGCGTCTGCGTATTTCGGATCGATGTTGATTGCGCGATCGTATTCTGCGATGGCGCCGACGATGTCGTTGCGGCTGAAGCGCTCAACCCCTTGCTTGACGTATTTTTTTGCCGATGGCGAGCGCTGCGCGGAGACACTAAGTGGAGACCCAAACAGGAAAACCACTGCGATGAAGAGCAAGCGTTTCATTTTTGGAGTGTAGCGGCTGGGGCTGCCCGAGCGAGGATCTCGCTTAGAGTGCCTTCACGCCGCGTTCCCCGCGCGCGGGGACCCGCGAATGCTACTGTACAGTCGCGGGCAAAAGCGACCCTCGAGGATCTGATGCTATGCCCCAACCGTCTTCGGTCTTGCCAATCATTCCATGAAAATGTATGTCGGTGCCTGACAATACCAGCAGCACGTCGCCCGCATAATAACGCGTGTCGTCAATTGGGAACCGGATCACGGTTGCCTGGCCATTTTCCTGCTCAAGAGTTTCGAAGGAAAACGTCTCAGCTTCGACGACGAATGTTTGCGAGTGAGTGGCTGTGCGTTGTGCGTCCGGCATAGGCTAGATTATGAATCGAAACGCCCGAATTTTACAAACAATGCGAACGCTGGCAGTAGGCTGAAAAGTTCGATGCGCGGCCGGGGCTGTCGTATAGTCGAGTGATGATCAAGCAACTGGGGCACGTTTGCGAATTGATGCGCTATCCGGTGAAATCGATGGCTGCGGTCCCATCTGAGTCGGCATTTCTTGGGTGGCACGGTCTCGATGGCGATCGCCGCTTCGCCTTCCGGCGCCTGGGAGATGACGGCGGCTTCCCATGGCTTACGGCGAGCCGCCTGCCGGAGCTCCTGCTTTATCACCCGCTCGGCCTCGACCAAAGCGGCGGTGAGCCGCTGCCAACTCACATATGCACTCCCGCCGGAGTGCACCTCGAGCTGCGCAGCAAAGAACTCGAGCGCGAGATCGCCGAACGCTTTGGGAGTGGGGTGGAGCTAATGAAGCTCAAGCACGGCATCTTCGATGATGCGTCAGTGTCGGTGATCAACCGCGCGACGATTGCCGGCGTCAGCCGCGAGGCAGGAGTGCCTTTCGACACCAGGCGTTTCCGCGCCAACATTGTGCTGGAGACGCACGATTCGGATCCTTTTGCGGAGGACGAATGGGTTGGCGGCAGATTGCTGTTCGGCGAAAGTGAACCGAGACCTGCCGTCAGCGTTACCTTGCGAGACGTGCGGTGTATGATGATCAATCTGGATCCGGACACGGCCACACAGGACGCGCGGATGCTAAAGACGGTTGTGCGACTGAACACCAATAACGCGGGTGTCTATGGCACAGTTACTCAGACCGGCGCAATTCACGTGGGCCAAACGGTGAGTCTGGTGTTGGATCCTCGCGAATGAAAACGAATGCGGATCTAAACGATATGTGTACCAATTGCACAACCCCCAAATCTTCAACTCCGAAACCTGGTCTATGCCTTCTCGTTGCCTTCTTGCTTCTACCCCTGGCCGTCATGGCCCAGGAAACCTCCACCCAACCTGGCGCCAAAGATGATTCTAACGCGAGGCCGCCGGTGACTGCCGCAGACCTTCAGATCGTGAAGCGGGCGCGAGAGATTCTCGATTCACCTGCAAAGTGGAACCGCGCTGACAATCGCGAATGTCCGGCTAGCGCCCGCACGTTTAGTCTTTACTGCGCGTTAGAAATGGCTACTGTTGAAGTTAGCGGTAAGGCCGAGCACCGAGGCGCAGCTTTGCAGCAGGCCCGCTTCGTCATAGATGAGATAACGGTCAATCGAAATTACGAGCACCGCCTCATGAACTACAACAACGACCCGCGAACGACATTTGCCGACATCCAACAGGTGTTCGACATCGTGGAACGTCTGATTGCGCTGAGGTTGAAAACTGATGCTTCCGGACCGTTGCCGGTAAAACCCTCAGTGAAAAAGGCAGACATTGAGATCGCCAGGCGCGCGCGGCAGCTTATCGATTCGCCATTAAAATGGGACCGGAATCCGACACAAGACTGTCCGCCGGCCGCTAAGACCTTCAGCCTCTATTGCGCGCTGGCGACGGCCATCACCGAAATTAACGGCTCTTATGATGACGGGGAAGCTGCAATTCGTGAAGCGCGCCGGCTGGTTGCCGAGAGTCCGAACGCCAGGAACTACAAGGCCCGTCTGGTTGACTTCAATAATGATCCCAAGACGACATGGGCCGATGTGCAGAAATTATTGCAGTCCGTGGAAGAGCGGCTGACGAAACAGCTGGCAGTGACTGCACCTGCGAAGTGAACGCGCATCGCTCCGGATTGGCATTGACTGGATTGTTCGAAACGCGGAATCACGCGCTGCGAAAAGAGTGGAATCTCGGGCGTCCGATAGTTCGCTGTGTGGACTAAACGAATACAAATCAAAGCTGGATTGATCGAAAGTCATACCGCAAGGGGCCCCTTAGGAAGTGCCCCTTCCGGCTGCGCCATCCCAATCGCAGCTCTTTTAGTATCTGTGGCGTTTGTGGCGAAGCTTATAGGTATAGAGAGCTGAGCTGCCGCCGCCCGCCAGCATGCCAATGCCGGCACCCTTCTTTCCGCCAATCAATCCACCGACTAGGGCGCCCGCGCCCACGCCGCCGGCTACCGTAAGCTTGTCACGGTGTTTCTGCCAAAACGTACGGCGCGGTTGTTCATCGTAATTGTAATAGACCGATCTGTTGCCATAGCGACGAGTCGAACGCCCGTTGGCAGCAACCCCCGTATTCCCACGCTGGTAAGCGTTATCGATAGTTGTCTGATCAGCGGTTGATTTAGCCTGATCAGCCTGCGTAGCGTTCTCGGAACTGTTAGCTGCGGTGACGGTATCGCCGTTGGCGCCAGTGGCGGCATCGTTCCTCATTGATCGAATGGCCAATGCACCGACGACCACGCCCACCAGGGCGATGCCGACGATTGCGGCCAACAAAATTTTTCTCCTGATCATCTCCATTCTCCTTTGTAGACAGCGTCGAGCTGAGCTGGTTGAGTCAAGGGTGCCGCGGCAAGGTGCGTGCCCTAACTCAGAGAAACTTTGGAGAGATCAATGAAAGGTGTGCTCGGGAAGGGAATTACAAGACAACTGCAACACTGCTTCTGCGGCTCAGTTTGAGTGAAGAGCTACTCCGCGCCGGCATCGTCAAAGTTGGGTCGACGACCCTGCGACTTGAGACCTCAGACTGGAGACCGTTACTATCTAGCCAATGTTTCGAATCATTCGCTACGTCGTGTACACCTGCTGCGGGATCTTTCTGGGTGGGCTGGTCTTTGAAGCGGCTACGTTGCCACACGTCGGCGCATTACAAAACGAAAACCCGCCGACTACCTCGATGATTGAAACGCGCATTCGCGAGGCTGAACGAAGTGGCCAACCGCCAAAGCGAGTGCAAATTTGGATGCCGCTGGAAAAGATTTCGCCGCTGCTTCAGCGTGCCGCGCTGGCGGGTGAAGACATGAATTTCGCCACCCATCACGGTTTCGATTATGACGCGATTCAGCGTGCCTGGGACCAGGCGCAAAAAGAAGCAGACAAGGAAGCGAAGCAGGAGGGTGATAACGATTCCTGGCTGCCGAACATGCCGGACTTCAAACGAGGCGCGTCAACCATCTCGCAGCAGCTGGCAAAGAACCTTTATCTCTCCAGCGAGCGCTCGTTCATGCGCAAAGGCCAGGAAGCGATCATTACTTACTTCATGGAGCGCAACCTGACAAAGCGTCGTATTCTTGAATTGTATTTGAACGTAATTGAGTGGGGCGATGGGATCTATGGGGCGGAAGCAGCGTCGCAGTACTACTTTCACAAACCCGCGGCGAACTTGAACGTCCGCGAGGCCGCTTTTCTCTCGGCAATGATTCCGAATCCGCGCACGGTCTTCAATCCGCAACTCGATCCAAAGCGCGTCGGGCGCAGGCAGCGAGTCATCCTGCGTCTGATGCCCAGCGTGAAGATGCCACCGGGGACGGGATGACCTGAAATGCGGACATCCTCGTCCGTATTGAGTGCGAAACGCGAAGCGACAATTTACCCGTCAGCCCTCACCGGTTCCACATAGAACGCGATCCGGTCGGCGAGAAAAAAGTTGCAAATCGAGCAAGCCGCGACGCTGGCTACATTTGCGCCGGCGATTGGCAGGCCCACACGGCCAACCAGAATGCTCATGAAAACCAGATTGCCGGTGATGGAAACGGCGCCATTCGTGATGTTGAACTTAATCAGCCGGCGCAGCGTCTCAGCTATTGTTGCCGAAGGCCGGTCCCTCCAGGTCCATCGCTGATGCCAGACAAAATTGTTCAGTACGGCCAACTCAACCGCAGCGCCGGTCGCCGGTAGATAACCTATCGGATGCGCACTGTGCGTCAGAATGAAGAGCGCAGCGGATTGGAGGGCAAATCCCAGGACGCCAACCACATTGAACCTGAGGAAGTGAAGCATTGAGCTCTTTGCGGTCACTGCCTGGGCAGACGCTCCATCTTGTATAGAGCATGCGTATGCTGAATGGACAAAACGATCAGCATGAACGACATCCCGATGATGGCGATCACGCCGCCGGCGTCATAAAGCAAATAACGGCGGTGAAAGCAGCGTGGATGATAGATCAGGAAGACGTTGCCGATCATCAGCACCAGGCGCAGTTCAGTCGGGCCCATCTTCCATTGTGAGATCTTGAACACCCTGAGCGAATACGCGGCCAGATAAGAATTGATCGCCAACATGAAATAGGCGATCAACAATCCGCTCGCCACGCGCTCGCTCATGTAACCAGAGAGGGCGAGGCCGAAGAGCAAGAACAGCGCGCCGAAAGTATCGATGATGTGATCCACATAGAACCCGTAGCGCGGACGCCGTCGATCTCGGTAGCGCGCCAACGTTCCATCCAGGCTGTCACCAAACCAGTTGAGAAATATGAAGACATTCACCAGGTGCAGCATCAACGGATTGTGTTTGCTCGCGGCATAGCAGACGCCAGCTCCGATCATGCCCAATAGTCCAAGGACTGTCAGATGATCGGAATTTACCCACGCTGGCATGCACCGCGCGAATCCATAAAGCGCCGCTCTCTCAAGCGGAGCCAGAATACTTGTCTGCTCGCGCGCAGCATCACGAAAAGTTTTGGACTCATCTCCGGTTTTTCCTCGCGTGTTGGCTACAGATCTGGTTTCGGCTTCAATCGCGAGCTCCATTTGCATGAGTTTTCTGCCTCGTCTTTTCTGGAGCGCGGACACCCATCCCACTCCGCCTTCCGCTTGATGTCGGCAAACAGGATGCCAAAACGCGTCGCAGACAGATCGGTGCTATTCCCTGATTTCTTTGCTTAAAGATTGCTGAGAGAGGTGCAGCAATAATGCGATAGTAGAAGGAAGTTCGTGGGCTACTGACGGGTGTTCCTCTCGATTTTTCGCCTGCGGGGCGTATCCGGACGGAATGGCAAGTCTTCAGCCAGCGCGGTTCTACGTTCTCCATTCACTCGTTGAGCGAAAACTTCATCACCTTGTTTCTCGCGACGACCAGCAATTCGTTCTGATCATTGAAGACCATACCGGAGGCCACGCCCTCAGGCTTAAAAGTGTTGAGATAACGACCGTCGGAATCAAAGACCTCAATGCCTTTGATGTCGGCCACAAAGACGCGGCCCTTACCGTCAACGGCAATGGCGCTGACGCCGCCGAACTGGCCTGCCTGATGCCCTGGGCCGCCGAACCGGTTCATGAATTTGCCGTCGCGGTTGAACTTGAAGACCCCCGCGGTAAAGGTTCCCAACCCGTAGATGTTGCCGCGGCCGTCAACGGCGACTCGCGTGTTGAGTTCTGACCGTTCTGCGGGCGTGCTGATGGCCGCGCGAATAATCTGCTTCACTTTTCCATCCGAATCGAATTGAACAATATCGTCGCGGCCTCTGTACCAGGCGGCGACCAGACCGCCGTCGGGGCTCGCCGTCACATCGTCGAATCCGTCTCCTTCCGGGTAAGTAACCGTGCCAATCGCTTTGCCGGTCTGGCTGTCGTAACGGGCAAGGGTCCCGCGCTGCACGACGTAGACCGTGCCTTTGCGATCCGCCGCCAGACCTCTTAGCGGCATTTTCGCGTCCGCGATCCATTGCCTAATGAATTTGCCGTTTGCGTCGAACATTTGAATGCGGCCGCCGCTGTATTCGCCCACGTAGATATTCCCCTGGCCATCCACCGCGATGCTGCGCGCATCAGTCATCATCCCTGGACCGATGCCTTCGCTGCCGAACTTCATCGTCTGGCTGGCAAACGCGTTGGCTGAATCTGAGCCCGTCCGCGAAGCACCGGGTCTGTCTCGACCTACGATGGGGATGGTGAGCGGCGCCAACGCCCTTTTCACCTGGGTAATCGCGCCGAATACCCCGGCGAAAACGATCACAATGATGATTACAGGTATCAGCAGCACGAACCAGATGGCTCTGGACGCGGTAGCAGCGACCTGTGGCCCAATAGTGATATCGATTTGGGGCATCACAATCGGCTCGGTTCGCATTTGAATCGGGACCGCGAGCTGGCTTTGACAATAAGAGCAATGGGCGGACGCAGTGACGCTCGGGTCATACGCCACTGGGGCACCACATTTTGGACATTCGAGGGTCTGCATAAACGGCGCGTAGTTTAGCGTGATTTGTTAGTTGGTACTAGCCCGGATAAATGACACGTAAACTTTTCAAACTGAGTCTCTTGCCTGACCGCGCTAATGCCTACCGATTAAAACATAACGGCTCTCGAAAGACTGAGAGCCGTGCAGTATGTCGAAAATGGAGTTGATGCGACTACATGTTTGCGAACTCGGGCGCGAGGCTCAGATCCGCTTTGCGCAATTCATACCGGGCCCGGCCCAGGTTTCCTTCCGGTTTCACTGCCAGGACTACGAAATAATCCTTGTTGAAGAGTCGCATTACGAACGTCACGGTCCCCAGCGACACAACTAATTCGCGCAAATCGCCGAGCGCGAGGTCTTTTCCCGAGCGAGCCGCGCTGCGGACCAGGGAAGTGAATTCGGCCGCCGCGACATCCAGGTTAGCAGCTGCACCTTCGTCATTGAAAAACTTTTCGACGGACAAACCATCGGCACCCATAATCAGGGCGCCGAGACTCCCATCCGTGTTGGCAACAATCGTTTGTAAGGTTTTCTTGAACATACGCTGAACTGTATCTCAAATGAGTTCCGGTGGTCGAGGCTTTCGCTTCAGACCACCGGAGTCTTGGCACCGCACAGCGGACCGGCCGAATCACTCCGGCCGTTTGCCGCTGACGGCATCGGGCCTCGCACTCCCCAGCGGATTTGGCGCCGGGTTTGTAGGAGCGCCGAGAACGTTCGGCTGCGGCGCCGGCAGTTGCAGTTGCGACTGCGGCTGCTGCTGATACTCGTTTGGCGTCGCACTATTCGACATCGGATTGCCAAGTGGAACAGGCTGCGGCACCGTCGTCATCCGCGGACCGCTGGACGGATTATTCGGCATGGGGTGGCCAAAATAGTCCGGGCGGTAAATGTGCGGGGTAATGAAGAACAGGATTTCAGTCGAGTCCTTGGTCACCAGTTTTCGCTTGAACATGTTGCCGATGATCGGAATGCTGGCCATGCCGGGCGTCCGCTGTCTCTGGGTTGCTTCCGAATCAGCCAGAACGCCGCCCATCACGGTCGTTCCGCCATCGGGCACCAGCACTTCGGACTGCATACGCTGAGTGTCAATGCCAGGAACGCCACCGACAGCGATGCCCGTGTTGACGGTATTATTTTCGATCGTGACTCGCATCACGACGGTTCCCGCGTCGGTAATCTGCGGGGTAATCGAAAGACGCAACGGGACCGAGACAAACGTGGTGGTCACAACTGCGGTGCCACCGGCTGCCTGAGTCGTTTGCACCGGAATCTGTTGCCCACTTTCAATCTGGGCCGGGCGGTTATTCATGGCGGTGACGCGCGGAGTCGCAACGGTCTTGACTTCGCCGCGATTCTCAGCGGCACTAACCAGCGCGCTAATTTGCGCCGTGCCGATCAAACCGGTCGTCAAACCAATTACAGTCGAGGCCGCGGGAGAGCGGAAGTTGTTGAGCGGCATAGCCGTATTTGCGAGACCACCGAATACGCTGAACGGATTGGGACCAGAGGTCAGGGTTGCACCCTGCGATCCACCGCCACCTCCACCGCCGCCGCTGCCACCACTGCCGTTCGAACCACTCGCCGGTAACGTGGTAATGTTTGCCAGGCTGCCGCGGTTGAGACCGACCACACCCAACGAAAGTTGCGCGCCGAGGTCGCGACTGAAATTATGCTGCGCGATCACAATTCGAGTTTCGATTTCGACTTGTGGTTCGGGCTGGTCGAGGATAGCGATCAATTGGCGAACCGCCTCCACGTTTTCTTTGACATCCGTGATGATGAGCGAATTGCTCTGGCCCGCAACTTCAACCGAACCCAGGCGCGAGAGACGCCGCTTGATGATCGGCAGAATTCCCTGGTCGCCGCCGCCGCCGCTGACATCGCCACCGGCGCCGCCGCTGAAACTGAGATTGGTAGAACCGCCCGCATAAGCTCCGGTGGTGCCTGCGGCGGTGGCCAAGGTGCCTGATGCACGAACGTAATTCAAACGCACCATTTCAGTGATCAGCGGAGAATTGTTGAGCTGAGAGTCTTTGATGATCCGCTGGGTTTCGGCTTCCTTGGCCAGCGTCTCCATCGTCGCCACGCGAAGAATGTTTCCGCTGACATCAATGCCCAGCCGGTTCGCGTGCAGGATTGCATCGAGCGCGTAATTCCATGGCACATCCTGAACATTCACTGTTACCGGCACAGCCTGCACGGAATTATCAATCACAAAATTGATCCCGTACTGCTCTGTGATGTAGTTGAGAATGTCACGGATATCGGCGTTGACCACGTTCAGATTGATCGGCTCACCGACAAATCCGGTCTGGCCATACTGGCGCCCCTGCCCTGACTGTTGCGACATATTGTCCTTGGCGGGCGACGTTCCCGCCTTGGACGGCGTCGGCGACGCCTCAGGCTGGGCCGCGAGCACCACTGACGATGTCCTCGCGGACCTCGCCGTTGTCCTGGCTGAGCCGGCGATCGCCAACGTAAAGCCGTTAAGAGACAAACCGCTGGCACATGCGAGCGCGAATGTTTTGATTGCGACATTCTTCAAATGCTTAGGCATTGTTTCCCTCCTCAGGGATTGTTGGTCTGAACTTCCGCCCACACGCTGGCTCGAAATGCCTTGAAACGAACATTCAGAGCGCGAGCCGCACTGCGCGGCAGTTCAGTTTGTTGTCAAAATTGAACGAAGCGGGCTTCGTTCGAGCAGATGGCTCACTTGCTGCCGATGGCAGCGTCAAAATCGCGAGCCGGAGAATCTGGTTATTGTTTTGCCGAAGCCGGCTTCGCAGCTTCCAGGGCTGCCGCTTCGGCAGAGGTCGTCTTTGACGCGCTCATCTGTTCGAACTGTGAGGGCGAGCGCAGCGGTTTAATCTCAACCGACTTTACCTTTTGACCATCCATCAAAACGGTGTCGCGACGAAAGACCAGGCGGCCTTCTTCGATTGCCACCAACTGGCCGTCGAAGAAATTCTCGCCCGGATAAACCACGTACGACAGCTTGGGGGTCAGCGGGGTAGCTTCCACCATCGCAGACCAGCCGCGCGGCGTGCGAAAGATTCCGGTGACCTGGATCTCGCTCAAGAGCAGCGCAGTCGTCGGTTTCGGCGCAGCCACATGAGTTTTCGAGGCCGCGGCCCTCTGCTGACGGTAACGCTCAATGCGCACCTGAATTGGCGGCGCATTCAATTTGGGAACCGAGCCCTTCGGAGGTTTAATCACAGGCTGATATTTCTTGAAAGGATCACGGCCTGCTGATTTCTCAGGAGCGGATGATTCGGCAGCCGACACCTTCGCGTCCGCTTTTTCCTGCGCACTGGCGGTCAGAGCGATCAGGCTGATGACGCCAGCGATCGCGGCGGCGCTAATCAAGATTCTAATTGAGTTTGTGTAATTCATCTTTGTCTTCCCGAATGTAGTCTGACTACTTTCCTGCTCCGGTAGCGGCTTGCTGCACTGCCTTTTGCGTGGCCGCAGCCGGATTCGCGGGTGCCTGGCCGGGGGCCGCAGCTTTAGGCTGTGCGCCGTTGGGCTTCTCGGCGGCCTTCTGGAGCTTCTCAGAAGAAACGTAGTAGGCAGTCAGATCGAATCGCGCCTCGACCGTCTTGTTTGCCGACTGGTTTTCCATCTGCCTGAGTTCAAAGTTCGTAATTGAAACGATGCGTTGATAGTGCGCCATCTGATCGAAGAAAGTGCGCAGCGAGGCGAATGAACTCTGGACCCCGACGTCGATCTTCTTGCCACTGTAGAAATCCTGCTGCACGTCTTCCTTGTCCGGAGTGAAGTGCCTGAGCGAAAGTCCGGCCGCTCGCGCGTGATCCTGGATCCCCTGCAGCACATTCGTCAGCTCGCGTTGCTCGGGCAGAAGCGCCTTCAGTTCTTCCAGCTCTTCCTGCTTGTTCTTATAGGTGGTGCGGAATTCGTTGAGACGCTGCGAAGCGATTTGCATTTCCGCATTCGCCTTTTTCAGGGTGGCGATTTGATCCTGCAGGTTCTTCGTGTCTTTGCGGGTGCCGCTCGTCACGAAATACCAGAACGCTGCATAAACCAGAAGGGCACCACCGCCAAAAATACCCAGGCGCGCGTACCACGGAAGGTTGTTGACATTTCCAATCTTCATGATGTTTTCCCGAAAACTAGGATCCGATTACTTAGCCGCAACGTGATTTGCAGTGTTAGGCGCCGGCGGTGTTGCACTTGCCGGTTCCGCAGGTTTGGCGGGAGGGTAGTCGCACTTGATGGTGAAACCCACGACCTCCGGAAGCGCCACCAGCGACTGGTTCTGCCCTACCGGTTGAGCTGCCGCGACAGGTCCCGTCGGCATCTTAAGAAATTGTGCGACTTGCCGCTGGGTTTCGATGTTTAGGTTTGTAAACATCCCGGAAGAAAACTCCATGCTCTGTCCGAACCGCGTAACTGAAGCTTCATTGGGCGACTCGCCTTTGATGGTCAATTCACCGTCTTTCTGTTCAACGCTCTTCAGATACAAACCGGGAACGCCATCAAAGCGAGCCTTGATCTCAGCCAACACTCCGCTGGGTCCCTGTTGCGATGCGCGCAATTTTTGAATCGCGTCGATACGGTTGTTGATCTCGGTTAGCTTCTTTTCCAGGTCCGCCTGCTCTTTCTTCACGGTGTTCATCTGATCGTTAAGCTGGCGTTGGTACGCAAGCTCTTTGGTCGCGGCCTGATGTTGAGCGTTGGCACTCACATAGTCGTAACCAATCCCCAGGATGAGCAGCGCCACTACTGTCAAAGCGAGCAGAAACGTTTGGGTGTGCGCACTCGAGACTTTGTCCTCGACCAACGCTGGTCCCGCATTGCGATCTGTTACCGATTCTAGAAGGTTTACTTTGATCACCGCGCGTCAACTCCTCTCAACGCTAATCCAACCGCTATTGCCATCTCCGGTACGACCTCGCGCATGTACTCTGGATCAAAACCACGCGCATCTACCTTGATCTTGCGGAAGGGATCGAATATCTCGACCGGAATTTCGAAACGTCGGGACAGGAAATTCACCAATCCATTCAGCTTCGAACCGCCACCCGAGATCAGGATCTTTTCGACCGCCATTCCGCCGTCTTCAACGGTCGCGCGGTAGAAGTCCATCGTCTTTTGAATCTCGAGCGCCAAAATGTCGGACACGGTTTCCAGGATTGGCGTAATGTCACGATCCCCGACGGCCTCAGGAAGGGGCATACCGCGTTTGACCTGTTCGGCATGCTCAAATGTCAGGCCCAATTCCTTTTGCAGCAGCGACGTGTACTGGTTGCCGCCGAACGTGGCATCGCGAGTGAATACTGAGCGGTTGCCGTTCAGAATGTTGATGTTGGTGGTGGACGCGCCGATGTTCAGCAGCGCAACCACTTCGTTCGGCTTCGCGTCGTAATTCATTTCATAGCAGTTCTGCAGCGCGAAGGCATCGACATCGATGACGGTCGGTTGCTTTCCGGCCAGCTGAATCGCCTGCCTCAGGTTCGCAACCTTGTCGCGCTTGCAAGCGGCCAGCAAAACGTGCAGCGCCTCATCGGTCGATCCGGTGACGTGATAATCAAGAGTCACGTCAGTGATATCGAACGGGATGTGCTCTTCAGCATGCCACGCAAACGATTCTTGCAGCTCTTCCGAACTCATCTGCGGCAGTACGATGTTCTTAACGATTACCGAGTGTCCGTTTACGCCGGCCGCAACTTTAGTGGTCTTGATCTTGTGCTCGTTGAAAATGCTCGAGACTGCGTTCGAGACGGTGTTCAACTCCATGATCTGACCATCGACAACTGAATCGGGTTCCAGCGACTCGTATCCCAGACTGACGAGTTGCAGATCACCAATCTTGCCGCGCAGCTCGACCGCTTTGACGCTGCTCGATCCAATATCTACGCCGACCATGCTCGTGTTCGCGCGCTTAAACATCATTTAATTGCTCCTCGCTAACCTGAACATCATTAAACGTTGACGACGCATGCGCGCACGCGCCCGGCGCGCTCGCGACAAACCGGCGCGCACAAATCGAATTCGACAGGGGTAGGTTGCGTTATTCTTCATTGGAATATCCAAACGATTTTGGGCTTCACACTAGCAAGGGCGGGGCGATTTCGGCGGAACGCCGCCGGCAGCGATTAAGACTAGAGCCCAGTGGTAGAAGATCCGGGCTATCACTGCCACGGTTAGGCTACAATACCGTCAAACTGTTGTCAACAATATTTTCTCTCGACAAACACAACAAAACAATTATCCAGCGCGACTGGTTTGATCAGACGTTGCTTCGTCACGGCAACTGCGGCTCAGAGGCCCTTGGGCGTTGCCAGTAGAGAACGCAATGGTTACCATGCGCACTTGACCAAGTATCGCTCGATCGCTCTGGTTTTCTTTATCACCGCCGGTATTGCCGCCGGGTGGCTCTACTGGAGTCGCGTCCCCACTTCGGATCTCGCGGTCTGGGCTCCCGCGGACAGCCTGGCATATATAGAGGTCAATGATCTGGGGGGACTGCTTGACGGCGTTCAACAGACCGTCGCCTGGAAATCACTGGGACCCTTGCTGGGCGCGCCGGACAGTCTCTCTCCAAATCGATGGGTCGTCCGTCTTGCCCGCTGGACCGGCATCGGTTCCCCTGACGCCATTCTGTTTGCTCGCTCGCAAGTGGCTGTGGTTCTCAGCGGCGCCGAAGGATCTCAAAGTGGCTCAACGCTGGTAATAAAGCCGCTCCTCACATTGATCCTGGAGACTCACACGTCCCAACATCGCATGCGCGGAGCCGTCGAACAGCATCTGGAAGAAACGGCGCGACGTGACTTTGGCAACCCTGTGGTTGTGCGCAAGCAGGCTGAGGGTGTGGAGCTGGAGGAGTGGCAGTCAGAGGATGGCGCCCGACGGATCGTCGCTTCGTTTATCAACACGACGGTAATAATCGGAAACGACGAGGCTGCCGTCTTGCATTCCGTCGCAGCCGGCACTGGTCGCCGACCTGCGCTTCAGAATCAGACAGAATTTGCGCAAACACGGGGAGCGGCTAAATCCGCGAGCTCAGCAGTTTTCGGATTTGTCTCGCAAACCGGCGTTAAGTCCCTGCTGCAAGCCTACGCGCTTAACAGTCAGTCCCGCGGTACCATTTCAAGTGACGCCATAACAGGAGCCCGTCTGTTTGCCGATACGTTCGGCGCGATTGTGAAGCAGGTAGGCTGGACCGCCAGGTTCACAAATGGCGCAGTCGAAGATCACTGCTCCGTAATATTGGCAGATGGTGTGACCGATAAGCTGCGCGTAAGCATGGCTCCTGATCGTGGACCTGATCTGACACAGTTCCCGTTCGCCCCGCCCGGAGCCCAGTCGGTTTCTGTTTACAGCTTTCACGACAGCGCGGGCGTGTGGAATGACTTGAATGCAGTGATCTCCTCGCATGCCGATCTGGTCGGAGCTATAGCTGCGCGACCCGTAATGCGAAGTCTCTTGAGTGCGTACGGCATCAGCGACGCTGACGCGTTTGCGCGTGGAATCGGAACGCACCTGCAAACGATCCGGGGCGAGGAAGGTTCGCCTGCCGTCTTGACGGGCGAGGTCTTTGATCGGCCGTCGCTTGAAAAAGCGTTCGCCGCACGCTTCGGCAAAGATCCAAAGACTGAAAAGTTTGCCGCCGCTGATCTGATCATTGCGCCCGACAATTGGACGGCTGCGTTTCTGGAGAATAGTTTCCTGTTAGGACCCGGCGAGGACGTGCGAGGTTGTTTGCAGGCGCACGCTAACGGCCAGTCCATCTCTTCCACGCAACCGTTTCGGCAGGCACAACGATTCGTGGATGTTTCCCTGCCGCTTACGGGCGTAACTTTCACAAATGATTCTCGCGCGGCCGTTTCATTCGTCGATGCGTTTTCGCATGAGGACCGTTCGGCGTTTTCTACTAATGCCGCTGCCATCAGTGAGGCAGCTAATGCGCTGCCCCTGGCCATGAGCGCATTGATAGTCAAAGAAGGAAGGTTTGAATGGATCAGCCGTTCGTCCTTCGGCATCGGCGGCGCCGTGGCCGCCGACCTGTTGCCTGAAAAATGACGGAACAGCCATTAGTCATCGCTACTCGAAATCAGGGTAAGCTGTTAGAGCTGCGCGCGCTCATTCGCGAACTGCCGTTCGTGCTCCTTGATTTGAATTCCTTTCCTTCAGTTCAAACCATTCCCGAGACTGGTGCTACTTTCGTTGAAAATGCATCTTTGAAAGCTGCGGGCTATGCCCTCCAGATCCATGAGCTGACGCTCGCCGACGATTCCGGACTCGAAGTTGAGGCGCTTGGCGGAGCGCCAGGTGTGCGATCAGCTCGCTACGCAGGCGACGGCGCCTCTGACGCGGAACGGGTGGACAAGTTACTGTCTGAACTTTCGCATTTGAAATCCCCGGAACGAACGGCGCGTTTTGTTTCCGCGATTGCGATTGCCGACCGAGAGGGCGCGATGCTCAACCTTTCGGAAGGGGTTTGCGAGGGACACATCGCCGAGATACCGCGCGGCTCGAATGGCTTTGGATACGATCCGGTCTTTATTCCTCGGGGTTTTGATCGGACCTTTGCCGAGCTGCCGCCGCCTTTAAAGGACCGAATAAGTCATCGTGGCAAGGCGTTGCAGGCTGCCACGGATTTCCTGAGGTGCTTGACCGTCAGTTGGCGTGCTGGCTAGAATGTCGCGTCCATTCGGTAGCCGCAAGGTCACGGGGCGTAGCACAGCCTGGTAGTGCGCTCGGTTTGGGACCGAGAGGTCGGAGGTTCGAATCCTCTCGCCCCGACCATGATTAGAATGTGGCGGAGTTAAGCCTCGCTTGCACCGCCTCTGCCGGGTCGCGTCGCCGCTGCTGTCCGGCAATCGAGCGGCCCACCGGTCAAAAAAATTCCCGCAAACCCCAAAAAAGTGCGATTTTTAGCAGACTTTATGCGTTGTCTGTGGTATATGTGGCTCCGATAAGTTTTCCCATTTCGTTGAATTTTGGAGGGGCTACACCCAAATGGCGACCACGGCAGCAGGCAAGAAGCGCATGACCCAGTCCGACGTAATTAACTATTTCGCAGAGCGGACCGGGATGAAGCGCGCACAGGTAAAGCAGCTGTTCGAAGATCTGTCAAACCTGGCAACAAACGAAGTCAAATCAAACGGAGAGTTTGTCCTCCCCGGCTTCGGAAAACTCGTTCGCTCGGAAAGAAAAGCGCGTGAAGGCCGGAATCCCGCGACCGGCGAGACGATTCAGATTCCGGCGAAAACTACGTTGAAATTCCGGGTAGGCAAGGCAATGAAGGATTCAGTCCTTCCGCGGAAATAGCCGAAAACTCAAGCTTTTCGAAGAAACGCTTTTTACCAACAGTCTCAAGCGTCGGCGAAGTGTCCCTAGTGTGGCATCGCCGGCGCTTTACTGTATGAGGGTAAATTGCCGGCGGACCTCTGTCGCTGACACAAAAAATCCACGCAAAAAATTGTCGTAAATCGTCTCAAGTATGGTATAGTTTGGCATTCTGCTGGTACAGTTCAGGCAATCTTAATCCCCCGTTTTGGGCTAGTACTGCGCGAAAAGTCCGATAAGGACAAGAAGTTTGCATCTTGTGCGCCATCGCACGCATCTATAGTTAGTACCGCTAACGTTAATTTGATTTGTTTATAAGGAGACTGAGCGAATCGTGAATCTTTACAAGGGCCTGCCGCTGGCTGAGCGGCTTCAGAGAATCGACCATATTCAAGCCCGGCGGTTTTCCAAATTGACGGGAACCGCAAGCGAAATCGCCACCGAAGGCATCATTCGTCATCTGGCTGCTTGTGACCGGATGGACGTGAATCCGGACATCTCTGCTGTCCGCGAGATCATCGACGACGCCCTTAACGGGCGGCGTGTTTATGCCGAGGCTGCCGAGATAACCCGGGCGGCGTAAGTTCCCAGGATTTCATCCCACGTGATGAGGAAGGTTGTCGGAGTCTATTCCGACAACCTTTTTCTTTGACTCTCAATTGGCCTGATCATGGCCGCGTGATAGTATGCGGCCACGCCCTAAGCGAGCTCCCGTAGCTCAGTGGATAGAGCATCTGCCTTCTAAGCAGAGGGTCGCAGGTTCGAGTCCTGCCGGGGGCGCCAATCCTTCGCCTTAATACAATCCTGCGCCTTAATAATCGTCACCAGCGCGTGTCCTGTCGCTGGCCGGCCCTGCCGGCCGGTCGCGGCCCGCATTCAAGTGATCATAATTAAGCGCCGCGTTGAAGATCAGGAAGAAGCTTCCTTGTGTTTGATGACGCCACATTGGGTTATTGGCGAACATCACCACGTGACCCTGACCGACCGGCACGTCGACGACTGCCGGAGCGTTTGCGAGTTCTACTCCGCCGGCCAGCATGCCGCTGATCAACAAGCTCTTTTCGTCTGCAGCGAATCTCAGGACAATCCTGGGCCGCTGGTTTGGTGGCACGAAAAACGCGCCCTGCTGTAGTCGCTGTTCCTGAGTCAGTTGGTCCGGAGTTTGCCGCGCCGGCGGCGCCGCCAGCGGCATTGCCTGCACGATGTCGGGATCCGTTAAGGAACCGCGTCCGGACGCTCGTGAACCGGCGCCGGCGCCTCCGCCAGGTCCGCCTTCTCCGCCGCCCCCGCCGCCGAAGCCACCTCCTCCACCGCCGCCAACCTGAAAGACAGGCGCCTGATTGAAGTAAACGGGTAACGTCTCAGCATAACCATACGCAATCGGGCTCCGCCGATCGGCAAACGTCGCGTTGTAGACTGAGCCGCGGGCCTGCAGCTGTCGCGTGTCCTGAATATTGATGCCGGTCACGATGCCGTAATCGATCGGCACGCGTGAGCAGTTGGTTATGGGAATGAACAGGCCTCCGTCCTCAATGAATTTTTGCAGGTTAACGACGCCTGCCAGACTCATGCCGCCTCGCATATCGTCGGTCTGATCCGGGCTCAGCGCCATGTTCGGAGTGACGTCACTCGCTTTCCACGGAATCGCAGCTCCCCGCATCGGAATTCCGTTGACGATTGTCTGGGCCGAGCCACCGACCGGCGGGAAGATGATTACATCGAACTTGTCCCGCAGCTTTGGCGTGTTGCGAATGACCTGATCGGAAATATAGGTGTAAGGAATCTGCAGTCGATCGAATTCGATACGGAACCAGCCGTCGTTTTGCGTATTGGTCCAGGTATGCAGAATCGCAATGCGCGGCACGGCCAGCAAATGCGTTTTTAGATCCGGCAGCTTGTCGACGGCGATCGCTTTCAGTCCTGATTCGGCCACTGGGCCAGCCAGGATCTGTTTCAAATCACCGGCGTTGTCACCGGCCTTGATAATGAAGCTGCCCGCATTGAATTTCTGGCCGCCCGCTTCAAACGGCTCTTCCGCGGCGTTGATTTTCAAGTCCTTTAACTTATAGCGCAGCGTCATCAAAGTGTTTTCGGCATTGTGATTGATGATATAGGCGACGGGCGCCGCTCTGGCCGACACGCTGCCCGTCACTTTCGCATCGCTCGTCAGCAAGGTCATTGGGGTTTGCAGCACAGCCTTGTCAGTTACGCGCACAGTCTTCACATTCCGCAAAGCCCCGAGCGTCCAACCGGTGTCGTCATAAGGTCGCGGGTCATTGACGTTGTAGTACTGCGTGTCCAGGAGCATGTCGGCCATGCGTGAATATGGCTGGTCCATGCGGATTACGTACGAGCCGGCGGGGAACTTCTGATCCTTGACCGCGATTTCCTTGTCCGCAGTGTGAACTTCGACGCCCATGAGACGAAGCAGGTTCATCATGTCGGCCGCTTCGACGACTCTTGGTTGGTCAGCAGGAACTATCCAGGCGGCCGGGCCTTCGTTCGTGGCTTTTGCGACTGATCGCTTGCTCTTCAGATAGAAGTTCTTGAGAAAACGATCCTTGTTGTTGGAAACGAAATTCATGGCCAGCAGAATTGCCGACTCCTGCATGTTGACGTTGTTGCGCAGCGACCATTTCACGCGCGGCTGTGGCGGATTGGGCCGGAACCAATCACGCTGCGCTTCGGCGCGCACCGTGCGATCCATCGTGTCGGCAACGCTGTTGCCAAAGGTTTCATAAAAACGGCCGATGGCGTTGTGACCATTGGCCACGTAGAACATATAGTTCGGCGCCCAGCCATCATAAAATCCGTGCGTCCAAACGCCGGGCACGCCGCGCTTGGTCATCTCTTCAATTTCGTGATAGGCGAGCAGGTTCCATTCATCGATCACGATCGGATCGAGCCAGGCGTTGTATGGACCAGTGCCGGTCGAGGTGTAGAGAAAGGGCACTGACTCGTGCAGGTCGTGCAGGATCGTCGGATGATATTCAATGAACGTCTTCATCTGGTTCCGCGACAGCGCGAGGGCCATCCCTAATCCGTCGCGATTGTTGTCATGGGCGACATACTTGCCCCAGTAAACCAGTGATGGCGCGTTCTTGTCGGGATTGGCCTTGCGATACTTGTACGTATCAACCATCATGTCGTGACCGTCGACTTCCAGCACCGGCGTGATCAAAACGATCACGTTCTTGCGAATGGCCTGAATAAAAGGACTTTCTTCGACCGCCAGCCGGTAACCGAGTTCCATCAGCATTTCGCATGAGCCGGTCTCAGGCGAATGGATCGAACCGGAAGCCCAATACAATGCTTTACCTTCTCCGATCAGTTGATCGGCTTCGGCATCGGTAATCTTGCGCGGGTCGGCGAGCTTGGCGGTGATCTCCTTATAGCGGTCGAGCTTTGCTAAGGCGGCTTCGTCGCCGACCGCAATCAGGAGCTGTTCCTTTCCTTCTTCACTTTTTTCAGGCGCAGTAAAGACGCGCACGCGCGGAGTAGCCTTCTCCAGCTCGCGATAGTAACGATACAGATCTTTCGAGTAGGTCAGATGGCCGGGCGTGCCGACCTGATAACCCAGGACCTTGTCAGGCGACGGCACCTTGTCCGATGCGGGCAAGTGATCGACCAGCTCGGTCATGAAATAAGACTCAGTTGTATATTCCTTAACCTTGGCGGCGTATTCGGGATCATTCGCCGTAGAGTTTGGTTTCGAATCAGTCTTTGGCGGCGAGCTCGGATGCGCAGTGCGCGTCTGGTCCGGCTTTTGCGCATGCGCTTCCGTGGCCAGGCGCGAGACCACCCCGGTAACACACAACACGAGCAGACAAACACTGATGGTTCGCAGAGAGACTTTGATTTTCATGGCTCACTCCCAGGGAAAGGTTTCAGCGGGCGTGCGAAGCATACTGCAAGCCAGGCCAAGAGCAAAGTGCCAGGAGCGCCAGGCGACTGCGCAGGGAGTTGGGAGCGCACGGTCTCGGCTCTACCACCCGTCGCTTTGCTCCTTGCTCTTGGCCATCTGACTGGTGTAAACAAAGAGGAACCAATTCTCCGTTGGTCTGACACTCCAACGCTTTGTGGCGGCTATAGCTCAGCTGGTTAGAGCGCCTGACTGTGGATCAGGAGGTCGTGGGTTCGAACCCCACTAGCCGCCCCAGTCTTTTTAGGAACGAATCGCCGCGGCACCGACAGGTCGAGAAACCACTCCAGTATTGCCAAACGGGACCTCAACCTCGCGGATATCGCGCTCACCGATTTCCATCAAGCGCATCCTGAAACACGTTCGTCAGTTTTCTGACGAATGAAGGTGTAAGGTAACTCCCGTTATCGTAAATTACTTCACCTTTGGCCTCCGGCGCACAATGACCTCCGGGACAAACAAGGTCGGTCAGATCGAGATAGCGCGCTCCTGAGATGGCGGCGGCCTCTGCTTCCACTGGCTGGAGGTTTGGACGCAGACTCTCGTTTAATTCAAATCCACAGCTGAGACGGGACCTGAAGTTGGTCCACAACGCGCGTGAAAGACACGCCGGCACCGGGAAGCGGGGGGCAGGCGTATCGCGCATGAGATAGACGCGCGCGCCCAACTCGGAAAGTCTGGTTACTGTGCGTTGGGTCCCTGCTTTCCACTCTTGTGCGTTCACCAGACCCGGTACGTAAGCACTCGAACTGGCGATCACGACCGCGTCCGGATGTGACGCAGCGATAATCTCAAACGTTTTCGATCTCCACTGCTCGCACTCTGTGTAGTGCCTCCTTAATGTCTCATTGTAGTAGCCGACGTCCGGGGCGGCGCAGGAGCCTTTCAGGAGTGTCACGACGCGCCAACCTTTCAGTTCGCGCAGCGCCGGGAACCATTGCGCAGCGTGACTGTCGCCGAAAAGGACCACAGTCTTACCGCTGCCGAAGACACACTTATAGGGAGTTGTTGGATAGAATCCGGCGAAGCAGCCCAGGTCATAAACTTCAGGCCGCTCGGTAGCAGCGCGCGCGAGTCGCTGCTGTGCGGGCGAAACCAGAACATGCCTGACCATCACCCACCAAACGATCGTAACGCCGGCACCGAAAAGCGCGAGACAAACAGCCATCGCCAGTGAGCGCACCGGGCGCAAAGCGAGCCATCGACTGCGCCTAATCGGGTTCTCAAATGTGTGATAGGTCACGAACGCCAATGCAAGCGATATGAGCAGACATTCGCTTCGCGCAATTACTGAGAGTGTTCCCCGTATCGAAGTGGCGATGATGAGCAAAGGCCAGTGCCAGAGATACCAGGAGTAAGAAAGTCTCCCGATTAGCCGCAGCAGGGGCGTGCTCAAAAACCTTCCGAGCCCGTGTGACGCGTCGCCTCCCTGTAAGATCATGACAGTGCCCGCTACTGGCACTACCGCCGCGACTCCGGGGAACGGCGTCATTCCTGAAAACATTGCGGTTGCACCAAGGACTGCCGCAAGACCTGCCCATCTCAATGGCTGCGCGAATCTGGTTTCGCGCGTGATTAGCGCGCCCATGCCGCCCGCGGCGAACTCCCAGGCTCGCGGCGCTGACAGGAAGAAGGCCCACGGCTGTCGAAAGGAGGTCAACCACGCTGAGAGCGCGAGCGTAGTCACAAAGGTTGCGGCCATGCCGATCCACAAACGTCGACGCCCACGTCTGAGGGCGAGCAGAAACAGCGGCCAAGCGAGATAGAACTGCTCCTCGACTGAAAGGCTCCACGTATGAAGGAATGGATTGGTGTCTGTGACTCGGGGAAGATATGCGGTCGCTTTCCGCGCAAAGTAAATGTTGCTGGTATAGGTGGTGGTGGCGATCGCGCTCTTCGGAAGTTCCATTTGCTCAACCGGGCTCAACAGCCAATAGCTCGCAAGGCATGTAAGCGAGAGCATCAGCGCCGCGGCCGGTAACAATCTCCTCGCCCTCCTGCCATAGAAGTTCGCCAGACGCAGATGCCCGGTCGTTTCGATTTCCTTCAGCAGGAGGCCGGTAATCAAATAACCCGACAGGACAAAAAAGACATCGACGCCGACGTAACCTCCGGCAAAAGCAGGTACTCCAAGGTGATAGAAAACTACGAGCAGAATCGCCACGCCGCGTAAACCTTCGATATCCGGGCGGAATTTTTGCGGCGCTGGCCCGCGCGGGCCGGGACCGATAAAGTTGAAGAAGCGCTGTAGGATTTAGATCCCCCTCGGGCTAAAGCATTGAAGCTCGCTTTAGTGTTCTCGTCCGGCTGCTCGTTGCCCGGGCGGGACTGCATTTAGGCGCCGGATCGAGCGTCGTTTTTTGTCGGACATGAACACCCTTGCTGTCAAAGACAATGAACTCTTTGTGTCAGGTGTTTGACAAATACCGTAATCGGAAGTTTCTTCGAATCATCTACGCCGTTGACGCGGATCGAGATACTCGCGCAGGCCATCACCAATGAAATTGAAGGCCAGCACCGTCAACGCGATCGCCAGTCCGGGAAAGATAAGCGCGTGGGGAGCCGCCTGCAGGGTTGAGAGGTCGCGCGCTTCTTCGATCATCACGCCCCATGAGGGTGCAGGCGGAGGCACGCCCAGGCCCAGGAACGAAAGCGAGGCCTCTGACAAGACTGCCCCGGCCATGCCTAAACTTGCCTGCACAATTAATGGTTGAATGGCGTTCGGCAGAATGTGCACGAACAGAATGCGAAAGTCTCCGGCGCCAAGCGCCCGCGCGGCTTGCACAAAATCATATTCGCGAACCTTCAGCACCTGGGCGCGAATCAGCCTCGCGTAGCCCACCCACCCGATGATGCACAGGGCAAAGATCAATTTGTTCAGGCCGGCGCCGAGAAAAGCCACCAGCGCGATAGCCAACAACAACCCGGGAAACGCGAGAAAAACATTGAAGATGTATCCTGACAACAGCGAGTCAACCCAGCCGCTGTAAAATCCGGCGACGGCGCCAATCAAAGTTCCGAAAAAAGCGGAAACGAGGACAACGATCACTCCGACTTCGAGCGAGATTCGCGCGCCGAAAACCACCCGCGAAAAAATGTCACGTCCTGTAGAGTCCGTGCCGAACCAGTGCGCGGCGGACGGCGGCATATAGCGCATCGCAAGGTTGGTGGCGCCGACATCATAATGCGCAATCCACGGCGCGAAGATCGCTATCAGGACGAAGATGATGACGATGGCGATTCCGATGATCGACAGTCGATTCATGTATGAATTAATAAGCCCGGAGCGGCCGAGAGAGACAGAAACATCAGCCGCGCATGAACGCGGATAGACTCCGTTTGACCTTTCCAATCCTCCGCGTTATCCGCGGCTAATTCTCTTCGGCCTTCTGGCTGGTCCTCAAGAAACTCGAATCCTCGGATCCAGCCAGCGATACAACATATCGGTGAGCGTATTCGCAACGATGTAAGTGGTGCTAATCGCGAGCACGCATCCCTGCACGATTCGATAATCGCGTTTGCCGATACCGTCTTCGACCAGCAGCAGACCCAGTCCGGGCCAGCCAAAGATTTTCTCGGTGATAATTGCGCCGGCCAGCAGGATGCCGAGCTGCAGTCCGAGAACGGTGACCACCGGAATCAATCCATTCTTCAGCACATGCTTGTAAACGACGGCGCGTTCACTCAAGCCCTTTGCGCGCGCCGTTCGCACGTAGCCTTCACCCAATTCCTCGATTACCGAAGAGCGCACCATTCTGGTGAGAATTGCGGAAAGCGCGGCGCCCAGAGTGACCGCCGGCAAGATGATGTCACTCCACTCAAATCGACCTGAGGGCGCTACCCAACCGAGCTTTACCGCGAAGACATAGACCAGCATTGGGCCAATAACAAAGCCCGGCAGACTGATCCCAATCAGCGCCAGGACCGACAAGATATTGTCGGTGAGCGTGCCTCGATTTTTTCCGGCGATGACCCCGAGCGGAATCGCGATGCCCACCGCAATCAACATCGCCGCGATCGCTAACTCAATTGTGGCCGGGTAACGCTCAAGAATAAGATCAAAGACTGGCTGGTCCGTGCGAAATGATTTTCCCAAATCACCGTGAAGTATGGCGATCCAGTAATCGTCGTAACGATTGTTAAGGCCGTACCATTTGAAATGTTTGTGACCCAGTTCGTCGGCGGGAAAGCCAAAAAAGAATGGCGGTCGATCGAGGCCGTGTTTAGCTCGGAACTGAGCCAACTGCTCGGGGGTTGCCTGTTCACCGAGAACGGCCACGGCCGGATCGCCGGGGACCAACTCAATTAAGATCGTGACCAGCGAGACAACCGTCCAGACCACTAAGATCAGCAAGCCAATCCGGCGCAGCAATCCAAACAGTTTGTGCTTCATGCGCTACAGAAGATTATCGAGCGCGGATGATAGCAGATTGGTGGGAACGGCGATATGCCAGTACGAGCAAAAAAGAAAACGTAGTCGGGGCCCGCTTTCGCAGACCAGATTCGGCCCCGACAACCGAACCCAGCCCGCTAGGCGAGCCCCTGACACTACGCTTCGATGATTGCTGACCGAAAGGTCGCAATCAATCTGTGGCGCAAGAATTTAATCTTGCGTCGCCAGATATCTGTCCGCAGCCAGAGGACTCTTGCATTACCGGCGGCGACCGGTATGCAGCGCTGCAATGCCGCCACTCAAATTATCAAACCGAACGTCTTCAAACCCGGCTTCCCGCATCATGGCGGCCAGCGTTTGCTGATCCGGAAACTTTGATATCGAATCAGGCAAATATTCATACGCATCTCGCGAGCCACTCACGATTCCCCCAATCCAGGGCAGTAAACGCCGGTAATATAGGCCGACCAACTGGCCGAATAAGGGAACGACCGGACGCGAAAACTCCAGTATCGCCACAATACCGTTCGGTTTCAGGACTCTCAGCAGTTCGCTTAAGCCTCGCTCGACGCTGGCGAGGTTTCGTAACGCAAACCCAATCGTCAGGCCGTCGAACGAGGCTTCCGCGAAAGGCAAGCGCAGGGCATCGCCCTCGATGAATTGAACTTGCGGAGCTTTGATCTTCGCAAAGTTCAACATCGGCGCACAAAAATCCAAGCCGGTAATTCGCGCGGCAGTATTTTCAAACAACTCGAGGCTCAAATCTCCCGTGCCACAACCCACGTCAAGCACGCGAGCGTCCTCCGGCAGCAGCGGCTTCAATTCATTAACTACGCGACGACGCCACCGCTTATCAATATTCGCCGACAGAAGGTGATTGAGCACATCGTATCGCGGAGAAATCTTCGCGAACATCTCGCGAACTCGCCGAGCGTGCTCTTCGGCAATCTTCTGTCCAGGTTCAGTTAAGCCCATGAGGCATCTGGAATGGTTGCAGCCCCCTTGCGATCCCTTTGTAAATCAAGGCTTCTTAAGCGGCAAAGACGGATTACTGCTGGGTTTGGTGAGGTTTGCAGGAGGTTCGATTTGGTCACCGAACTGCGACTTCAACTCGCTTGCATTCCCCATGACGACAACTGCCTGGTTGGCAGTCTCACCAAACAGCCTCGCTGCGACACGCTTGATGTCGGCTGTTGAGATGTTATTGAGCTCGGCTGCCGGACTGGTCGCGGGCAGCTTGTATGTTTCAGCGTCCAGCCACGCGTCGGCGATTGACTCGGCCGGCGAAGACGATTTCGCCGTGATGGTGTTTTTTGCAGTCTCGACTTCAGCCGCGGTCGGCGCCTGGTTTGCGAGCGCGTGAACTGTGGCCCGGGCGGACGCGATGGCCTTTGCCGCCGACGAAACCGGCACGCTGGCAGCAAGCATGAACATTCCGTTCAAGGCGTAAGCCTGGTGAGCCACAACAGTGGAAGACAGGTCGCTTTCAGCTGACTGCCAACGCTGCTTGATAATCATTGCCAGCAACGATGCGGCAGGTGCGTCCCGGTCAGAACGAGCCAGGCCACGAACTGCGAGTCGAACCTCGGCATTCTTAACGCCGGGCTGATCAATCAAAGCGACGCGATTGTCGACGGTCCCTGGTTGGCGGAAAGTCGCAGGGACAATGCGATCGCTCTTTTGCCAGGGTCCGAGTAACTGACGCACGGTGCGCATGAGGCGGGCTTTATCGACACCGCCAATCGCCACCAGCGCAGCGTTGTCGGCATTCAGGAACCGATCACGCGCCAGCATCAGATCCCCGCGCTCAATTTTCGCGACGGTTTCGACTGAGCCCTCAGGGGGATTGGCGTAGGGATAAGTTCCGAACAGCCGCGCCGCAACCGCTCGGTTCGCCGTTTCCGCCATGGAAGACCTCTTTTCCGTTAATTCCTTGATCCTCGCGGAGCGCACCGTAGCCACGTTTTCGGGCGAGAGATTGAGATTGACCAGCGCGTTCCGAAGTAACTCGATCATTCGCTCTAACTCGGTTGCTTTACCGGAGAGGGTCACGTCGATCACGTCATAACTCGTGGAAACGTCCAGCCGGCCGCCCAGTTGATCGGCCACGTACTCGCGCGTGGTCGATTCCGGAAACATTGCATCGGCAAGTAAGGCCATCATCCCGGCTCTGCCTGCCAGATCAAATACGGCCCCGCTCTGAATTCGAAGTTTCAGCAGCACATTCGGGTCGCCCGGGCGATTGCCGTAAAGAATTGTTAAGCCATTCAGCAGCCGTTCGCGATCCGGCTGGGGGACATTCTGCGCCTGGACGTGCCCGAGCCAGGCCGCCGAGCCGAGGAGAAACGGTAATATAATGCGGGGGAGAAACGGTAATATAATGCGGGCATAAATGACTGTTTTGTTAATGATTTGAGCCATCTTTTGCTTGCTTTCGGAAACGATCAAGAGGTCGTGTCAGGTAAACTGAATAGCTTGAAAACCCGTCTGGGATGCGGAAAAAAGAGTTTAGATGTCCCCTCTAAACGCGTCAACCTGAAGGCCGTTCGCGGCATCAAAGCCGACAGCCCGAACGACATTACCGCGGTAGGGTAAGCGAGGCGATATATAATTTGACGCGAAAATCCACCCCGGCAAAAATTTTTCCGTAACTTCGCGGCCTTTAGTCGTAATACAACAGTAGGAAGTGAATTCCTGCAGGATCGAGCGCTTTGATTGGGGAATCACGAGACAGACGAGCGGCTGCTGGAAAACGCAGCGAAGGGCGAGATGGAAGCGTTTCAGATCTTGTACGAGCGCTATCGTGATCCCATCTTTCGGTTTGCGTATCGCATGCTGGGATCGGCCGAAGCCGCGGAAGACGTAACGCATGATTGCTTCCTCTCTTTGATAAAGGATCCGGGCCGCTTCGATTCACAGAAGGCTTCGCTGCGGACGTATCTTTACGCGGCGGCGAGATACCAGGCGGCCAGGCGCTATCAGAATTTCAATCGTGAGTCGCCGCTCGATGACTTTGAATTTCGCGGCCCGGAGAAACACGAGCCGGCGCAGAGGGTTCTGGATGATGAGGTGGCTGCGGAAGTTCGCAGAGCGATAGCAGGTTTGCCTCCGCTGCAACGTGAGGCACTCGTTCTTTTTGAATACGAAGATCTTTCACTGGCGGAGATCGGCGCGATTGTGGGCGCTGATTCAAACGCGGTGAAAGCGCGGCTGTTCCGGGCGCGCGATAAGCTGCGCGCGAGCCTGGGGCGATACTTCCGAATTGGCCGCGAAACTGTTACAGTGAGGCGGGCGTAAACGCAGTTAACCGTCCGCATGACGCGTCAGGTTTTTGGACCATGAGTAATTCAGATTCCAGGTTCATGCGGGACGAGGAGCTGCGTATTTTGCTTAATAAGTGGAACGCGCCCGAAGCTCCCGGCTCTTTGGATCAACGCATCGCGGCTTCATATCGTCAATCCATGTCAGTTGCGGATGACCGTTTGAATTCACTTGATCCCCAGTGGGACAGCGAGGTAGTTAAGATGAAATTTTGTAACACCTGCCAGGAGCAATTCGCCGATCGATTTAGTTTTTGCCCGGTAGACGGAACGCCCCTCAGCGTGGCTCCGGCCCCCACAGCAGCTCCGAGAGCGACAAGCTCCCCAGCTGACGTCGAGGCGTCGTACCCCATGTCTGAGACCCCGAGCCAGGTCACCCCGCGGGCCACGGCTCAAATGGAAACCCCGAGCCATGTCACCCCACGCGCAACGGTTAGGCCCGCAGCGCCGATTCAGTCAGCGCCGGTTGAGCCGGTGAAGGTCTTGGAGCCTGCGCCCGTATGGCCACCGAGGGTCGTGCCGAAAATCGTGGTGCCCGTGGCGGCAGGGGCCTCGCACGTCATCCCTCATGAGATGATTGGCGAGTATCACCTCACCATGCTCGAAGACAGGGGTCTGGCTCCGCGACTCGCGGATGCCCTGGGAGAAGTAGCGCACAATTATCAATTGACCTGGCCCGAATTCAAACGGGATCCGTTTGGGTTTATGAAGCGGTCGGCGCAGGGCTACGGCGCGATGGTTGGCAAATTCTTTTCCAGCCGCGACGTGGTCATTGCCATGCTGCTTTCAGTCGTGGCGATGCTGGTACTCGTGGGCGCAATCTTTGTGCTCGATCGCTCAGGCGCCGGCGGTTCGTCGCATCGCTCGATGCTGATCGTGGCGATTCTCGGCTTCTGTGGATTGCTGGGGATCTTTGCGACGTGGCTCGGAAAAGATCGCGGCGCTGCGGTGATGGGTGCTCGACCTTCGGATTCGCGAAATGTTCTCTCAGGCATCATCGCGAGCTTTGCGCTGCTGTTTTTCGTCGTGGGTGGCGCGTTCCTTTGGGATCGTCATCAGCAGGCGAAGGCCGCTGAGCTGGCCAAGGAAGAGGAACTCGAACTGACGCAAATGATTTCTGACATTCCGAATGAGCAGCCCACACCTGATGAAGGTACTGCCGGAATGAACAAAGGCAACGGCGGCGGCAGCAAGCCCAAGCAGGAGAAGGCCGGCGGTGGCGGCGGCGGTGGCCGCGAAGAGCAGGCGCCGGCGTCGTTCGGTAAGCTGCCGCAGGCTGATCTGAGAATTCCGCAGGTCGTGGCTCCGGATCCGCATCCGCCCGTGATTAAGAATCCGGCCCTGCCGATGCCCGCCACGCTTGACGCTGATCCGGTGCTGTTTCCGCCGGACACTCGCCAGTTGAACTACGGCGATCCGAAATCCAAGTCGACCGTGACCTCGTCCGGTCCCGGCACCGGCAATGGCATCGGTAGCGGTACTGGCGGCGGTGTGGGGCCCGGTGAAGGCGGCGGTTATGGACCAGGCCGTGGCGGAAATACCGGCGGCGGCGATCGCAATGAAGGCGGTGGTGGGCCGGGAGGCGGCGGTGGCGGCGCCGATTACAATCGAATCTTCAGTGGTAAAGAAGTGAGTTCCAAAGCTCGCGTGCTGGAAAAGCCTGAGCCGACTTACACTGAAGCTGCTCGGAAGAACCAGATTACCGGAACCGTTGTGCTGCGGGCAGTCTTCTCTTCCGGTGGTCAGGTGACCAATATCCACGCGGTCTCAGGTTTGCCCGATGGGTTAACTGAACGCGCAATCGCCGCAGCGAAGAACATTCGCTTCGTGCCGGCTACCAAAGACGGCCACCCAGTCTCAATGTGGATGGAGTTGCAGTACAACTTCAACCTGTACTAAGCGACAACGGCGATACCGGCGGGCTCTGGCTCGTCACTAAAACAAAAATAGAGGCGGGCCGCTTGCCCGCCTCTTTTTTTGGAGTGCGGCGGCTCGACGCCGCTTTTCCGTTGTTTGTCAAAAACCCAGTCAAAAAAAGCGCCAGCGAGCTGGTGCACTCCAAAATCAGGTGTTACATCTCTCAGCCACTCGCCTGATCCTTCTTATGCCTTCCTGCAAACGATCCAACGACGTGGCATATGAAATTCGGATGAACCCGGCGGCGCCAAAGCCGGCCCCGTCGGTGACTACAGTCTGTTCCCTTTCCAGCAGCTCAGCGGCGAATTGTTCAGAGGTCGTGATGTTTCCTTTCAAGCACCCGCGCACATCGGGAAAAGCGTAGAAAGCTCCTTCGGGTGGGGCGCAGCAAAGGCCGGGGGTTTCATTCAGCGCATTCAATAACCATTCGCGCCGTCGTCCGTATTCTGCGAGCATCAGCCTGACTGATTCCTGTGGACCATTCAACGCTTCGATCGCGGCCGCTTGCGATATTGAGGTCGCATTACTCGTCGAGTGACCTTGCACCTTCAGCATCGCCCGCGTCCAATCCGGATTTGCCAGCGCATATCCGATGCGCCATCCCGTCATGGCATAGGTTTTCGAAAACGACCCGGCAATGCATAGACGCTTGCGTAGCTCCGGCCGCAGAGACGCCGCACTGAAGACCGTCGCCGGCGGATAGACGAACCGCAAATAGCATTCGTCCGAAATCGCGTAGATCTCCTTTTCGGCAACCACTTCCATGATCTCTTTGAACTCGGCCGGTAGAATAACGCGTCCCGACGGATTGCTGGGCGAATTCAAAATGATCAGTTTGGTTTTGGGAGTAATTGCGCGCCGCACCATATCTGCCGTGAGCACGAAACCATTCGCTTCCGTTTCAATGAAACGCGACCGGCCGCGCGCAAAGGTCACCATCTCGGGAAATGAGACCCAGTAAGGCTTCGGAATCAATACTTCATCATCCGGATTTACCAGAGAGACTACCGCGTTAAAGATCGCCTGCTTGCCGCCGGACGTGGCCATGACTTCATTGCGTTCGTAAGTCGCGCCGAAGTCTTGCCGGTACATCTCGATGATGGCTTTCTGCAATTCGCGCGTACCGGCGGCAGGCGTGTACTTGGTCTGGCCCGCGCGCATTGCTTCAGCCGCCGCATCCTTGATGTTTTGTGGGGTGTCAAAATCTGGTTCGCCGGCGCCGAGATCGACGACGTCAACGCCGGCGGCGCGCATGGCGTCGGCGGCTTGCATGGCGGCCATGGTTGCCGAGGCCTTCATCGCGGCCACATTTTCCGAAGCATGAAAAGCCGATGAGTATTTTGGAGCTGACATAAGCTTAGGAGTTTTGGACCCTGGACTTTGGACTGTGGACCTTCGACTTGGCTCGCATTCGCTCTTCCACCAGCGCCGGCACCAGGCCCTCAATACTGGCGCCGAGTTGAAATACCTCTTTCACCAGCCGCGAGCTCACGTACGAATAAGCTTCCGCCGGCATCATAAACACCGTTTCCAGTTTTGGCTGCAAGCGCCGATTCATTAAAGCCATCTGTAACTCGTATTCGTAATCCGAGATGGCGCGGATGCCACGGACAATGGCGTTGGCATTTCGTTCGGCGGCGTACTGGACCAGCAGCCCTGCAAAACTCTCGACGGTCAAAGCGCACTCTCCGCGATCTATTTCTCTTAGCACGGCACGCAGAATATCGCAGCGTTCCTCAACGGAAAAGAACGGTGTCTTTTCGGGATTGATGAGTACTGCGATTATGATTTCGTCGAATAACTTGCATCCACGCTGAATAATGTCGAGGTGACCATTGGTGACTGGATCGAACGATCCGGGATAAATGGCGCGGCGCATTGAATTGCGTAGATAGTAAATCGGAAATGGCAAATCGTAAATAGAAAAACGGGTCAACCGAGGTGAGTCCTGATCTAGTTTGATTTTGCGAAGTGTCTCGACGCGTAGCGTCGAAGCGACGCTGCGGGACGAGGTCAGTACCATCCGCGTCAGCGGATGGGATAAAGCGCCACTTTAAACGCCATGCAGGTTCTTTATCCCATTTGCTAACGCAAATGGTACTGACTTCATCTTAAACAGTAGCGTCAACAAAGTTACCGCGTCGCGTCAGCGACGCCTGAATTGCGCCATGGTTCAGCCGTCGCTGACGCGACGGAACGACCTGCGGACGGAGGACCAGGCGTTAAAACGCCGGGCAACAGTCATCGACGCCACGCGTCGAAAGCCGTTGAGCAATTCGGGCTGAATCAGTACCCTTCCGGGGTGTAGTGTCGGTTGAAGTGGCACGCGCAGCTTGCGCGTGATTTCATGCGCTCGACGTCCGTGACACTCTTCAAACTAACCATTACTATCTCGCGCGTTGACAGTCTCGGCGGGCAATGTTTCAATAGCGTTTGCAAAAACGTGGTGAGTTAAGGCGACTTGCGGCCACGAAAAACAATCGGCTAAACAGCTCGGCGAGTCTTTCAAAACCGTTGTTAGACAGTTTCTGATGAAAGCCCCGCGTTGTTCGCCAGCGCGGGGCTTTTGCCTTCGAAACGGTCTTTGATCTTTGGACTTTGGTCTTTGTAACTTGTTGTGGGCGGCGTTAGCCAATAAAGACCAAAGACCAAAGACCAAAGATCAATACAGGATTAATGAAATCGTTTCTCGAAAGCTTAAAGGATCGCATCGTCGTCTTTGATGGCGCGATGGGGACGAATCTGCACGCTCAGGACCTTTCCGTTGACGATTATGGTGGCCCGCAGTTTGAGGGCTGCCCGGAACATCTGCTGATAAGCCGTCCCGACGCCGTTGAGAAGGTGCATGCGGGATTCTTTGAAGTTGGCTGCGATGTGGTCGAGACAGATTCATTTGGCGGCGCGTCCATTGTCCTGGCTGAATACGGCATCGCCGACAAGGCTTACGAGTTGAACGTCAAGGCGGCGCAACTGGCGAAACGCATCGCCCTGGATTACTCAACCCCGGCAAAGCCTCGGTGGGTCGCAGGTTCGATGGGCCCGACGACGAAACTGCCTACGCTGGGCCATATCACTTATCTTGACATGAAGGCCTCATATCGCGAGCAGGCAAGGGGGCTGCTCGACGGCGGCGCTGATTTGCTCATCGTTGAGACTTGTCAGGACATTCTGCAAACCAAATCGGCGCTGGCCGCGATCTTCGAAGAGTTCGAATCTTCAAAGCGCCGCGTGCCGGTGATCGCGCAAGTTACCATCGAAGCCTTCGGCACTATGCTCATGGGCACTGAGATCGCGGCAGCTTTGACCGCCATCGAGCCGTTTCCGGTGGACATCTTTGGGATGAATTGCGCCACCGGGCCCCAGCAGATGGCTGAGAACGTCCGTTATCTTTGCCAGAACTCAAAATTCCCGGTCTCAGTGATTCCCAACGCCGGAATTCCTGAGAATGTCGGCGGGCACGCTGTATTCAAAGAGACCCCGGAATCCTTGTCGAAAGAGCTGGCTCATTTCGCGCGCGACCTCGGCGTGAATGTCGTCGGTGGTTGCTGCGGCACCACCCCCGCGCACCTCAGAGCAGTCGTCGAAGCCGTGCAGAATCTGGCGCCGCGCCGGCGAGACGTAACCTCCAGCGCAGCCTGTTCATCAATTTTCATTCAGCAGCCCTACCGCCAGGACACTTCGTTCCTGATTATTGGCGAACGGGTGAACGCGAGCGGTTCGAAGAAAATGCGCGACCTGCTGAACGTCGAAGACTGGGATGGCCTGGTTTCGCTGGCCCGCGAGCAGGAACGCGAAGGCGCGCACGTGTTGGACGTGAACGTCGACTTTGTCGGCCGGGACGGCGAGAAAGACATGCACGAGCTGGCGTCGCGGCTGGTTACGAACGTCAAGATCCCGCTGATGTTCGATTCTACGGAATGGCAGAAGATGGAAGCCGGGCTGCAGCACGCCGGCGGCAAGTCGATACTCAACTCTACGAACTATGAAGATGGCGAGCCGCGCTTCGCGAAAGTACTTGATCTCGCCAGGAAGTACGGCGCCGGCGTGGTGATCGGGACCATCGACGAGCAGGGAATGGCGCGCACGGCGGAAGGAAAATTCAAAATCGCGAAGCGCGCGTACGAGCAGGCAACTAAGCAGTACGGCATTCCCGCTGACGATATTTTCTTTGACGCGCTGGCGTTGCCGATTTCCACCGGCATTGAAGAAGACCGGCGCAACGCTCTGGAAACGATCGAAGCGATTCGCAGAATCAAGACTGAGCTGCCCGGGGTCTTCACAATTCTCGGTGTCTCTAATGTTTCATTCGGCCTCAATGCAGCGTCGCGAATAGTGCTGAATTCCGTCTTTCTTCACGAGGCGGTTGCCGCCGGGCTGGATTCGGCGATCGTCAATGCCAGCAAAATCGAGCCGCTCAATCGCATCGAAGAACGCCAACTGAAAGTCGCCCTCGATCTCATCTACGATCGCCGCGAATTCAACGGCGATGTGTGCAGCTATGATCCGCTCGGCGAATTTACCAGACTGTTCGAAGGTGTCAAAGCGAAGGCGACCACCCGCGAGGCGAAAGGCGAGACTGTCGAGGAGCGTCTCAAGAACCACATCATTGATGGCGAGAAAATCGGCCTCGAAGACGAGTTGCGTACCGCGCTCGAAAGTTACTCCGCGCTCGATATCATCAACAATATCCTGTTGGACGGTATGAAGGTTGTCGGCGATCTGTTTGGCAGCGGGCAGATGCAGCTCCCATTCGTGTTGCAATCGGCCGAAGCGATGAAAACCGCGGTGCGTTTTCTCGAGCCGTTCATGGAAAAGAAAGGCGGTGCCACTTCAAAGGGAACGATGGTGCTCGCGACCGTCAAAGGCGATGTGCATGACATCGGCAAGAACCTCGTCGACATTATCCTGACCAACAATGGCTACAAGGTGATCAATCTCGGCATCAAGCAGACGATTGATGTGATTCTCAATTCTTACGAAGAGCATAAAGCCGACGCGATCGGTATGAGCGGGCTGCTGGTTAAATCGACGCTCATCATGAAAGAGAACCTGGAAGTGATGAACGAGCGGAATATCAGCGTGCCGGTAGTTCTGGGCGGCGCGGCCCTCACTCGCCGTTACGTCGAGGATGATTTAAAGAGTCTTTACAAAGGCAGTTTATTCTATGCCCGAGACGCCTTTGCCGGGCTGCATACAATGGACAAATTGATGTCCGGCAATGGCGATGCCACGCACGCGGCAAGTGCGCGCGCTGCGGCAACGGTCGCGACCCGAGCCAATGAGTCAGAACCGGGAGCGCTAGCGACCGCGCGTTCCACTGCTCTTGACGAAGACGATCTCATCGGCGAAGAGGCAAAACTCGGCCTCCGTAAGCCGGCAAGACCGCGCGGCGCAGCGAAGATCGCCGGCGATACTACCCACACCAATCGATCGGATGTGAGTACGAACGTTCCGATCCCGCGGCCACCATTTTGGGGTACGCGCGCCGTTCACGATATTCCGCTCGAACAAGTCTTTGCGTATATCAACGAAACGGCTCTGTTCAAAGGGCAGTGGCAGTTTAAGCAGGGCCGGAAACCAACTGAGGAGTATCAGTCCTTTGTCGCTGAGCACGTGCGGCCGGTTTATGAGGAATTGAAACAACGCAGCGACCGTGAAGGGCTACTGATTCCTCGTGTGGTTTATGGCTACTTCCAGTGCCAGTCGTCAGGAAACGATTTGATCATTTATGACGACAAGGACGGCCGGCAACTCACGCGCTTTACTTTCCCGCGGCAGGCGGCGGGTAAGGGACTTTGTCTGGCCGACTATTTCGCTTCGGTTGAATCGGGTCACCTGGACGTCGTGGCCTTTGATTTGGTGACGATGGGCCGCCGCGCCAGCGAATATTCACAGCAGCTTTTCAAGAGCGATAACTACTCGGACTATCTTTACTTTCATGGCTTGAGTGTTGAGAGTGCCGAAGCACTGGCCGAGCTCTGGCATAAGAAAATCAGACAGGAACTCGGCATCGCGGGTAACGATGCAAAAAACTTGAACGAACTGTTCCGCCAGGGCTACCAGGGATCACGCTTCAGCTTCGGTTATCCCGCGTGTCCGAATTTGGAGGACCAGGTGAAATTATTCGAGCTACTCGATCCATCACGCATCGATGTCGAATTAACAGAAGAGTTTCAACTCGATCCGGAGCAGTCAACCTCGGCGATCGTCATCCACCATCCCGAAGCGCGATATTTTTCGATTGACTGAGATGTCCACGGCCGAAAGTCCGAAGTCCAGGGTCGAAGCGACTGATGGCGTGGGACGTGGGACATCGGAGGTTGGACTTCCTTTGGAGCCAACCGCCGCAGAACTCGCGGTCCTGTCTTCATTCGAACGCTTCGCTTTTCATTTTACCCACCGCATGAATCTGGGTCGCTGGAAAAGATTCTGGACGTGGTGTCAGAGTGTCTTTGGCGCCGGTTGGATCCAAATTTCGACTTACAACCTGATGCGAGTTTATGGCCTCGAGCACCTTGAGGCACTCGATCATTCCAAACCAATTCTCCTGGTTGCTAATCATCGCTCTTTCTTTGACATGTATGTGGTCTCGACGACTTTGTTTCGAAAGACGAAGTGGCGCAAACAGCTTTTCTTTCCGGTGCGCGGCCGCTTCTATTATCAGAATCCCATTGGCATGTTTGTGAACCTGATCATGGGCTGGTGGTCCATGTATCCGCCGTTCTTTGTGACGGGGAGAGATCCTCTGCCTGAGAAGCGCGCTTTCGATAAGTATTCGTTGCGCCGCCTGGTGCAGCTTTGCCGCGAAGGCGCCGGCAACGTCATCGGCTTTCATCCCGAAGGCACGCGCAACAAGACCAACGATCCCTATTCATACCTTCGTCCGCAGCCGGGTGTCGGAAGATTGATCAAAGAAGCGAACCCGCAGGTCATGCCGGTCTTCATTGCGGGTCTGGGAAATAATCTGCCGAAGCAGGTCCTGGGGAACTGGTTTGGCGGCGACAAGATCCGTATTCATTTCGGCCCGCAAATCGATTTGGCCGAGTTCATCGCCAAGAAAGATCACCTGCGCACGTACAAGGAGATTGGCGAATTCCTGATGAAGCGAATTGCGGAATTGGGCGAACAGGATCGTGAGCAATATCAAGTGCGTTGATGTGGGATAAATCAGCAGACGCCGTTTGCGATTGCTGTTAATATCCAAAGCGCCGTCGCCGCTCCGCTCTGCCGGCGCACTCCAAAAAGGTAAATGACCCTACCTCTCGTCATCGTTAATCCGGCCTCTGCCGACGGCGCCACCCGTGAGAACTGGCCAAAGTTTGCCAGCGATCTGCGGACCCATTTTGGCGCCTTCTCAGTCGTGTTCACTGAAGCAAAGGGTCACGCGCGCGAACTTGCCGCTGAGGCTGCGACGCACAGTACGAAACTCATCATCGCCTGTGGCGGCGATGGCACAATTTCCGAAGTCGCCAACGGTATCATCGAGTCGAAGCAAGATGTGGAGCTCGCCATTCTTCCCGGCGGTACTGGCAGCGATTTTCGCCGTACCTTGACCATGCCAACCAAGATCGCTGCCGCGGCCCGGGCGCTGCGCGATGGACGCGCGCGAAAGATTGACGCCGGCCGCGTCACTTTTGTGAACGATCGCGGTGAAAGAGAGACGCGATTTTTTATCAACGTCGCGAGCTTTGGCATGAGCACGTCTGTCCTGGATCGCACCTCGAGCGGCGAGGCCAGGAAATGGATCCCGGCATTCGCGCCGCGCAAATTGAGCAGTAAACTTTCGTATGCGGCGGCTACTTTGCAAACAACCCTGTCGTCTTCACCAACTGAAGTTCAGGTGCAGCTCGACGAGCAGCCTGAGCGCCGGCTGCGAATCGCCGAGTTCTGCGTTGCTAACGCGCGCTACTATGGGGGCGGAATGAAGATTGCCCCGGAGGCAAAATTCGATGACGGCTTTTTTGATATCGTAACGATCGGCGATGCGAGTTCATTTCGCATTCTGGCGAACGCGCCGCGACTCTATTTTGGCGCGCATCTGCGGATGAATGAGGTAACGCACGCGCTCGCCAGGCAGGTGGTCGCGCGGCCGGTCCGGAGAGTGGAAGAGATTCGGGTGGAACTTGATGGCGAGGTCGTGGGCCGCTTGCCGGCCACGTTTGAAATAATGCCGCGCGTATTGCGGGTGCGCCATCCTTAGATCAATCAAGTGCCGAAGCGGACAAAATCATGGCGGCAGTTTGAGCGGCGAACCGACAAGCTTGCCCCCGTGTCGCTTTATGTGCAGCGGATAATCGGGTCGCTGGCAATTGGGCTCGCATTGATGCTGGTAGCCTTGTCGGCAGGTGTTGCCGGTTATCACCTCATCGCCGGTTTTGATTTCGTTGATTCGCTGCTCGAGGCGTCGATGATTCTCGGAGGCATGGGACCGGTGCGCGAGCTGCCGAATGAGTCGGCCAAGATTTTCGCTTCGATCTATGCTCTTTTTAGCGGGGTGATTTTTATCGCTTTAGTCGGCATCATCCTCGCACCCACCGCTCATCGTGTGTTGCATAAGTTTCACCTGGACGAGAAGGACGTCCAGTAATTGCCGGCCCAATGCCGAGTTGAGGAGACGCTCATGTCACAACAGCAATGCGAAGCAAACAAGGCGCTGATTCGCCGCTGGTTCGATCAAGTCTGGAACCGTGGCCGGGCTGAGGCCATCCCGGAAATGTTCGCGGCCGACGGTATCGCCCACGGGTTATCTGATGATCCGGCGCACCCGCTGCGCGGACCGGACGGGTTTGGGCCGTTTCACGATCAATTTCGGGGCGCCTTTCCGAATATCGAAGTCGTGGTGGAAGAACAGATTGCCGAAGGCGATCTGGTGGCGACTCGCTGCAGCGTGCGCGGCCGGCATACTGGCGATCATTTGGGTTTTGCCGCGACCAACTCGCCGGTCGAATTCACCGGCATAACCATCACCAGAATCAAAGACGGAAAGATTGTCGAAGCCTGGAACAACTTTGATTTCATGAAGATGTACAAGCAGTTGGGAGCGATTTAAGAAGCCGCCCCATTTCGCGAGGCTGGTGATTTGCTGCGAGTGAAAAGGCCAGATAAGACTCGATCTCAAAGGCCTCGATCCATCCTGCAACACAAGTGCACCGGGCTCGATCGTGTTGAAGCCTTAGCGCCTTGTGTTGTTTCAACCGCGCGCGTTCATTTCCCCCCGAGGAAATTCTCACGCAGGTAGTGAACGGTGTCATTGAGCGTGTCGCCGGGATCGCGTGGGCTGAAACCTAGTTCGCGTTTAGCTTTGTTGGAGTTGCAGTACCAGAAGTATTCCGCCATCTCGACTTCGTCAGCTTGCACGGGAGAGGTGAAGTTCCACTGGCGAAAAAGCGAGTCAATCACATGCGCGCCCGCGACGGCGAACTTTGAAGGAAAGGTGAGTCGAGGCGAGGCAACTTTCGTAAGCCGTTCCAGCCGATCGAAAAATTTTACGAACGTCCAATTAACTGCACCCAGCAGGTAACGCTCGCCGTGGCGGCCCTGGCTCATCGCGACGCGAAAGGACTGGGCCGCGTCGCGCACGTCGACGAAATTCAAACCTCCGTTGGGGACCGCGCTAATCTTTCGCGCCATGAAATCCAGAACGACTTTGGTCGAGCTCAGACGGTCATCGCCCGGGCCGAGCAAAAGGCTCGGGTTCATAATCACGAGGCGCAAATCTTTCCCGCTAAAGCGCTCGAGCGCGGCCATCTCCTGATAAGCCTTGCTGGCGTAATAAGGCCAGCGCGAGATGATGTCGAGCGGCGGTGAGTAGGTTTCGTCTGAAACGATGTCCGATTCCTCGCTGACCGCAATCGTGCCGCTGCTCGAGGCGAGGACGATAGTCTTCACGCCGGCTTTCTTTGCCAGGTCGCAAAGCAGACGCGTCCCGTCGACGTGCAGCTTGTACATCTCGCGCGCATCGTCCTTTTCCCGCGAAACCTTTCCGGCGAGATGGTAGATCTCGGTCACACCTTCGAGCGCCCGCACGATATCGTCTTCGGCCGTAACCGAACCTGCAAAAGTATCTACGCCCAGATCGGTCAGCCATTCCGGAATGGACGTCGCCATGACGCGAATGTCTTTCGCGCCTGAGTCAACCAGCTGACGCACCAGGTGCGCACCGAGAAATCCCGTTCCGCCCGTGATCAGAGTGGTCGGCGAAACTTTTCTGACTACGGCCGCGTGCCGCTTCGTGCTTTTCTTGGGCACGATGGCGGCGGTCCGTTTTTTTGGAGTCTTGGCCGGCATAGGAAGTTAGAAACAGGACAAATGGGACACATGAGACCAGGAAGAACGATGGGATCCAGTAATATGTCCTATACGTCCCATAAGTCCCATAAGCCCATATCGCACAGGCAAGATTCTTCACGCTTCAGCGGTCGCGAACTCTTCATCGCTGGCTTCGATTCTTAACTTGCCGGCGCGCCGTTCCGCTTGCCACAGTTCGTGGATCTGTGAGGGGTCGAACTTTATGTTGGTGCGATCGCGCAGGTTGACCACGTCATGGCGGACGCGCGCAGCGATCAAGCGGTACGCTTCGGCGCGCGGCAAGCCGCGCGTCATCGATTCCAGTTCGTCGATATCTATGAAGCGACCGATACGCGCGCTGACGTCGCGGCTCTTCAACAAGGTCGAGCCTTTCGGAAATGCCTGATAGGTTCCTTGCAGATAAACCGGCAGAATTCCTACGCGTGCTGCCAGTGCGAGATAACCGATAACCGGCTTGAAATCAGCCATTTGCCCGCTCATTGAGCGCGTGCCTTCGGGGAAAATCAGGGCGTTGTAACCCCGGTCGAGAAACGACCGAGCGTGACGCAGCGACTGCCGCAGTGAACCCGTCCGCTCCATCGGCACCAGGTTCGTGAAGTTTTCCATGTAAGCGCGTTTGTATTTCGTGTCAAAGAAGTAATCGGCCGCGGCCAGCGCCACGAGATCTTCCCCGGCATCGTCTAAGGCCATCTTTACCAAACCCATGTCCAGGTGCGATGCGTGATTCGCCGCGACGATGAAATTGGTGTGGTATGGGATGTTGGTGCGGCCCTCGTAGCTGGTTCGCAGGAGCCGTTCGTAAAGTGCGCGTTGGGCCAGTTCGACCGTCTTGCTGCCGACGGTTTTCAGAATCTCAGGAATGTGAATCTCGTCGTCTTTCTCGGGATCCAATCGGAGGCGTGATGATTCCCGCCGGCCGGATTGAGGAGCTTGCCGGTTCACCACGGTCATAAGCTCGCGCACATCCTGCACTTCATTCAATCGCTCAGGCGCCGTCAGCGAGCCGCCGGCGTTTTCAATCGCCTGGGCCAATTCGACAAACATCAAGCTGTCAAAACCCAGGTCGGCAAGGCGCGTGCTGATCGAAATTTCATCCAGCGCCCGGTTCGAAACTGAGGCCACAATTTCAGTCAACCAGGCCGCGTCGCCCGTTAGTTGATCTCCCGTCTGAGCTGAGGCATCGCGCGTTCGATCTTCCATCTTCTGCATCATCTTGAGAACTTCAGGTCGCTTCACCTTGCGCGTGGCCGTACGCGGAAGCTCATCCTCAGTGAAATGCAGCAGCTTGACGCGTTTGTAGTAAGGCAGCTTGGCCGAGACCTCGCGGAAGTGCTCTTCGATCTTCTGGCGCAGTTCGGCGCGAGACAGGGCAATGTCGTAATCGTGGTCCGGCACCACCATGCACGCGACCTTTTCGCCGATGCCGTCCGGCAATCCGATAACGCTCAGTTCCTTGATGTATGGCGAATCCTGGTAGACCTCTTCGACTTCGTCCGGGTAAACGTTCTTGCCGTTGGTGTCGACGATGATGTCTTTCGATCTTCCGACCAGATAAAGATTGCCATCATCGTCCAGGCGACCGAGATCGCCCGTGTACAACCAGCGATCTACCAACGCTTGGCGAGTGGCTTCTTCATTGCCGAAATAGCCGAGCATCACATTCGGCCCGCGCGCGATCACTTCGCCGACTCCGGACGGATCCGGTTCGGCTATGCGAATTTCAACCCCCGGCAAGGACTTGCCGACAGTGCCGGCGAGCATGCGATTCTCGGGACGCGTCACGGTCAGCACCGGCGATGCTTCAGTCAATCCGTAACCCTCAAGGATCGTAAAACCGAGGCCCTGAAAATCATGCTGCACCTTCTCGTTCAGCGCTGAACCGCCGCTGATGAAATAACGAACGCGGCCGCCCATGCCTTCGTGAATCGGGTAGAAGAGTAACTGGCCAAAATTGAGCGGCGTCTTGTCGCGCAGCCACGCGTTGAATTTGATGAGCAAATCGGCGCCGTCGGCGACCCATTTGCCGCGATCATTGAGCCGGTTCTTGATTCGGCGGTGCAGCAATTCCCACAGCGCGGGCACACCCACCATCCCCGTCACGTGGCCATTCTTGATCGCCCTGGCGAGATGTTCGCTGGTCAATTCAGGCAGATAAGTAATCTGCGCTCCGCGGCTCAACGGCGTGAGAAACCCGGTTGAGAACTCAAACGTGTGATGCAGCGGCAGCACCGAGAGGACACCATCGCTGGTATCCATGTCGAATACCGATGACAACATCGAAACCATGCTGGTGAGATTCCGATGCGACAACATCACCCCTTTCGGGCGGCCGGTCGTCCCCGAGGTGAAGATCAACGAGGCGACCGATTGTGCCGTAACGCGCGCCGGTAACAAGGCGACGCGATCTTTTTCAGTTTCTTCATCGGTTAGCTCGAAGACCTCATCGAACGTCCATAGCTTCACCTGGTCCAGGCCGGCAGCTTTTAATTGTTCGGGCAAGGACGAACGCTCTTCTTTCAGTTTGTCGCTAATCACAATGCCCGACGCTTCGCCCGCGCGCGCGAAGTTAACGACTTCTTCCGTCGAGCTCTCCGGATCGACGGGGATGCAGGTCGCGCCGGCCTTCAACACACCAAAGTAGGTCATGCCCCATTCGGGCGCGTTGTGGCTGAAAAGCATCACGCGATCGCCGTTCTTGATTCCATGGCTGGCAAAGAACCCGGCCGCGCGGATCGACAACTCACGCAAGTCCGCGTAGGTGTATTGCTCTTTGTGACCGTCGCGCTCGATGCGCATCGCCACCCGCGTCTCGTGACGCTTGGTCGTGGTCTCGAACATCTCGAGCAGATCACGATAAGTGTAGACACGCCTGGGTTGCGCCCGCATGTCTTCTTCCAGGGTCGGCAACACCCATTTCTTCAGGCCCGGCATGTGAATGTTCATCCAGTAGTCGTACCAGTCAAACTTTTCCGGGTCCCAGGTCAGCAGTTGTTTCTCGTCTTCGCTGATACGATCGAACAACGCGCGCACATTGTCTGAGCGAAAGACGTACGCATTCTCGACGGTGAAGGGGAGAAACATCTCGAAAGCTTCTTTCGCCTCGCGAGTTTGCTCTTCGACTCGATCGACCGTCTCCTTCATCCGGTTAATGACGCCTTCGTAGCGGCCGCCGCCCCAACGCGGTTTGGCTTTGTCCAGCAGCGATGAAATCTTCTTTGCCGCCGTGTTCATCATCGGCAGCGAAGTGGCGTCGAATCGCTCAGGCGAGACCTGAAAGGGTTCGAGGCGCGCCGAGATTTCGCGAATCACCCGCAGTCCTTCTTTCTTTTCCAGCTCCTGCTTTCGCGCGAACAAACCGACGAGGCCGATGATTCGCTCCATGTCGTTCGGATTCGCGTCACCGGTCGCGGCCTGATGGACCAGCTTCGGCTCTTCGACGCACGCCTGGGCGGCCACGGCGAGCATGACGGATGCGACCTGATCGACAGGCGTGATATCGAGAATCAACTTGGGATTGGCCGGCAGCTGGCGCTGGCCCTGCAGCGTCATGAATATGATTGGCGCGGTGGTAGTAAAACCTTCATTCCAGCCGGGGAAGGGATAGACCCTGGCTGATTCGACAATCGAGGGACGTACTATGCTGCGGACAATTCCGGTTTCAGCCGCGACCAGTTGTTCGCCGAGAGATTTGGTGTAAGTGTAGATATTGGGCCAGCCCCAGAAGGCGGCGCGTTCCACTCCAAGCTCAGTCAGGCGGTTCCGGGTCCAGACTTTTCGTTCCCGCGCGACCGCCAGGCCCAGCGCGTCGGGGTCGTCGGAATCGCGCATCTCTTCGTTGAGGCGTTTGCGCGCAAGTTCCCGGAACTGGGCGACCCGCATGGCATCTTTGGCTTCTTCACGGGCCCGCTCAGACATCCCGGCGCAGTCCGCGATCTCTTGCTGGACTGAAAACTCGACGCCCTTGAGTTCATCCTTGCGCGGGAAATACCCGACCACCTCGTCGTCTTCCCACACCGGACCCGATCGATTTCCCGCGACAAAACAGGTCGAGATATGAACCAGGCAGGGCCGCTTCATCCGTTTCGTGAAAGCGATCACGTTTTGGGTCCCGACGACGTTTGTGCGCAGGGCGCTTTCCAAAGTCGGATTGAAAGTTACATTGCCGGCTGAGTTGATGATGACGTCGATGTCCCGGGCCACTCGGTCGGCTTCTGCTTCGGTAAAGCCGAGATGGTCATCGGCAATATCGCCCCCGACGATGGCCACCTTGTCGCGAATGAAATCCTCGAACGCGAATCCGTAACGTTCGCGGACGGGATCGAACGGCTCGGCTGAGATCACGTTGTTCCAGAATCGCGTTTCGGACTCTTCCTGCGAGCGGGCGCGCACGGTCACATACACGCGACCGATGTTCGGAAAGCGATGCAGCAGCATGCTGAGAGTGACTTTCCCGAGAAACCCTGTGCCGCCGATCAGAAAAATCCGCCGGTCATTGAAAATCTCAGTTGGCGAAAGCTTGTTTTTCATGGCCTCAAAAACCTTCACTGCAATTCGCTAGCTCGTTTGGCGCCGTAATGCTTCAACAGATCGGCGACCACATCGTTGCTCCGGCTTAAGGCAATATCCAGGGGGGTTCCGGAACTTGATAACGCGTTGATATTTGCGCCGCGACTAAGGAGTTCTTTCATGACCGGCACTTGCCCGTAATAGGTCGCCTCAGCCAGCGCGGTATTGCCCGCTTGATCCCGGGCATTCAGATCTGCGCCGTGATCGAGCAAATAACGAACGGCATTCAAACGCCCCTCGCGCGCCGCCAGGCAAAGAGGCGGACAGCCGCTGTGCGCATTCACGTTCACACCCGCCAAATTAAGCCACTGCATCCGTCGCAGATTTCCCTCAGTTGCAGCTTCTGAAAAATATTGCTGGCGGCGGGCTTTGAGCTTCGGCAAGCTACCGACGACTGCCAAAGAGATCGTCAGGGTGCTGGCAAATGCCAGGGCGCGCGTAACTAATGCCGATGTGCCTAAACCAAACATCGTGTTGCCGTCTCGCATGGCGAGCGGGAATGTTTACTCCATGTCCGCAATCCCGATCATCGGTTGATGCAGCATGGTTATCTCGGCAGAATTGCCCATGTACGTGCGCGCCATAGCGATGGCTTCGGTGAGATTGTCGGCGCGTTCCCACCCGAGTATCGACGGCACGTGCGCATTTTCAGCGCCGGCCGCAATGACCCGCCCCACGTGCTGCCGGCCGTTCTCGCCCCAGTACCACATGAAGAACGGGTGGGCGCCGTGATAGGCGTTGCCGCGACGATACATCTCGACATAGCTGGGGTTATTGGCAAACTCGCGCTCGTATTTATCACGCAAGTAAAAGGCGTCGCGCGACTCAGGCAGCAAACGGTTAAAGAATTCGATGTAACTGGGATGAAAATCATGGTCGAATTCATCGTAGCAGGGATGATGAATGATCAATGTCCCGCCCTTTTTCAGCAGCGGCTTGTTACGATAAAAATTGAAGTGATAGCCGAGGCCCATCACCTGTACCAGCAGCGGATTCAGCACCGAATAAACGTTGTACGGCGAAATGTCGGGTATGCCGGTAATCAGAATGTCGCACTGGCCGCGCACCGGAATTGCGTATTGCTGAAAACCCTTCTCGATAATCTTCGCGTGCACCGGGTCTGTCTTGCCTGCATAACAGGCCGTCATCTCGTATTGCGCCGGCCGCGTATGCAGTAATTTCCGGCGCGCTGCCCGCGGCAGTTTGTTCATCGTGTAGCGCATGGCTTCAAACTTCAGGCGATCGAAAGCGGTGAAGTCGTCTTCGTTTTTCATCAGGAAGTCCATGTCACCTTTGTACATGCGATTGTTGATCGCGGTCTCGACATGAAAGACGTTGAGGTGCTGGTCCACGATCTTGCCTAACCGGATGCACTTGTTCGCCAGTTCCGACCGGGCCGGATCCATGTAGCTGTCAGAGTCGCGAATAGTCTGGGGGTCGTGATGCGCGCGCAGCGACTCATAATCGCAAAGACCAACGGCCACCGATTTGTGCCCGCCATCCATCGGCACAAAATTGATGTTGCAATAAATCAAGAGGTCGCTTTCGGCGGCGCGGCGATTCAGATACAGAGGTTCCTTGTGTCTGGTCTCGCCGATCTTCACCATTCCTTCTTTCCACTCGGCGTCGTGGTTGTAATAACGGTCAGGATAGTAGGCGTCGTAGATCCTTTGCCCGACCATTCGCTTCATTTCCCACGGCGTCATCTTCCGGTGAAGGGAGTTGGCGATGATGATGTGTATGTCGTCGATCCCGTTTCCCGCGAGCATGTCGAGGACGATTTCGAGCATCGTCTGGCGAATGTCGGGTGTGGCCATCGGCGGTAGCGGCAGGCTGATATCGTCAACCGCGACGGTGACTTTCATCCCGGGCTCGAGTTGCGCAAACAGCGGATCACACCCGAGCGGATGATTCAGCGCGTAACGAATTGCAGCTTCGCGATTGGGCAGACCTTTCAGCGGCGGGTTCGGATAAAGGACGCGCGTGCCAACCGGTAGATCTTCAAGGATGAAGTCTTCGCCCGACGGCATGACCCGCGGCGCGCTGTCATTGTCGATATAAACGATCGACTCGTGGGTCTTGCGTCTGAGTTGGAGAGCCATGGAATTGGTCAAGGGTCAATGGTAAATGGTAAATCGGCAACCGCGTTCTTACTGTGACGACTCGCTAACGTGTTTTGACAAACCCGCAATCAGTCGGCCAATTCTATCGAGTGGGGTAATTAAGTGATTCTCCTTTTCAACGCATGTCAGAATCAATAGAGCCATTCACCATTTACTTCAGATTAAGAATAGGCCAATCGTGATGCAATGCAGTTTGCCGCAGACGTAAATCCGGATTCACCGCCGCCGGGTGTCCGACGATTGAAAGCATCGGCAGATCGCTCATGCTGTCTGAGTACGCGTATGACTCGCTGAGATTGATCCCTTCACGCTCGGCAAACGTGCGGATCCACGAAGCCTTGGTCGCCGACGCCAGCACCGGCGGTAACAAACGTCCCGTCGCCACGCCCTTTACAAACTCGAGCCGGTTCGCCACGTATTCAGTTATGCCCAGGTACTCCATCAGCGGCACCACCGAAACGTCGAGCGCTCCCGTAACCACCACCTGACGCAAGCCAAGACTGCGAGATTTTTCGATTAACTCGAACGCGCCTGGATAGACCGCCGGCTTCAGCACCTTTTCGAACAACTCGTCTGCAAAGAACCGCATCCGATCTTCAGTTTCGCCTTTGTACCGTTTGAAGAAGAGATCGTTGAAAACTTTTCGGCTATACTGATCGCTGACCGCAAACAGGGGAACACTTAATAACGTAGTCGTGCTTTTGGTGAAGCTCCGGAACAGGCTCGGCTGGTTGCGAGCATAGAAACCGAGCGTATGGACCAGGTTCGTGCTGACTAAGGTTCCTTCAAGATCGTAAAAAGCTGCTGCTGGCACTAAAGCCTCCGCCGGACGAACGCGGACTATACCTTAAATGCCGGCCGAAGCGAAAGGCAATTGGAGCGTGTATGCCATCACTATACAATATGGCCTCTTGTGGAGGCACTTCCCTGAAAATTCTTAGCAAAGTCAGTATTCTGCTCGTGTCCTCGATGCTAGGATTCAGCCTGATCTCGTGTCGAAAAGCGGCCACGGCCACGTCAGATCACGCGGCGGTGCGACCGACCGCAGAGGTGATTGCTGAAGCGGACCGCGATTACGACCAGCGTGGTGACCTGGTCAAGGTGCGGCAGGCTCTGGTCGCCTTGCGACAGGCCCAGGCTGACGCTCCAACCAGCTATGACCTGGCTTGGCGGCTGGCAAAATTCAACTATTATCTCGGCTCACACACGCCGGAATCGCGCGAACAGGACAAGGCTTTTCGCGATGGCATCGACGCCGGAAAGCTGGCCGTGAAGCTACAGGACCGTAAGCCCGAAGGCCATTTTTGGTTGGGCGCGAACTATGGGGGGAGCGCACAGATCAGCACGTTTGCCGGCCTGGGCGAGATTGAAGATATCAAGCAGGAAATGGAGAGTGTTCTTAAAATCGATGAAAGTTATCAAGGCGGCAGCGCCTATATGGTTCTGGCACAGGTTTATCTTGAATCGCCAAGGCTGCTCGGTGGCGATGTTAGCAAAGCAATTGGCTATTTAGAGAAGGGAATCAAGATTGGCCCGGACAATGAATTGATGCGGGCGAAGCTTGCGGAAGCCTACGCTGAGGCGCATCGCAACGAAGAGGCGCGCAAACAAATCGACACCTTGATGGCGATGAAGCCCGCGCCCGGTTATGAACCTGAATACAATGAGGCTGTAGCTGAAGCGAAGAAAGTCCAGGAGAAGCTCAAATAGGTGACCGGAGTGACCATGCTCATCCAACGCTGGTTGCACGTTTCGAAGTCCGGGAGCGCCAACGGCGCGAAATGTGACAGCCCAGCCCAGCGGGCTGGGTTACGAGCCGGCCGCGATGGGGTGGTAGCGCTGAAGGCGCGACATAGGTGATTTCCAGGACACGCATCCGAGACTAATTATCACGCGCCTTCAGCGCTCCGCGTTCCGTGCTCTCCAACATCCCGGGCCCGTTGGGCCGGGCTATTACATTCCGCGCCTTTGGCGCTGGCGGCATCCTTAAGTGAGTCAACCATGCTTACCCTTTCATGGCCCGGCAATAGAATAGTAGCTCGGCTACGGCGACTTACCGGTCGCTTTCTTTAACTCTTCCAGCGTTCGTTTATGTTCGTCTAATTTCTTTCCCGCCTCGCCGAGCTTACCTTCAGAAGTAAGTCTCTGATATTCATCGAACTCCTGAATAGCGCGATTAATTAACTGCTGTATGTTCGGCGTCGCCGAAGGTTGTGGCGATGTTGTCGTTTGCGGGGAAGGTTTCGCGTTTGGTTGTGCTGCTTCCGGTTTCGCCTCAGTCGCTGCCTTAGCAGCCGACTCGCCAAACAAGTTGTTCAGCGCCTCGTCGAAATTCGCGCCATAGGCCAGGCGGTCCTGGGTCGCGAGCACGACCAGCCGCAACTCCGGCATCGGACTGCGTTCGGCTTTCAGATAGATCGGTTCGACGTAGAGCAGCGAGCGGCCGATGGGAATCACCAGCAGGTGTCCGCGCTGCACATGTGACCCTTGCTGGTTCCACAGCGTGAATTGGCCTGAGAGCTGGGCGTTCTGGTCGATGCGCGCTTCGATCTGCAGTGGGCCATCAACCAGGCGCGACTTTGGAAAATTGTACGCGAGTAGTGATCCATAGGCGTCGCCATCACAGCGTCCGGCGATCCAGCCAATCATGTTATTGCGATTTGACGGAGTGAAGGGAAGAATCTCAACGAATTCAACGCCTTCCTTCTCACCCGGCAACTGCATCAATACGAAGTACGGCTCGATCGACTGTTCCTGTTGCTGTTCCTTATCCTGACTGAGCGAAACCTGACGCGCAACATTCCATAAATCTTCGCGCTGGAAGAAAGAGTTCGTGTCCTGCGTGTGATAAAGCGCGAAGACCTCGGCCTGTGTCTTGATCAGAGTCTCGGGATAACGGACGTGTGCGCGAAGATCCGCGGGCATCTCGTTTTGGTCTTTGAAAAGAGTGGGGAAGATTGCGCGATAGGTTTGGATCAGCGGATCAGCCGGGTCGAAAACGTAAAAGTTGGTCGTGCCGTTATAGGCATCGACGACGACTTTGACGCTATTGCGAATGTAATTGACGGTCTTGTCGGCGGCCGCGTAATGGCGCGAATAAGGATAATTCGAACTCTCAGTAAACGCGTCGATAATCCAAAACAGCCGGCCGTCTGAACTGACGACCATGTAGGGGTCGTTGTCGTAAACCAGAAACGGCGCCACGCCGTCAACGATTTCCCGAATATTACGATGAATCAACGCGTGACTTTCCGGGGTCACGTCATCTGAGAAGGGAAGCTTGGTCAGATCGTCCAAGGCCCAAGCCAGGAGCCACCGCTTGAAGACGCCGCCGACGACAATCCCGCCCGAACCCTCGTAGGAAGTGAGGTTGTTTGTTTCGCCCTGCGGATAGTTGAACTCCATCCGCTTGGTTTTCACATAGACGTCATGAGTTGTTTCCTGGCCAAAATAGATCTCGGGACGCGTCAACTTGATCTCCGGCGCAGCCGATTCAACCGGCATGTTGGAAACGACGAACTTCGGCATGCCTTCTGAATCAAATCCGTTGGCTGTATTCATGGTGATGCCATAGCCGTGGGTATAAATCAGTTTCTCGTTCACCCAATTGCGCGACGACTCCGGCAGTTTATCGACGTTAATTTCCCGCGTCCCGATCATCATCTGGCGTTTCTGGCCCCCGACCAAATATCGATCCACATCAACATCAGTGAAATCGTAATAGGTGCGAATGGCCTTAATTTGTGACAGCGTGTCTTTCAACGCTCGCCAGTCCCACAAACGGATGTTGTCCAGAGTGGCGTGATTCCCCTGGAGATCTGAAG
>JBKPEE010000040.1:0-20282 GCA_046728235.1 Acidobacteriota bacterium
ACCCGTTGTCCGCTCATGCGGCTGAACATACGAAAGAGGTTCAGCACTGGTTGGTCGATGCCATTAGTAGCGAGGACCCGAAAGCCCGCGAAGTAGGGCTGGCCTTCGAACTCAAAGGCCCAGGTCAAAGCGGCGTCGAAATTTATGCCGTGTTCGTCGGCCAACTCGTACTCGCGCGCCACACTCGCCGCCGTGTAGCTCGAATACATTGTCGTGTTGCGATAGCCAAGCTGCGGTCCCTGGCAGGCCGCACAGCCATCGGGATCCGACTCACCAATGACGATGGGTTTCGCTTTCAGCTCAGGATACGACGCCACTATCTGAAAGCCGGAGTCAATCGCCCGCAGCTGATTTGCAATGCCCATCTGCACATGGCCATCGGCAAACCGTGGAGCGCCCTTGGCGTGAAAGGAAATGAAATCGAGCGGTGTGCCCGGCGCGCCCGTTGCATAGTTCGGACCCTTCAGGCAATGCTCGAGAAAATCATGCATGAATTGCCCGCCACTGCCGGCGCTGTCCGGCCCGCCGACGCGCGCAGTGGGCAGCGCCCGCCGCACACCGGCGATCGCATAGTCGTGGAGCTTGCGAAATTCCTCCGGTGTACCGCGCCAATAACCAATGTTGGCTTCATTCCAAACCTCCCAATACCATTGCTCGACTACGGCTCTGCCATAACGGTCGACACAGTGCTTCGCCCATTGGTAAACCAGCTCGCCCCACTTCGCATAGTCCTTCGGCGGATACGCCCAACCGGTGAAAATCTCGTCGTACTTTGCCGCCGGTGTCCAGCTATGCTGATAAGGCTCCGGCTTGATCGAAAGGTCCTTCGGCATAAAGCCAATTTGCACGTAGGGTGTGACGCCATTCTTGAGATAGGTGTCAAAGATGCGATCCAGAATGGTCCAGTCGTAAACAGGATTGCCCTGGTCGTCTTCACGGTAGGCGTTGGTGCTGCCCCACTTCAGGGCGGGCGTACCATCACCCGAAGTCAACAAATTGTGCGTGCGAAAGTAAACGGGAGTTCCCGGCCGCAGTTGGCCCAGCTCTGCCAAAAGTTTCTTCCCGTCCTTCATGTAAGCGAAGTTCGGCTCATCCGCTCCAAACATGCGCCAGACGGGACGCAGCGGTCCTTTGATCGTCGATGCATCGACACGAATCTTCACGGGAAAAGGATGCTCACCGGCCGCGGACGACTGAGCTGTTTTCAGCAAAAACGATTTCAAAGGACTCTTCAATCCCTTAATCCCTGCAACCACGAGGGCGGCATTGAGCTCAGCGCCGGCGGGACTGGTGTGCGTGTGATCCGTTGCGAAGAGCTCTTTCACTTTCTCCTCGCCCAGTTGCTCGTACTTGTCGGCGATTAATTTCGTGACGTCGATGAACATCACCTTTTGCGAGTTAGCAACTTCGGCAGCCCATTGGCCGAATTTCCCGGAACCGCGTTCCACCCGACCGTCTTTCCAGATGTTGCGCACGGTCAGCGATAAAACGATCGGCACCGCGCCTTTGGCTTTAGTGTCCTCGATCATCTTGCGCATGTACCATCCGTACGTGTGGACCACCTCGTGCTGCTTAGTCAGGAGGTTGTCGATCTCCTGAATCTCTTCGCCGGTACCGGGAAGTGAGCCGCGCGCTCGCGTGTCATCGTTAATAGCGCCTGCGTCATTGTGGCCAAACTGGATTAAAACAAAATCACCACGCTTCATCTCGCCCAGCACCTGGTCCCAAAGGCCTTCGGTAATGAAGGTGCGACTGCTGCGGCCACCGCGGGCTCGGTTCAGGGCGTTTGCTTTGGCCGGGTCGAAATAGACGATGAAAGGATCACCCCATCCGAGCCCGCCGTTGGCATGATTGTTGGCCGTCGAATCGCCGACTACAAAGATGGTTGGGAGATTGGAGTTGACAGGCTTGTTCATCTGCGCGGGCGCGATCTTCGGATCCTGACCAGCGGCGATTAACGCGCAAAAGGAGAGACAAAGCATGAATACGGCCACCGCGGTCGGCCGTTTCATCAAGCTGTTCATAGGTTTCGCAATTGGCCCAAATTGAAGCATGAACACGGTGAGGAATACGAGCAGCATGGGGATATTGTCAAGCATCCCGGATAGGTCTATAGTGGTGTCGCTTTCCAACAGAGCAGATTCCGAAGCAGATGGAGTTGGTTATGAAGAGATTTACTGCCGCTTCATTTCTCCTCGTTACAATCCTGACCGCATCGATGCTGTTGCAGGGACAGACACGGCCACGTCGTGTGGGACCAGCACCAGATCCAGAACCGGAGCGCGTCGCGTCGGACTCGCGTAGCGATACTCCTGTCGAGCAACCAGTCGAGCGACCTGTCGAACGGCCGGTCGAACGCCCGCCAAGTCATCACTGGAGAAATATCCTCCTCGGTGTTGGGACCGCGATTGCCATCGGCGCCGCCGCCGGCGCCCACGGGGCCTGCTCACCTTCAAGGGATGTCTTGATCCGGCGGCCACGCCTGTAATACGGATACGCAGCAAGTCTGCGACTCACCGATCGACACTTAATCCGAAGGGATGCAACTGTGTCGATGGCTCTGCCATGCCAATGCGCGGCAAGTCTGCGACTAACCGATACTTAATCCGAAGGGATGCTACTTAGTTGATGGCTCGGCCATGCTGATTCGCGTTAAGGTTTTGGAATGCAGGCGCTTCGGCAAGTCACAGACTTGCCGCGCATCGGCATGGCCGAGCCATGTGACGAGGACTTCGTTCCGGCGGACACAATTCGTGTAAGATTCCTCACCATCATGAAGCAATCACACAAGAAGGTCGATGGGACGAGGGTCGAGCGGGTTCGATGTTGCTTGATGGGGTGAGCGATCCGCACGAGCTCAAAAACCTCGCGGCCGATCCCGCTCGCGCCTCAACCGTGCAGGATATGAAGAGCTTGCTCAAACAACTTCCTGCCAGCTAGCCGGCGGACATCACAGGCTCCAGTCTGACGGCCGCGGGCGCGCTCTTTCGGAGTGCGGCGACTAGTCGCCGCTTTTCTAAACCCTACGCGCGTGAATCGCTGTAAAAAGGATTGTTTGCGAAAACAAGAACGAAAAGCGCTGACAAGTCAGCGCACTCCAAAAGGGGCCGGGTATAGAGTGCGGCGACTAGTCGCCGCTTTTCTTCCCAATCAAAATTCATCAAAGATATTTAGTTTATCAATCTTGAAACTGTAGATTGTTTTAACCATCGCAGGACGTGTCACTCGTTCGAACCACGCGGCTGAACACCACTGATATTGATTCGCAACAGGCACTAAACCATGCTTTACCGCATTCTGGTGAACATAGTTTAGTCGCGCCAAATACGAGCGTTCGTAGGTGAGTTTCGTATCCCAGAAGTTGAACCATACTGTTCTGCCGACGACACCGTCCGCGAGATTGAGCTTGCGGGCCGAATCCGCATGAAGATGCTTTAGGAGTCTCTTCAAGCTTCCTGACTCAGGATTGTTCCGCGCCACAAAGTGATAGTGGTTAGAAAAAACCGCCCACGCCTCAAGTCGCCACTGATACTTCTTCGCGAGTGATAGCAGGCAATCCTGCAACAATGTTAACTTGCCCGCATCCACAAACAAATGCCGTTTGTTAAGCGTTCCCGCGGTAACCATATAGATACCATCCGAATCCAGGCGATGGACCGGCGCATGAGGCCAAGCGATAGACATACCTCGTAATATATACGCGGTTGCAAGTAAAATTATTTGCAAAAGCAGAATTGAAAAGCGCTGACAAGTCAGCGCACTCCATACGGCTATCGCTTGCCGGGACTTGACGAAATCCCTCACGCGGGATCCCGGCGCTTGCGCCTCGGACGTTACGCCACGCCGCTCCGCTCTTTCGTAATTGCCGCTCCGCTCTTTCGTAATTATTGTTTCTCTACCTGGGCCCCCTCGACGTTCTCGCTGTTTGAGATCTTTACCGGCGTGCCATCTTTCGTAGCCAGCCTTACATTCCTCATCCGCCAGTTGCGCGCGTATTCAATTGATCCCGCGTCGAGCCCCTCCGCTCTGACATTTGCGAAACTGACGTTCACGATTGGCTTCTCTGGCAGGCCACTCGCCGAAAAAATTCGCCGCGCGTTGGTGATCTCTATATCTTCAATTGTGATATTGCGAAATTCACAAAAACCGCGCTCGGGTGGCGTGACCGGCGTGCTGAGAGCGATCCAGTGTGGCGGCGCGTTGGTCACGTCTTTCGGAATCGTCGCGTAGCTATAGCTGGGGTTCCAGTTCAAGGTGAAAGAGAAGGGAACCGGCACATTCTCCATCTTAAGATCCCGGACCAGAATGTCTTCCACAAAGCCGCCGCGCGTCTTCGCTGACTTGAAACGAATGCCTTCGCTCGTGCCCAGCCCACGATTCTGATAGGCAACAACTTTGCGGATGCCGCCAGAGGTCTCACTGCCGAAAGAGATAATCCCCCCGCCCCGTCGCGTGACGTTGTGGCGGATGACCACGTATTCGGTTGGGCGATTAACGCGCAGGCCGTCGGAATCGCGGCCGGCTTTCAGACAAATATCGTCGTCGTTGTTATCGATATCACAGTGTTGCACCAGGACATAGCTGGACGAATCGATATCCACGCCATCAGTGCTGGGGCCCTTGTTCTCGCTTATTTTGACTCCATTCACGGTCACATGATCCGAATAAACAACCTGCAGGGTCCAAAAACCGGAGCGTTTGAGGCTGAGATTTTCTACCGTCACGTCTGAAGATTTCCACACCACCATCAAGCGCACACGTTCGGCATCATAATCAGCGGCCCAACGCAAACCACGCGGTTCATACTCGCGGCGCATGGCGTAGTACTTATTCCACCATTCCTCGCCGCGGCCATCGATCGTGCCATCGCCGGAGATTTTTACGTTCTGCTGATCGTTCACGTTGATGAGCGCGGCTGGCCATTTCATTTCAATACCGGCGACACGCGTCCAGATCGACGGATAATCGGCAGCATCCTCACTCGCCATCAGGGTCACATTTTGATCGATCCGCAGATGGACATTCGTTTTGAGAAAGAGCGCGCCGGTAACGTAGTTTCCTGCCCGGAAGGTTACCGTTCCGCCCCCGGCGCCGGCACAGTCGTCAATAGCCTTCTGAATGGCTTTCGTCGAATTTGTTTTGGCATCGCCGGTAACGCTGACGACAAAGGTTCGGCGGCGGGCCGGCGCGCGCCGGGCGCCAACTTCCGCGACCCATTTAGGCAAGCCACCGGCTGTTTCGGATCGCATCCGCGATTGCCCCAACACACTGACTGCAGGGAACAAGCCGAGCACAAGCACGATTCGAAGAAAATGATTTAGCATCGTTTCAAAACTTCTTCTGATCGATTCGATCAAAATGCGCGTCGAGCAGTCCCTGGCAGTCACGGATGGTGAAGTCAGAAACATCTCTTAGAACAAGGGTCGGAACCTCCGGGACTCGTTGTGCCGTGAGGTGGTGAAAATCCACGCCGTTTACGTTCGCGAGCAGGAAAGGTGGTCGAAAATCATCTTTGGCAAAACCAATCTCGATATTATTCAATTCAATTCCTTTGGCATGACGTATAAAAAAACCGTAGGCGGGCAACTCTCCGAACATTGAAGGTTCAGAATAATTTGTCTCACGCTCCGGCGGTTGCAGATCCGTGAGCTCTTTCCTGCCTCCGCCCCGGTACAAGATGCGAATGTTGCTCAACCGCACGTCTTCAATATCATTGCCCGGCACCCCCGCAACGATCGACGCATATCGAGCGTCAGCGTTATAGGCGATGATATTACTGATATTTACACGTCTCAGTTGACCAACCGCCGCTCCGGCGGGTCCGCGCATGCGCCGGCCCAGCCGCAGGAAGATCGGCGAGTTCATCACGTCGCGCATGGTAATGTTGCTGACCGTCACATCCTCGAGTAACCCGCCATCCACAGTCTCGAGCGCCAGACCGCGACAATGGTCGAAAACAAGGTTTGAAATAGTAATGTTTCTGAACCCGCCGTTCGATTCGGTGCCCAGTTTCACGCGTCCGGCCGGGCCGTCATGATCCGGAGCTTCGACAACGTTACGTTTGAAGGTTCCGTCCAACAGGGAACCGATGTCGTATCCGGCGACCAGACAATTCGTAATTGTCACATTCTCAGTCGCGCGCGCAAAACCGAGCGCGTACGAGCTCTTCAAAACGATCGCATCGTCGTTTGGCGAGTTGACGCTGCAATTCGAGATGCGCACGTTCCGGCAGGAATCGATATCGAATCCGTCGCGATTCGTGTCAACCTTGACGTTGTCGATCGTGAGGTTGTCAACGCCACTTGCGAGCAGCGCAAAGTGTCCCCCATTCAGAATCGAAACATCGCGCAGCAGAACGTTGCGACAAAGCTTCAGCGAGATCGCTTTGTTGCCTAAGCTATTCATCACCTTTGGGTCATCGTCCTCGCCCAAGGGCGATTGCGAGCCGGCCTGACCGCTGAGTGTAACCGGCCGGTCTCCCGGTTGGTTGACACGTCGCGGACGTGGGCTGCGTCGCGTCAAGCCTTTGCCGTCAATCAATCCCGATCCGATGATACTGACGTTTTCCAATCCGATTCCCCAAATCAAACTGTTCTGCCAATGACTGTGACCGAAGTCCTGATACATGTCCCATTCATTGGGTTCGGGAAGATCGTACGTGACTTTGTCGGGAACAGTTTCGGCGGCGCGTATCGTCGCGCCCTGGTCCAATTGCAGAACGATGTTGCTGCGCAGGTGAATTGAGACGGAAAGATAAGTACCGGCTGGAAAACTTACGGTCCCGCCGCCGGAGGCAGCCGCAGCTTCGATCGCTTTATTGATCGCCGCAGTATCGATGGTTTGGCCGTCACCTTTCGCGCCAAAAGTGCGAACGTTGTAAACGACGCTGTCCAGCCTTGAAGCTGACGGTAAGTCGGAGCGTGCAATTTCCCGGCTCCCGGTAACGGGCGCCGAGAACAGCGCCGCCGCGAAACATGCAATCGTGATGACTCTCATCCTTAATGAACGCCAAGGCTGTGCAACCAATCCAAAGCGGCTTGCGGCCAGACGCGTACTTCCTTGTCGGAGCGCAGGCCATAGCCGTGGCCACCATTCGCATAAAGGAGGAATTCGTTCGATACTTTCGCCGCATCGAGCGCGGCGTGATAGAGCTTGCACCCCGCGACGTAGTTCTTGTCGTCCTCAGTACTGATGATAAGCGTCGGCGGTATCTTCGCTTTCAAATTCAACCCCGGAGCGACCTGCCCGTCCTGGTCTAGATAAGCCGGGTAAACCAGCACGACAAAATCAGGCCGGCAGCTTTGCCGGTCGAAAGTATCAATGGCGGCGTATGCACGCTGATCGAACAGGGTGCTGGCTTTCGCTCCGAGATTTCCGCCCGCCGAGAAGCCGATGACTCCTAATCGCTTGCGGTCAATGTTCCACTCAGCGGCATGAGCGCGGGCGAGGCTCAAAGCGCGCTCGAGATCCTGTAGCGCGCCTTCGCGGTTGTTCGGCACGCGATATTTCAAAACCAGCGCCGTGATCCCGTTAGCGTTCAGCCACGCGGCAATCTCCGTCCCTTCCTTGTCATAGGACACGTAACTGTATCCGCCACCCGGGCAGACAATCATTGCCGGTGCACGACCGCCTTTATTTGGCGCCGGAAAGAGGGCCAGGGTCGGACGGCTAACATTGGTGATGCGATGGACGTTATTCGCGGGATTGTCCTGCTCGGGCTCGATTGCGGCTTGCCCGGGCATCTTTCCAGCTGGCCACACGTCAACTGTTGTCATGGCCGTCCTGGTGTCATCACCCAGGACATTCGCGGCCAGACCAATGGCGAGACAGATCACCCCCGAAAGCATTGCCGGACTTTTCAGGCTTGACATCATTTCAAAAAGGAGACTTTTAACTACCATCTGGTTTTGTCTCAAGAGTCCTGACCGCCAAGTTGCATAGATAATTTTGTCGCCGCGTAGCGGCGAATGACTGTAGCCCGGCCTTTCAAGGCCGTATCAAAACTCGAATTCCTCTTCATGTTTTTCTTCGTGTTAGTTCGTGTGATTTCGTGGATCATCCGTTACGCCACCAAAAAGAACGATCCACGAAATCAAACGAACCGTCACGAAAAGCAGCCCGTGCAGATCAGGCCCGGCTAAATTCATTTGCCGCTATGCGGCCGAAAAGCAAAATCAGCTCGCAGAAACTTTTTGAGGTAAAACCTCACCCCAACGGTTTCACGCCTGTGCCCAGCGGACTTGGCGGCAATTTGAAGCCTTCAAACGAATCAGGACGCCGCGGATCAAACGCCGGCACGTCTGTCACCAGGAATTTTGCGATTGCCAATTTATCAGATCGGATACCTCGGACGATGCACCTGGCCATCTCGTAACTGCCGTAGTTATCGTGGTGAGTATTATCGTTCGGTGCGAAAGCTTTCTTCGAAGGTTCGTCGCCCCAGGCTTCATAAAGAGTCTTGCTCAACGCGTTAAGATCGATCAGCGGCACGTTTTCTTCGAGCGCGACCTGACGCACTGCTTCGGGATATTCACCATGCGAGTTGGTGATCTTGCCTTCCTTGTCAAACGTGCGCCGCTGCACGGGTGTAATGAGCACCGGAATCGCTCCATGCTGGCGCGCTCCGGCGAGAAACTTCTTCAAATCAGATTTGTATGTGGTGAAAGCGCCGACTCCTTCGCCTTTTTCTTTCTCGTCATTGTGCCCGTATTGAATGAAGAGATAATCGCCGGGTTTGATGATGCTCAAAACTTTGTCGAGCCTGCGCGCGCCGAGCGAGCTGCGCAGAGATTCGCCTGACTCGGCATGATTTGCTACGGCGACGCCAGGCTTAAAGAAGCGCGTAATCATCTGGCCCCAACTGTTGTAAGGTTCGCGCGGCTGATCGCAGACTGTTGAATCCCCCAGCAGATAAATTGTCGGAACGTCGACCGGCGCAATCTCCACGGCGCAAACTGCGGGGCGAGAGTCGTTGAATTCCAGCGTCAACTTCTCGTCCCACGCCCAAATTTCCGTCGTCTTCTCGCGGTCCTTCAATTTCACTTCGCCGTCGCCGGCAATCTGTGGTGTCCGCACGTTAACCGTGAAAGTGCGAGTCGCGAACTTGCCTCGTTTCGTTTCGACCCTCTCAAGCATCAGCCGCCGCAACTCGGCTTTGACTGTCGTAATGGAGTCGGCGGCGGAGTCACCCAGGGTGACTGTCACGTTGTAGTTTCCTTCGGGCACGGCGACCGAGAAATAGAAAGACTGCTCGCTGGTGCAGAAGTCTGAGCGCAAGGGATCCTGGCCATCGCGATCGATGCAAACGATTTGCGATCCCGGTTCGAAGCCAAATCCGGTTTCGCGGTTATAGATGTGTTGCGGCATCACGCGTTTGTAGCCAGGCGCGAGGGCTCCCGGTCCAAAATCAAATTTCCAGCTGTTTTCACGAGGCCGCGGCTGTCCGTAAAGAGCGCGCTGATTGTTGTCAGTAATCAGAACGAATCCAGTGGCGATAAATGTCAGAACCGCCGGCAGTAGCGAGCGGATCAAGCGACGCCAACGAATACTTGATGCCGTAAACGATAGCATTCAGTAGATTTTTAGGCACAACCGGCGACAACTGTGTCTTTCGGGCCGGCCCGAGACGGTTCCTCGGATCATCTTATGATCTTGCAACTTCGCGAAGGGATAATATATAAGGCCAATGCAGGTCCGCAAGATGCTTAAGCTAATTCAACCCATCTCGAAGAAAGACCAGGTAGTCGCCGCCATTAAAGAGGCGATTCTTTCCGGCGCCGTCGAACCGGGAGACCAAATTGTCGAAAGCCGCATGGCGCACGAGCTGGGCAGCGGAATACCTTTGGTGCGTGAGGCCTTAATCGCGCTTGAGCATCAGGGCTATGTGCAAAAGACGCCGTATAAAGGCACGACTGTTACCAAGCTGGAGCCAAAACAGATTCAGCAGATCTTTCAGTTGCGTGTCGAGCTGGAAGCTTTGGCCGTCGAGTGGGCAAGGAAAAACGTTACCCCCGCTGACATCAAACAACTACAGGGCTTTATCCAGAGAATGGAGCAAGCCGCGAGCGAGGTCGATATCGACCAGTTCTATCAGAATGATCTCGAGTGGCACCGCAAACTGTGGGCACTCTCAGGCAATGATTATTTGGCGGATGTACTGGAGCGCCTGATTGTCCCGTTGTTTGCCTTCTTTCTAATGAAGACGACGCGGGAAAAACAGGCTTACGTTGAGAGCGCGGCGACGCACGGCGCGATCGTTCAGGCGCTGGAGACAAAGAGCGCGGCCGAGGTGCATAGGTTAATGAAGGAATCTCTGCGGGGATGGAAAGACGACATGATGACATTACTCTTCCAGGATGCTAACCGAAAAAGTTCATGAGCGTATCAGCAACTAAAGAACATACATTCGCACACGTCCAATATCTTTGGAATGACGAAGAGGCGAGCCGGCTGTCCGGAGTTGATCGCCTGGTCTACCGGTCCAATAAGCTCGGCGAGGATTTGACGCTTACGAACACGGGCGGCGGGAATACTTCGTCCAAACTGACGGAAACGGATCCGCTGACTGAAGAGCCGGTAGAGGTCCTTTGGTTGAAAGGATCAGGCGGCGATCTGCGCACGGCAAAACGTGATGGCTTTGCGTCGCTTTATCTCAACAAGGTGCGCGCGATGAAAACGCGCTACCTGAGCAGCTCTGCCAGCGGACCAAAGACACCAATCGAAGACGCCATGTACCCAATGTACAGCCATTGCGTCTTTAATTTGAATCCGCGCGCATGTTCGATTGATACACCGCTGCATACCTTCGTTCCTTACAAGCACGTCGATCATCTGCATCCGAATGCGGTGATCTCGATTGCAGCTTCGATCAATCAGGAACAACTGACGAAAGAGATTTATGGCGACGACGTCATCTATATCCCCTGGCAGCGCCCGGGCTTCGATATCGGTCTACAGATCGAGCAGTTGATTAAGGACAACCCCAGGGCTCGTGGAATTCTGCTGGGGCACCACGGGATGAGTTCATGGAACGATGACGACAAGAGTTGCTACGAGACGGCTCTGGAAATTATCGATCGCGCAGCGCGTTATATCGAGGCGCACGACAAAGGCGATCAGACGTTCGGTGGCCAAAAGTACCAGCCTCTGGCTGACGCCGATCGGCAGAGTCTGCAAGCGAAAATAATTCCGTTTCTGCGCGGGCAAGTGTCAGTTTACAAGCGATTTGTCGGCACGGTGCAGGATGACGAAAGGATGCTCAGGTTCGTTAACAGCAATGATTGCCCGCGTCTCGCAGCGCTGGGAACGTCGTGCCCGGATCATTTCCTGCGGACGAAAATCAAGCCGCTGTTCGTCGATTGGGATCCGTCGCGCGGCAATCTCGAGGAACTTAAAGCGTCGATTAACGAAGGGTTGATTCAATATCGCCAGGACTATGAAGCGTACTACCGCAAATGCAAACGACCGGAGTCGCCGGCCATGCGCGATTCTAATCCGACCGTGGTTCTGATTCCCGGGCTGGGAATGATTGCCTGGGGCAAGAACAAGAGCGAATCCCGCGTTACAGCAGAATTCTATAACTGCGCCATCGAAGTTATGCGCGGCGCGGAAGCAATTGACCGGTATGAAGCGATGGACCAGCAGGAGGCGTTCGACATCGAGTACTGGTCGTTGGAAGAAGCCAAGCTTCGGCGTCTGCCGCCTGAGAAGGAACTGGACCGGCAGGTAGTTGTAGTACTTGGCGCCGGCGCCGGCATCGGCAAGGCGACTGCGCACCGACTGGTAAGGGAAGGCGCGCACCTTGTCTGCGTTGATTTGGACGAAGCAGCGGCAAAAGCGACGGCGCAGGAGATCGTCGCCAAGTACGGCGAAGGTATTGGTGTGGCCGGCACCGGAATCAGCAATTGTGGCCCGGCGATCGGCCTCGGGTGCGATATCACCAACCGCGAAAGTGTGGCGCGTTGTTTTCAGCAGGTGATGCTGGCGTATGGCGGCCTTGATGCCGTCGTGGTTACCGCCGGCATTTTCGTACCGCCTGATAAGACCGGCCGTGTCGCAGACGAGCTGTGGGGCCGCACGTTCAATATCAATGTCACGGGCGCTTACATCGTTGCGGACGAGGCTTACAAAATTTTCAAAGAGCAGAATTTGCGTGGGAATATCGTGCTCACGACCAGCGCTAATGCAGTCGTGGCAAAGAAGGGAAGCTTGGCCTACGACAGCAGCAAGGCGGCCGCGAATCACCTGGTGCGAGAGTTGGCGATTGAGATGGCGCCGCTGGTGCGCGTGAATGCCATCGCACCGGCGACCGTCGTCAAAGGCAGCACAATGTTTCCGCGGGATCGCGTCATCGCCTCGCTGGCGAAGTATGAGATTCCTTTTGATGAGCAGGAAGAAACTGAAGCGCTGCGCGACAAGCTCGCGTCCTTTTATGCCAGGCGCTCGCTGACACAGACGCCCATCGAACCCGACGATCAGGCTGAAGCGATTTTCCTCTTGCTATCACCGCGCCTGTCCAAAACTGCCGGACACGTGATCCCGGTTGACGGCGGTTTGCAGGATGGTTTCTTGCGATAGGTCCCATTGGGCCCATGCGTCCCATTGGTCGTCTGGGACATATGGGACTCATGGGACAAATGGGACCAATAAAAGCCATGACCAATTTCGAGATCGCCGACGCGTTCATCGCCGACCAAAACCAGAAAGCTCGCGCCTGGCTCGCAGAAGATTACGAGCATCTTGCGAAACAACTGCATCGCCGGAATGTAGATATCGAAGAACTCATTAAGAAAGCTCAGGCCTTTCGCGTGGCGGTTCCGTCCTGGGGTGTCGGCACTGGCGGAACCCGCTTTGCCCGATTTCCCGGGCAGGGCGAGCCGCGCGATATCTACGAAAAGCTGGAAGACTGCGGGACAATCTTCAAGCTGGTGCAATCCACCCCGGCGGTATCATTGCACATTCCCTGGGATAAACCTGATGACGCCTCGAAGCTGCGCGAGTTTGCGGCCGTTCGGGGTTTGAGCTTTGATGCGATGAACTCAAACACCTTTCAGGACCAACCTGGACAGGAACATTCCTACAGGTTTGGCAGTCTGACACATCCCGATCAATCGGTGCGCGCGCAGGCGATTGATCACAACGTTGAATGCATTGAGATTGGACAGACGCTCGGTTCAAAGGCGCATACGGTCTGGATCGGCGATGGCGGCAACTTTCCCGGCCAGCAAAACTTTCGCCGGGCGCTCGAGCGGTATCTCGCCAGCATGCGCGAGATTTACGCCGCGCTGCCCGATGATTGGCGCGTTTTTATCGAGCACAAATTCTACGAACCGGCGTTTTACTCGACGGTCATTAATGATTGGGGAACAAGTTATTACTGCGCGAGGGAGCTTGGCCCAAAGGCGTTCTGTCTGGTTGACCTGGGCCATCACGCGCCCAACGTGAATATCGAGATGATCGTCGCGCGGCTGATTCAGTTCGGCAAACTGGCCGGCTTTCATTTTAATGACAGCAAGTATGGTGATGACGATCTTGACTCGGGCTCGATCAAGCCGTTCCAGCTCTTTCTGATTTTTAGCGAACTCGTCGATGCGGAGCTTACCAATGCGCCGAATTTCAATCCGGCATACATGCTCGATCAATCACACAACGTCACGGATCCTATCGAGTCGTTAATGCTGAGTGCCGTTGAGCTGGTGCGGGCGTACGTTCAGGCGCACCTCGTCGATCGCGCTGCGCTGACAGAGGCGCAGGAGGAGTGTGATCCGCTGCGGGCGCTCTCAATTTTGAAGCAGGCTTTCACGACGGACGTGGCGCCGATCCTCGCGGTCGCGCGCGAGCGCTGCGGCGGCGCGATCGATCCCATCATTACTTTTCGTCGCAGCGGCTACCGCGCGCGCAAAGCGGAAGAGCGCCCGGCGCGAAAAGGCACAGCCGCTTCCGGAATTATCTAGCTGCTTTGTCGATTGTCCGTAATCAGTTGTGGAGCGCAAGCGTCTCGCTTGCAATGAGCGCGAAGCGCGAACTGAAAAAAGCAACCGGGACGGTTGCGCTCCATAACTGACAACTGACCAATGACAGTACCGCTTCACATCGCTGTCGATCTCGGAGCGGGTAGTGGGCGGGTATTTCTGGCGGGTGTTGGGCAAAATGAGTTGTTACTCGAGGAGGTGCGGCGGTTTCATTATCCACCCTCGAGATCGGCCGGACATCTGCGCTGGGACCTCCCGCGGATTTTCGGCGAGATTAAGCACGGGCTGGCAGAAGCCGGAAAGCGCGCGCGCACGCTCGGCCGCCGCATTGAAAGCGTTGGGGTCGACAGTTGGGGTGTCGATTACGGCTTGCTTGATCGCGCGGGCGAACTTCTGGAGCACCCGATCTGTTATCGAGATGAGCGGACACAGGGAGTGATGGATCAGGTCTTTGCATCCGTGCCGCGCGAAGAGATCTTTGAACACACCGGCATTCAGTTCATGTCGCTCAATACCCTCTTCCAGCTCTTCGCGCACGCTCGCGAAGGGATCCCGCCAGGGGCGCACAGGCTTTTGCTAATTCCCGATCTCGTCAATTCTTTCCTGACCCGTGAGCACCGCACTGAGTACACTAACGCGACGACTACTCAGATGCTGAATGCGCGAACTCGAGATTGGGATGACGAATTGCTCGACAAATTACATTTGCCCCGTCGTTTGTTGCCTCCCCTCGTAACGGCCGGCGCAGAATTAGGAAGGCTCACGCGCGAACTCGCCGGCGAACTTGAAATTGATGAATTGCGAGTGGTCGCTCCGGCGACGCATGACACTGGCAGCGCCGTGGCGGGTGCGCCGCTGCCTGAGGGGTGGGCGTACATCTCTTCCGGCACCTGGTCGCTGGTCGGAATTGAGCGCGACGACGTGCTGATTAATGATGACGTATTGCTTCATAACTTCACCAATGAAGGCGGAGTGTTCGGCAAGATTCGTTTTCTCAAGAACGTCATGGGTTTGTGGATTCTTGAGTCATGCCGGAACGAATGGCAACGGCCGGGAAGGGATGCAGGTCACGATCGTTTGCTTCAGGAGGTGGCGGCGATCAGCGAAGACACCGGTTTCATCTTTCCGGACGATCAGCGCTTCTTTAGCCCGGCCAGCATGGTTGATGCAATCGCCAGGCAGCTCAGCGAAACAGGTCAAAGGATGCCGGCGGGTCCTGCGGCGATCGCAAAATGCATCTTGGACTCGCTGGCTTTCCGTTATGCATCGGTCCTGCGCACGATTCAATCTCTAACGAACCAAACGATCCAAGGAGTGCAGATCATCGGAGGCGGCAGCCATAACTCTTATCTTAATCAGGCGACGGCAAACGCGACCGGGTTGCCGGTGCGAGCGGGCCCGGTAGAGGCAACTGTGTTGGGGAATGTGGTGGTGCAGGCAATAGCGCAGGGGCGCTTCAGTTCGCTAGCAGAAGCGCGGCAGCACGTCGCGCAAAATATGAAACCGGAAAACTTTACGCCGCAAGTTTCGGCCGCCATGGAGGAGGCGAACCGCCGTTACCGGGCTATCGAAGCACAGTACACTTGAATTTTGCAGTTCTCCTTTACACGTGACTTTGGCCGGCTCACGAAGGAGAGAAACTGGAAAGCGTCCAAAACGGCAATAATAATATTGATTCGTCGGAAGCTAATAGCAGGTTCCGAATAAGGAGCGCCAACGGCGCGAAAATATAACAGCCCAGCCGGGGCGAGAGTGTGTCAAAACTCGAATTTGAGCCTGATCTGCACTTTGCTGCGTTTCGTGATGTTCGTGTGATTTCGTGGATCGTTCTTTTTGGCGGCGTAACGGACGATCCACGAAATCACACGAACTAACACGAAGAAAAACATGAAGAGGAATTCGAGTTTTGACACGGCCTCGAGCGGGCTGGGTTATGAGCGTCACCTGGATGTTTTAAGCGCTGAAGGCGCGACATATGCTATTTCCAAAACGAACATCGAAATCAATTATCGCGCGCCTTCAGCGCTCCTTTTAATGCTTGCGAAAAGACCCGGCCCGATGGGCCGGGCTTTTACATTCCGCGCCTTTGGCGCTGGCAGCAGCCCTTATTGATTCAATTATGTTAATCCCATCTAAAGTGTTGCCGGCTGATGATGGCAGTTCGTGAAAAGCTCTTAATGAAACGAAGCCTGATCGAAATCGTGGAATCATGACCAGTCGCATTCTGCTTCGCGCTACCAAAATCGATAAGTCGTACGCCGGCGTCCGAGCCTTAAGACACGCCTCATTTGAATTGCGCGCCGGGGAAGTGCACGCGTTGATTGGAGAGAACGGCGCCGGCAAATCGACCCTGATCAAGATCATTACCGGCGCCGTTCCTGCAGATGGCGGCGAAATCGAATTCGACGGAAGCCCAATCACCCAAAACTCACCCCGGCTGGCTAAGCAGATGGGAATAGCGGCGATCTATCAGCAGCCGGCATTGTTTCCTGAGCTCTCAGTCGCCGAAAACATCGCGATTGGTTTGGAGGAGGCGCACCTGTGGAGTCGCGTTGATTGGCGTAAACGCCGGCGTCGAGCCATGGATCTGCTCGCGCGCGTCGGCGCCAAAGCAAATCCGGAAATTGAAGCCGGCGATCTTTCGATGCCGCAACAACAACTCGTCGAGATTGCGCGGGCCCTCGGCGCGGACGCCAAAGTTTTGATCATGGATGAGCCGACGGCGTCGCTTGCGGAAAAGGACACCCAGAATCTTTTTGATTTGATTCGCCAGCTCCGCGTCCAGGGCGTTGGCATCGTTTACATTTCACATCGCCTTGAAGAGTTACCGCTGATCGCCGACCGAGTGACCGTGCTGCGCGATGGCCGCACCATCGATACGCGTCCGATGAACGAGGTCAGCCGGCCGGAACTGATTCAACTGATGGTCGGGCGGGAATTATCAGCGGTGTTCCCGAAGAGGGCAGTACAGACCGGCGATACGGTTTTGGAGTTGCGCCAACTTGGTTGCTCTGCCTCAGGCATTCACGACGTCAATCTTTCGGTGCGGGCGGGTGAGATCGTCGGTCTCGCAGGTCTGGTGGGAGGAGGAAGAACAGAATTAGCGCGCACGATCTTTGGATTGACTCCCTCTGATAGTGGCGCGATCGCAGTTCGCGGCCGGCGAGTGAAGATTCAAAGCGCGGCCCAGGCGATCGAGTGCGGCATTGCCTACGTCCCAGAGGATCGGCGCCGCCACGGGGTAATTCTCGATCTCGCCATCAGCGCCAATATCACGCTCGCTGCTCTCGATCGATTTTCTCATCTCGGCGCCATCGATCTTCAGCGAGAAAAGCAGGTTTCCGCAGAGTACGCGCGGAGACTCGGCATCAAGACGCCGGCCGTCTTCGCCCCGGTAGCGACACTTTCGGGTGGTAATCAGCAAAAGGTCGCGCTCAGCCGCTGGCTGGTCACAAAACCTGAGCTGCTGGTTCTCGATGAACCAACACAGGGAATCGACGTGGGCGCTAAATCAGAGATCCATGCACTGATGACTGAACTGGCAGCGCAGGGCGTGGCGATCCTGATGATCTCTTCCGAGCTTCCGGAGATTCTCGGGATGAGCGATCGGATTGCGGTGATGTACGGCGGCACGATCGTGGCGACCCTCGATCGGGCGGAGGCGAACCAGGAAAAAATTCTGGCGCTGGCGTTAGGTCATGAAGTGAACGGATGAAACTCAATCGTTACAAGCGAGAACTGTCAGCAGCGCTGGCTTTCGCGGTGCTGCTCGTCACGGTTGGAATCATCTCGCCTTCGTTCTTCAGCGGCACGAACCTGCGCGATCTCGCTTTGAATAACGCGCCAGTTCTGCTGGTGGCCGTTGGCATGACGATGGTAATTCTGGTCGGCCAGATTGATATTTCGGTCGGATCGCAGTTTGCGGTGGCCACCGTGATGGCGGGCTGGCTGGCAAAGGGTGGGGTGCCCGCGCTGTCGTGGGTGCCGAGCCTGGTCCTGATCGGTGCGGCGATGGGTGGTCTGAACGGCGTGTTAATTGGTCGACTGCGTTTGCCTTCGATCATTGTGACCCTGGCAATGTTGGTCGCCTGGCGCGATGCCTTGCGGTGGATTACCGGTGGCGAATGGGTGCAGAACCTGCCGCCGAATTTTCAATGGTTCGGTTTGGGCCAGCGGGTGGGCCAATGGTCGATCGTCGCCGCAGCAATTGTAATTGTCGTCGTTTTCAATTGGATCTTCCGCCACCTCGCTGCCGGCCGCGCGCTTTATGCTGTTGGTTCTGACGCTGAAGCGGCGCGACTTGCCGGAATAGATCCGGCCGCCGTTACTTCCTTTGTCTTTGTTTTAATGGGAGCGTTGACTGCCTTGGCGGCACTGCTTAATGCGGTGCGCTTTTCAACCGTTCCGAGCAACGCGGGATCAGGTCTGGAGTTGAAAGCAATTGCCGCCGTCGTCGTTGGCGGCACTGCAATCACCGGAGGACGTGGCACATTAATCGGTACAGTGATCGGTGTCGCCCTCTTGGGCACGATTGGCACGGCGCTGACCTTCCTGGGAATAAATCCGTTTTGGGAGAAGGCAATTCAAGGCGCAATTATCCTGGCGGCGCTCGCCTCGGATTTTGTCTGGGGCAGAGTCGAGCGCATGCGCACAGCTCAGCAGGGCTTTGCCTCAAAAGTCGATTAAACGTGGTAATGAGTTTCGTGTAGTTCGTGTGATTTCGTGGATCGTTTCGGTTCGTTCGGGAAACAAGGACGATCCACGAAATCACACGAAGCAACACGAACGGAGCTCTTCTGACTATAGAGCTAGAGCTGACTTTTGAGGCAAAGCGGCTAAGCAGACTATCGAAAAGAGCGATCCTCCGTCGAAACGCTACAGTTCCTGGCGACGAGACCGGATCTTAGTGGCAACGTAGATGAATCCAGCAATCGCCGAATCTGAAACTCTCGATCTGCAATTAGTTCCGCCCTGGCGCGAGCGTTGGTTCCCGAACAATGAATGGGTGCTGGTGCTGGTGATCCTGACGGAATGCGCTGTCTTCAGCATCACGGGAAGCAATTTCCTCAGCGCCGCCAATGCCTTTGAGATTTCGCGCTTGAGTGTCGAGATCGGTTTGCTGGCGTTGGTGCTGACGCCGATTATCGTCACTGGCGGCATCGATCTTTCGGTCGGGTCAATGATGGGCCTCGCCGCGGTCGTGCTCGGCGGTCTATGGCGCGATGCACACCTTTCCATCGCGTTAGCGGCACTAACGGCGCTGTTCATAGGTGTAGTGGGTGGCAGCCTCAATGCCTTAATGATTTCGGTCTTTCGTTTTCCGCCGCTGATTGTCACCTTAGGCACCTTCTCGCTGTTTCGCGGAGTGGCCGAAGGCCTAACGCGCGGAATTGAAAACTATTCCGGCTTTGCGCCGCGCTTTCTTTTCCTGGGCCAGGGTTATGTTGGCGGGATCGTTCCGGCGCAGTTGTTCATTCTGATCGTGGCTATCGCAGCCTGCGCCTGGTGGCTGCATCGCACAATTTACGGTCGCAGTCTTTATGCCATCGGTTTTTCGGCTGAAGGCGCGCGTTACGCCGGGATACCAGTCGGTCGTCGCCTGGCGGTGGTTTATATTCTGTCGGGATTGGTTTCCAGCCTCGCCGCGATTATTTATGTAGCCCACCTCGGTCAGGCAAAGTCCGATGCGGGCACCGGTTACGAATTGATGGCCATTACGGCCGTAGTGCTCGGGGGCACCTCGATTTTTGGCGGCCGCGGCACGATCCTGGGAACGGTGTTGGGTCTGTTCGCAATTGTAATCCTGCAAAATGGATTGCGACTGAGCGCTCAACCGGCAGAGCTGGCGGGCATTCTTACCGGCGTCCTGTTGGTCGGAACAATTCTCATCGATCGACTTTCGACCCGGGTAAGATCCGCGCACCACGCTCGTTTTGATTCAGCGCCAACAACCAATTGGCAATCGGCAATTGGCAATCGGCAATCCACTGAGGAGGAGTTCGAAGTGAGAAATTCACAAATCGCCATTCTGAGCGCGGTGATTCTGGCCGCCGCTTTGATTGTGGCCGGCAGCAACTGGCTGTTGACACGATCGTTGCGACAGGAATTGAGGAATTCAGATCCCGGAGCGCCCGGAACGAAGGTCGCGGGCCGCAAGCCCGTGATCGCGATGATGCCGAAGGCGAAGGGCGATCCTTACTTCGTCAGTTGCAAGCAAGGCGCCGACGAAGCTGCCAGGGAACTCGGAGTGGAACTACTGTGGGATGGCCCGACTGATCTGGACCCGGCGAAACAAAACGAGGTCGTCGAAGC
>JBKPEE010000041.1:0-21601 GCA_046728235.1 Acidobacteriota bacterium
ATGCGGTCTCGTGGGCTCGGAGATGTGTATAAGAGACAGAAATAACTTCTGCCGCCTCACACAGTGCCCGCACGGCGAAAGCCGTCGGCACCACCGTCGGCGTGCCGCGCGGCGCGAAAAATGAGCGCGACTGCCAGTCAAAGTTGTATCCCCAGCAGGCGCCGCGAAATCCTTTCAGACTCATCCAAATCAGATCGTCGAGTAGTTCTCGCGCTTCGATCTCGTTTTCCTTCGTTGGCTGGCGGCGAAAATCGGCGAGCGCGGCCAGCGCAAATAACGCGATCGCTTTGGCATTTCTTTCGCGGGGAATCCGGACCCACGCGCGGAAATTAATCGGTGAGCGTTTGTGAAATTGGGTCCAGGCGATGCGCGCGGCGCGAGAGTTTTTGAGTGGCGTTGCCTGGAAGAGGCGGCTATTCAGACCATCGTAAGGATCGTAACCGGCAAAGCCGTGCGCGCGACACCATTTCCAAAGGTCGTGATGGGCGGTTTGGAGATCGACAGACATTTTTGGAGTGCGCCGGCGGCGGGGTCCTCGCGCGAGCAGCCCGCGTGGGGTGCCGTTGACGGCGCTTTGTAATCCTGTCTCGTGCAATGACGTTAGACAGAAAGCGGCGTCAAGCCGCCGCACTCCAAATTAGGCGCTCACCGAAGTTTCAATTCGCTTTGGTGTCTCAACAAAACTTTCGCGCCACAACTCGAATGACAGGAGCGTCCAAAGTAGTTTGCGATGATTGGCCACCCCTCGCTCATGCTCGTCCTGCAGTTTGCTCACATATTCCGGATTGAATAAACCACTGCGTCGCAGCCGGTCCGGCGACAGCAGGTCGTGGGCCAGAGGACGCAACTCGCTCTTCAGCCATTTCGCGAAAGGCACCCCGAAACCTTTCTTGCCCCGGCGCCAGACAAACGGCGGCACCAATCCTTTGGCCGCTTTCTTCAGAATGTATTTCGAGGTGTAGCCGTGTAGCTTGTAGCGCGGCGGCAACGACGCCGCAAATTCAGCGACGCGTGGATCAAGATAAGGCGCGCGCACTTCCAAACTTACCGCCATGCTGGCGCGGTCTACCTTCGTGAGTATGTCTTCTGCCAGGTAAAGCTGCGCATCCAGGCTCTGCATGCACTCGGTCAGATTGTTCGAGTCACATTCCGCAAACATTCGGCGCGCATCAGCATAAATGTCCGCATCGCTCTGCCGCTTTACATCGTCAGTCAGCAACTGTTCCTGATCGTGCGGCGTGAACGAGCCGAACAGCACATGATGGCGCGCGACCTCATCATAATGCGACGCCGTAATGAAGCGACGGGCGCGATAATCAAACGAGAGGTTCTTGGTCTTGACCGGCAAAAGATTAACCATCGGTTCAACCAGACCGCGCCGCAGAAATCGTGGCATAGTCAGGTACGCTCGCGCCATGTAGTGACCGAAATACATTGGATAGCCGGCGAAGATTTCGTCTCCGCCATCGCCGCCCAGCGCGACCGTCACGTGCTTGCGCGTGAAGCGCGACAGAAGATAAGTCGGCACCACCGACGGATCGCTGATCGGCTCGTCCAACCAGGCGCCAATTTCGCCGACCAGGTTCGCGGCGAGGCTGGCGCTGAATCTTTCTTCGTGATGATCGGTACCGAGAAACTTGGCGACCGCGCGCGCGTACTGCGATTCATCGAAAGAAGCTTCGGCAAAGGAGATTGAGAAGGTCTTGACCGTTTCCGATGAGGCCCGCACCGCGAGCGCCGTGACCAGTGAAGAATCAATTCCGCCTGAGAGCAGCACCCCCAGCGGGACGTCGGACACCAGCCGCATCTTGACTGCATCAGCGAGCAACTCGCGCAGTTGCTCGGCAGCCTCATTGACCGGCGGCACGGGTTGACGTGTCTGGTAGCTGAGGCGCCAGTAACGCTCGACCTTAACCTGGCCGCCTTCGAGCGTCAGCGAATGCGCTGCCGGCAGTTTGTTGATTCCCTTATAAATAGAGAGCGGCGCCGGAACATAGTCGAACGAGAGATACTGGCGTAGCGCATTTAGATTCAGGTCCGGCCGCACCGCCGGATGCGCGAGCAAAACTTTGGGCTCAGAAGCGAACAGCAGGGTACGATCAAAAACGCCCCAGTAGGCCGGCTTCTCGCCGAAACGATCGCGCGCGATGAACAGGCGCTTGCGCTGCTCGTCCCACAACGCAAAGGCGAACATGCCGTTGAGATGCTGGACCATTTCGCGTCCATATTCCTCATACAAGTGCGGCAGGACTTCGGTGTCCGATTCACTGCGAAACGTGTGGCCGCGTGTTTCCAGATCCGCGCGTAACTCGCGATAGTTGTAGATCTCGCCGTTGAGAACTACGGCAATGCGGTGGTCTTCATTGAAAACCGGCTGCTCGCCGGTCAACAGATCGATGATGGCCAGCCGGCGCATTCCCAGCGCAATGCCGTCATCGAGCAGGTAGCCTTCCGAATCCGGACCGCGATGATGCATGCGATCACACATTGAGCGCAGCAGGTCTTCGCCGCCATGGGGAGGCGGCGTGCGTGGATCGAGATTGGCCCAGCCGGTAATACCGCACATACGATCAATCTAAAACAACCTGAAATCCGGCAGAATATTGACGTAGAAGAGCTTCATCCCGCCCTTCTCTTCGATGAAATAGTAGTCAAAGGCCTCTGGTCGCACGACATAAACCGGCACACTTTCCGGAATGCCGAATTTCGAGTTGCCTTCTTCAATCCTGGGAACATTCCGCGAATGCGACTCTACGTATTCAACGCCTTCCTTGATGCTCTTACGATACTGCGCGCTTTCAAAGATGCCTGCCGGAAAATACTTCCGGTAAACCGAAGACATCTGCTCAAGTTCCGAAATACCCTGATTCAGTTCAGTCATTGTCTGAGGCAGGGTTGAATATGAGAAAAGCTTTGGCTCTCTGTTTCTTTTTTCGAACTCGGGCGGCACGTCGCGTTCCTTTTGGATCATCATGTATTCTGCCCACAAATGAAGCCAGGTCATCATCGCCAAGTAGACATGTTCCCGCGTGGGCACATCAAAGTGCTTCCAGTTCTCTTCATCGTCAAACGACAGGGCCCGCGTTCTGAGTCCCGGTTCACTGACCAACTCGTCAGCAAAGATGCCTTCGAACTTGAGCGTCTGGTGGAAGCGCTCGACAATCCTGTTCGCGGCGGCTTCCGCTTGTCCCAGCTTGGGATCACGATCCCTGCCTGTTTGAGCCGGCTTTGCGACAATCGATGCAACTGAGGCGACAACAATCACGATCGCCGCGGATTTAGCACCAAAATGCGACATCTGCATCGTCATTGAGTATCGAACCCGATTCTTTCTTTCACCGCATAGATGGGTTTTGCCTGCGACTCGTGATAAGTGCGCACCAGCATTTCGGCGAGCAGGCCCATGAAAAAGAATTGGACCCCCAGGACCAACAGCACCATCGTCAATACCGGCAACGGCGTCTGTACAAAATCGGCGTGGTGTGGCCAGCCGGCAAACTTCATCAACAGCGCCAGCAGCGCGCAAAGAAAAGAGATAATGAACGTCGCTAATCCGGCAAAGCCGAACATGTAGAGTGGTTTTGTTTGATATGACGCCATGAATTTGATTGTCATGAGATCGAAGACCACTTTGATCGTCCGCGACAAACCATATTTCGATTTGCCCATGGTGCGCGCGTGGTGCTCGACCGGGATTTCGGTGACGCGAGCCCCCGACCACGACGCGTAAATCGGAATGAAGCGATGCATCTCACCATAAAGTTGCACGTCCTGCAGCGACTCGCGGCGATAAGCTTTCAACGAGCAACCATAGTCATGCAGGGGCACGCCACCAATCTTCGAGATCAGCCAATTGGCCACCTGCGAGGGAATCTTCCGCGTGATCAGCGGATCGCGCCGGTTTTTTCGCCAGCCGGAAACGACGTCATAGCCCTCGTCCAATTTATCCAGCAGCCGCACAATGTCCACCGGATCGTTCTGCAAATCCGCATCCATCGGAATCAGCACGTGGCCGCGCGCGGCGTGAATTCCCGCCGCCATCGCCGGCGTCTGCCCGTAATTTCGCCGCAATGCGATCACGCGCACCCGTGGATCATTGGTCGCAATTCCGCGCAGCACCTCGAGGCTGCCATCGCTCGAGCCGTCATCGACGTAAATGATTTCCGCCGTCCGTCCCAGCTGGGCCAGCGCCGCATTCAACTTCTCATGTAACGGAGGCAGGTTTGGTTCTTCATTGAAGACCGGCAGAAAGACCGACACGTCCGGGGGCTCGCTGCTGCGTTCATGCAAACGATCGATCGCTGGCTGTTCCTGGTAAACTTTCATTCAATCATCTCTGCGCGCCACACACACGATTGACACGCCGAAGGGAAAGGACAACCGCCGGAGCCACCAGGCTTCGCTGCCGAATATTTTGCCGAGCACGCCATTGAGCCCGCTAATCGTAATATTGTTTTCGGAAGCAGGTCGCACGCCCGTTAATCGCATTAGCAACCGGCCCGTTAGAATCGGCAGAAAAAACGTCATGTTAGCGTAGGTGATCCTTTCCAGCGTGAGTCCCGCTCTGCTCAGCTTTTTCCGCAGTTCGCCGGCAGTATAACGGCGGCGATGATGACTGATATCATCCTGCACGCCCCACAAAAACATAAAGGCCGGCACAAACAAGAGAGCGCGGCCGCGTGGGCGCAGCACTCGCTGCATCTCTTTCAGTCCCGCAACATCGTCGTCGAGATGCTCGACCACATCGAGCGCTGTAACCAAATCGAACGACGCGTCCTCGTACGGCAAAGACTCCGCGGCACCCAGTTTTACTTTCGACAAACCGCGCGCGCGGCAAAACTCGAGCGCCTCCTCGGACACATCGACGCCTTCCGCAACTCCATGCCTGGCAAGCATTTGCAGGTTCGCGCCGGTACCGCAACCAACATCCAAAATCCGTGGCTTTCGCTTGCCGATTTCGCGGCACACCGTGCCCACAAAGGATTCGATAATTTTGCGCCTCCCCACAAACCACCAGTGACGCTCCTCGACCTCGTACATGATCGAGTAGGTGTGTGGCTGCATCTCGCGAGGAAGAGAGTCGGTAATGCCGTTGGCGTGGACAACCATTAGCACAGATTCTAAACCGAAGACACCATTCGCGCATCATCAATCGGGCGCCGCTGAAACCAGGCGACGAACTTCCGGATGCCGTCTTCGATCTGCGTTCGGGGCTCATAATTCAGCAGCCGGCGCGCCTTTGCAATGTCGGCAAATGTTTGCGGCACATCGCCGGGCTGCGTCGGCTGCCGATCGATTTGGGCTTTCCTGCCGAGGGCCTGCTCCAGCAAGGTAATCAATTCCCGTAACTCGACGGTCCGCGACTCGCCGAGGTTGATGATCTCGTAAATGCTTTGCTCATAGTCGATTGCCGCCCGGACACCGGCGATGATGTCATCGATGTAGGTATAGTCGCGGCGCGTGGTGCCGTCGCCGAAAACCGGGATCGGCTGGCCGGCGCTAATCATTTTTGCAAACTTGTGGATGGCGAGATCCGGTCGCTGTCGCGCGCCGTAGACAGTAAAGAAACGCAGGCAGATGATCCGCATCTGGTAAAGATGCGAGTACGTGTGACAGAGCAATTCACCAGCAGCTTTGGTGGCGGCGTACGGCGAGATCGGATTGAAGATCAGATCATGCTCGCTGAAAGGCACCTTCTGGTTCTCGCCGTAAACGGACGACGACGACCCGAAAACGAATTGATTGACGTCGTGCTGCCGGCATAGCTCCAGCAGGTTGGTCGTTCCGTTGATGTTGGTTTCGACATACAGTCGCGGCTCTGTTAGCGAAGGCCGGACACCAGCGCGGGCCGCGAGGTGCACCAGGCATTCGAAATTTCCTTCAGCGAAGACTTCGTCCAGCGAATAGTAATCGCGAATATCAGCTTCAATCAGTTTGAAGTTGGGATTCGAAAGATGCGTTTGAATGTTCGCGCGCTTGATTGAGGGCTCATAGAAGTCATTGAAGTCATCGAGGACAGTGACTCGCCAGTGGTCTTCAGCAATCAAACGATCGACCAGATGAGAGCCGATAAAACCTGCGCCGCCGGTGATAAGTATGTTTCGCATGTTTTGGAGTGCGCCGGCTCGACGGCGCTTTTTCATTTTATCGGTCTCGTCCGCGAATTAAGAAAGCGGCGTCAACGGCACCCCGCGCAAGCTGCTCGCGCGGGGACCCCGCCGCCGCTGCACTCCAAATCACTTCGTCGCATAGATCCACAAATGCCAGCCCCAGCGCGAAGCCAGCGCCGCTTCGATCGATCGCGGCAACAAATTACCGACCAGCGGGATGAAACGCTTGTTGAGAAAGTACGTGCGCAATTCGACCTTGCGAAAATCCTTGAACAGTTCGCGGGCCTCGCGGCGCGAATAAACGCGCGCCAGCGGATTGCCGGCGCCGTCGGTACTTTGATTAAGCAGTTCCGCCGCCGAGAAGTTCTCGTTAGCGTTCCTTAATGAGGCCGCGTGTTCACGCAACGACTCGACGGGCTCGCCCGTCAATCGATGAACGATCTCAATTCCGCCCTGGCTTCGTAACAAACCGGCACCAGCTCGTCGCAACACCCGAATTCCGACCCGATAGTTGTAGCTGCCGCGATGATACAACATGACGATCGCCTGGCCGCCGGGTTTCAGCACGCGATGGATTTCGCTCACGGCCGTTGCGATGTCCGGCGTGTGATGCAGTACGCCATGCGAGTAAACAACATCGAATGACTCATCGGCAAAATCCAGCTGCTCGGCGTCGCTAACGCGGAACTCGCCTTTCAAATGCGCCAACTCAAGTCTCTTACGCGCCAACTCGATCGCTGCATCCGTCAAATCGATGCCCGTGTACTCAGCGCCGGCCTTTGCGAACTGTGCGCCATCAGTTCCAACTCCGCAGCCGATTTCCAGGACCTTAAGTCCGCGCGCCCCGGCAAAATTCGCTGCTGTCGGAATATGCCACTCTTTTTCATAACGGTGGCGTTCGATGCGCTCAAAGAACTTGGGTGTGCCCATCTCAGCATCGCTGAATTTGCTGCCGCACGGATGCGCCTGCCAAAAGTCGCGGACCCGCGCCTTGAGTTCATCGTTGGCGGCGCTCGAATTATCGGTACGTGCAGGCATAGCAGGTGAAAGTCCCGGTCGAACAGTATAAACTGAAGCCGCCCGTTCAGTTGATCGCCCGAGCGGCCGGAAAGTGCCCCAGTTTGGAGTACGGCCTTTAGGCGGAAAGAGACCATTTTGGACATTCCGCCTGAAGGCGGTAATCCGAAACAGCCCGGATTTTAGTAACGGGGACGCATCAGCCCGCGGACTAATCATGGTAACTTTTCAAATTTCAGGCTACCTGACCGAGTTCACCGGCGGACGCGCGGAAATTCGGATCGACACTCAGCCAAAAGACGTCGGTGAAGCTCTGGCCCAACTGTGGCGCCGGCATGAGGGTTTGCGCGATCGAGTTCTGACTGAACAGCGTGAAATACGTCCGCACGTAAACGTGTTCGTCAACAGCCAGGTCGTTGACCGCGCTCGCGTATTGCAGGCGCCGATTTCGGGTGATACTGAGATTTGCATCATGCCGGCGGTGAGTGGTGGGCAGGGTAACGATTGGCAAATGGAGTTGTTCTTACTCTGACAGTCACGTTCAATAATCGGAACTGAGGGCTGTATCCAGCCGTAATGTCTTTGCATCATGTTTTGTCCCAGCTGCGGATCTGAAGAACGGCAGGCGAGCCAGTACTGCCGCGCTTGCGGCACTGATTTGCGTTCGGTGCGCGTGAGTCTGGAGCGGCCTGATTCGATCACGGCCTCGGCAGTTTCAGCCCGTGCAGAGATTGGCCGTGCGGTGGCACAGAAGATTCGCGAAGTCGGGGACTCGCGTGATCTCAAACGGGTGGCAGAAGACGTCCTGCCTCAAATCGAAAAATTTCTTGAATCGCCGGAAGAGAAGCGTCTGCGCCGGATGCGCGCGGGTGTCGTCGTCTCCTCAATCGGCGTGGGGGTAACGACCCTGATGTTCCTTATGGCATTGGTCGCGCAACCTAATGACGTGGACGGTTTTTTCGGCGGCGCCGGCCTGGGCATCGTTACCTTTTGCATTGGCCTTGGCTTGCTGCTTAATGCCGCGTTATTCACCCGCCCGCGTAAAGGCGTGCAGGATCATTCTGCCGATGCGCAGGCGCAGAACGTGCTCGACGCGGCTTACGCCGCTCCGGAATTGAGGCCCGGCAATGAAGTTTCACCAGCTGTGCGGGCGCAAACCACTTCGAATCTCGCGCAGCCTCGCGGTTCGGTAACTGAACATACCACCCTCCACTTGAAATCCGATCGCTGAACCAACCATGACCGTCATGCTCGAAGGTGGTTGTCGTGTTTCTCAAATGCACGACGGCAAGCCTTTAGTTGCCGGAACTCTACGCCTGTGGCCACGGATCGGCCGCGCGACCGGAGCAGAGGCAATCTCGCTCAGCGTGATGGAATTCCGCAGCGGCCTGTCGCCGTCGATTCGTAACGACGACTGCGATCAAATTCTGTATCTGCTAAATAGCGATTCGGGCTCGGCGAGCAAGGTCAGTACCAGCCACAGTAGCGCGCGGGTCACGATCGTTATTGACGGCCAATCCGTCAAGGTTGATGCGGACGCCGGCATCTACATTCGGCCCCGCCAAACAATCGCGATCGACAATCCTGGCGGCGCGGTTACCATGATCAGCTCGCAATGTCCTGATCCCGATCTACCTCTGCAATTCGATGTGACGCCGATTTCGCAACCTCTCGCTCCAATTCCAATCGTCCGACTGGCAGATCAAAAGCCACAGTCGACCGCGGATCGGTGGTATCGCCTGCTCATCGATGAACGAGTGGGCAGCACCCAGGTCACGCAATTCGTCGGCTCAATTCCCCCGGGCCGCGCGCCCGATCACTTTCACCATTACGAAGAGGTTCTCTTCATTCTCAAAGGCGAAGGCCGCATGTGGGCGGGTGAAACGAACACAGCAATCAGCGCAGGCTCGTGCATTTATCTGCCAAAAGGACAGGTGCATTGCGTCGAGAATACGGGCGAAGGCGAACTTCGGTTGTTGGGGGTGTTCTATCCGGCCGGCAGCCCGAGTGTGCGGTATGAGACATGAGTATCTTTCTGACAGGATTTACTTGATTTACAGAATTATGCAGAAGAAAACATTGTTCTTTCGGTAATCCTGTTAATCTTGTAAATCCTGTCTATTACCTCATCAGCTCCGTCAAAATCTCCATCGCTTGCAGCACTTCTTCATCGGTATTGAAAAAATGGGGCGACATGCGCAGGCCGACGCCGGGGCGGCAATCCACGAAGACTCCTCTTTCCGAAAGGCGCTTGACCATCGCCGGCCCATCGTCAACATAGATCATGACTGAGCCGCCGCGTTGATTCACGTCGCGCGGGCTGTTCACTTTCCAGCCCCGCTCGAGGGCAAAGTCGACCATCATTTGCGTGCGCCGCTCGGATTCTTCACGGATTGTGTGGACGCCCACCTCGTCAATGATTTGCAGACCCGGCAGCACCGAGTAAAGAGCCGGGATGCTCGGCGTGCCCTGCGCGAAGCGCCGCACTGACTCGCTGTAACGCATGGGCGGGTGCGCGAATTCGAAAGGCGTTTCGTGCGCCACCCAACCCGTTAGTCGCGGTTGGAGTTCATGCTGCAACTCGGGCCGCACATAAAGATAGCCGCAGGCCGGGCCACCACACAGCCATTTGATAGTGCCGCCGATCAGGAAATCGACTTCCCACTCATCCGCCTTTAACTGCATGGCGCCGGCCGATTGATAGACGTCCAGGAGTACGCGAGCCCCGTGATGATGGGCCCGCTCGACTATCGGCGCCACCTCGAGGGCGTTCGAGCTGCGAAACGAAACGTGCGATAAAGCAACCAGCGCCGTGGTATCGTCAATCGCCTCGACGATTTCTTCTGTAGAGAGGGTAATGTCGTCATCCGAATGCACGACCTCAATGACCGCGCCAACCTGCTCCTGTGCGGCCCAGATATATTGCATGGAAGGAAAGTCGAGCGCGCCGGTGACAATCTTGTTCTGCTCACTGGTCTGAAAATCAAAACAGGAAGCAACGGTTGACAACGCGACCGAGGCGTTCGGCTGGATTTGTACTGAGCCGGCGGCGCCGCCCAGAATCTTCGCAATGCGATCGCCAATCTGCGCGGACAGCTCCCACCAGCTGGTGGCCCAGGCGTCTTCGCTGGTGTGATGTTCCCACGCCTCGTAATAAGCCAGCATCGAATCGCGCGCGGCGCGGGGCACTGGGCCGAGGCTGTGACTCAACAAGTGTATGCCGGAAGCCAGCGTGGGGAATTCTGCGCGGCGCCGGTTGATTTGCGTTTCAGTTTTCAAGATTGCTTAACTGTCAGTACCATCTGCGTCAGCAGATGGGATCAAGCAACAAGCCGTGATTAGTGTTTATCCCATCCGCTTACGCGGATGGTACTGACCTCAGGCGCGGATCTTATTCAACTCCTTCTCGAGCGCAGCCGGATCGATTCTTAAGCTCTCCAGCACGCCTTCCGCCTCTGCGCCAATCGGCGGATCGATCGAGTTCTCACGAATGTGACGGAGGATTTCGTTGGCCACAAACTCTGTGGTCATCTTGGGCACGTCTGCCCCTTTGCTCATATCCGTATCGATCGTGGTCGGCATTACCGTCATCACGTGCACGCCGTTGTCTGAAAGGTAAGCTCGCAAAGCCTGCCCGAGCGAAAGCAGCGCGGCTTTGCTCGCACAATAAGTACCCACCAGCGGCAGATTGACACGCGCAAAGGCGGTGGCCACGTTGACGATCATCCCACGGCCGCGCTCGATCATCTGGGGCGCCAGCGCGCGCGACATGCGCAACGCGCCGAAGTAATTGACTTCCATTTCCTGCAACGCATGGTCCAGATTCATCGACACCGGATTGCCGTAACCAGCGACGCCGGCGTTATTTATCAGGACGTCGATCGTTCCCAGCTGTTTCGTGGCTTCGACGTCGCGGTCATTGGTCACGTCGAGTCTGATGGGCGTGATCACTGCGCCGATATCCGTGGCGTCCTGTTTCAGGCGATCAATATCGGACTGTTTGCGCGCCCCGGCGAAAACCTCTTTCGTTCCGGCGGCGGCGCAGGCAAACGCCAGCGCCCGGCCCAGTCCGCGGCTGGCGCCGGTGATCAGAACTGTTCGTCCTTCAATGTTCACTTCGGTTCAGCTGCGCGCGTTTGCGCTCGCCCACTCATCCATTTACTGAACATATATAACAGCGCCGCAAAGGTTGACCAAAGCACCGCGAGTTCCAGACTAGTCAGGGCGTGCTGGTCGATTCGCTCTCGCAGGCTTTGCGTCATTAAGGTTTGCACGTCCTGGACTACCTGCACCGCGATCAGCACACTCATCGATAAGACTGACAACAACGCCGCCGAAATCATCAGCCATCGCGGCAGACTCACGGTGATCTCACGGTAGAGTTTTGGATTCGAGCGCGGCAAGATCAGAAACGCAAGACTGTGCACACAGTAAAGCAGCACCAGCGCGAACACTGCGATGTTCAGCGCCAGCGACAATTGGTTGCTTTTTACCAGCACGACACACGCAAGGAGATTCAGCGTCAAAGACACGATCGGCGTGGCGGTCCGCCGGCTAACAAACCCCAGCCAATTCGGCGCGAGACCATCCTCGACAAAAATCAATGTCATGCGCGAAGGCACAATCAACGTCGGGTTGAGTGAGGTCGTGATGGCCATGATCGCGCCGAGGGTGACGATGACGGCTGCGCCCCAAGGCAAATAGACGGACGCCACTTCGGTCATCGGCGCCGCGCTGGCTCCCAAGCGCGCGCCCGGCAGGACTCCGAAGGCGACCGTCGACATGGCGATGAAAATCAAAGCGGTGGCCGTGACGCCTTTCAAAAACACCAGCGGCAATCGGCGCGTGCTGTCCCGGGTTTCTCCCGCCGTTTGCGCCAGCGATTCAAAGCCGGCGTAAGAAAAGAAAATCGGCGCGAGACTCAGCGCGAATCCTTTCCCTCCATGCGTAATAAAGGGCGAGTAGTTCGCGGGACGTATAGCAAACAGTCCCGGGACGACCAGTACGAAGATCGAGACACCCAGGAGAGCGCACATGGCGACTTGCAGGCGGCCGAACCAACGCACGCCGACAATATGCACTAAATAGAAAAAGAACAGACTGCCGATGGCCAAAGCCTGATGCGCGAATTCGCCGCTGATGCGGCGGCCGCTGAGTTCGATAATGTAATCGGCCAGCGCGTTGGCGAGATAAGCTCCTGCACCGATGTAGGCGACGATTTTCAGCCACGCCCCAATGTAGGCGATTTTGTATCCGCCAAACGTCCGCGACAGATGCAGGTATTCACCGCCCGGCTCTTTGCCGAGCGAAGTCGAAATAAAGGCCGCGTAGGGAATTGAGGTGGCGAGGATCGCCGGCATCAACACGGCATACCCCAGAATCACACTGGGGCCGGTGAGTCGCCACGCGTCGCTCGTCACCTTGAAGATGCCCGCGCCAATCAGGATGCCGATTAGCGCGGCGTAAGATTCAATTGTGCCGAGATCGCGGCGCAGGCGAGAAACTACGGTTGGAGCGGGTGCAGAAAGCGGTTTGTGTGTATCTGAGTTCGACATTCGTCAGTCTAATACTCACCGGTTTCAAACCAGGTGATTGTCTGGATGATGACTCATCTACACGGCGTCACAAACGAGCGCGCGGAGAGCGCGACAGCATAAAGCCCGGGGCGGAAGCCCCGGGATCAGATGCAAGACAATTAAGCGAGCCCGCGAAGCGGGCGACAGCTCAATGATTAAGCAACTTCTCGCAAGAGCAACCATCTTGGCATCATGAATTTGAACGTGCTCGCGGTTCCGATAACGGCTGTCGCCCGCTCCGCGGGCTCGACCCACTTTGTGTTTTCGATCCTGGGGCTTGCGCCCCAGGCTCTATGCTGTCGCCCGCTCCGCGGGCTGGTGAGTCAACTACATTATTACCGTTGAATCGGCTACATGTTAGCGAGTTGTCTCACAATCACGCAGATGACACTCTCACTGTTTCATCAATTCATTCGCCGGCAGCTGCGGATTCAGAACTTTTTCGGCAGTCGCGACTCCCGCCACCGGTAAGTTCACATCATTAATGAGTCCCAGCTGGACCAGCACCGACGCCTGATCCCAATAGATGTGCTCGTGCGCCAGCTTGCCGTCGCGAAAATGGACCACCACGATGAGCGGAATTCTGACATGTTTGTGGGTCGGCTCAACCCCGGGCAACATCCAGTCCATCTTGATCGTGTGCGTGAACTCAAACACCATCTCGTCGACCACGCGATCCACCCCAATCGTGCGCGAGACCGGCGTCATTGAAGTGTCCGGCGGCATTTGGGGAATGAATCTGGTCGCGTAGAAATCGCGGAGCTGATCGTGGCCCACGCCTCCGGTCATCACCGGCACATGATTCACGTACGCGTCCGCTACCATTGTCCGGAGCGTGTCTTCAGTGTCGCGGGTGGCGAATTCGTACTTCACGTGTTCATCCCAGCGATCGGAAAGACTCTTCTGCGCATTCGCAAACCCTTCGCCCGCCAGATTGTGAACCAGAAACTCCAGGCTGCGCAGATGCGCAAGTTCTGCCGCCTGAGGGTCATGATGCTTGCCGGGCCGGCTGAACGCATGTTCCGAATCAGGATAATCGTGAATCGTGACCAGCGGATTCGCATCGAGGACCGCGTGAATCTGTTTTTGAGCTGCGGGCGGACAATGGTCGTCACGTCCGGCAATGTGCAGCATCAACGGCGATGTCAGGTTGCCGCCTTCATTCAAAGTTTTTTCGATGCCGACCCCGTAATAACCGACAGCACAATCAGGTTTGAATCTTACCGACAACAGCCACGCCAGATTTCCGCCTAAACAAAACCCAACGGCGCCTACGCGACCATTGCACGACGAATGTTTTCGCAGAAACTCAACGGCAGCCGCTGAGTCTTCAACGGCTTTTGCTTCGTCGAGGCCCTGATATAGTTGAATAGCTTTCTGCCAATCAGCGTCTGAGTCCGTTAACTCGAGACCACGCTCTTGTCGCCAAAATAGATCCGGGGAGATAGCGACAAATCCGCGGGCCGCATACCAATCGGCAATGCCGCGCAGGAATAGGTTGACCCCAAAGATTTCCTGCAAGACGACGATGCCGGGGCCATAACCGCTCGCGGGCAAAGCCACGTAAGCGTCAAACTCCCCGCCATCGAATGATTTGATCGTGACCATTGATTCAGCTCCTGCGCGAAGCTTTATACGCGAAGTGGGAACAATTGGCGAGGACTGGAGCGCAAGCGTCCTCGCTTGCCGGTCACGCTTGAGAGCCATTGAATGCAAGCGAGGACGCTTGCGCTCCAGTCTGCGGCTGCTACGAACCCCGCAGCCACTCTCGCCCGGCCGGACACAAATCCAGAAAGTTACACATGCGGCAATGAGTCGCCGGCAACGGCGGAAATCGTTCCGCGTCGAGCGTGCTGTCGAGTCCCGCAATCGTATTCATCGCGTCGTCAATTGCCTGAGCGCAGCTCTTCTGATCAAGGAGTGCCGTGTCGAGCGCCACCTCAACGTTCGGATCGATGAAGTGAAGTGTCGCGTGCAAAGATCGCAGGTTGACTTTCGCGGGCAGCAGTTCGCGCAACGCCAGCGCGTACGCCTGCATTTGCAGTTGATAATCGGCCGCCGCCGCGTTGATTCGTTCCCGCAACGATGCGTCCACGGGTTCGATCGCGCTCGCTGCCTCGAAGTTTAAGACACCCTGAGATCCCTGGGACGCGGCATTGCGGCGCGTCGCAACCGCAGCTACGTTAGTCACCGCGACAGTTGCGGATCCGGTTTTTGAGCCGGCGGAAAACCGGTTGGTTTTGAAATCGATTATCTCCGCGTCAATCGCCTCGCCAGCTGCTGCCGGACTAAGCAGCAGTTTATCGATCGTGCCGGTGAGAATTCCCAGAGGTCGCCGCAGCCGAAACCGCAATTCGCTCCAAAGACCGGGAACAGATTGGAGGTTGCCGATGGTCGTCGATGGCCGCTGGTCGCCGTTGATCTTATCGAGGCGCGAGACGCGTTTGAAAACGTCGCTGCGCAGATAATTTTCCGCCAGCGGCAGCAGGGCGCGCACTGCTTCTGCCTCGTCGATATCGAACGCCCGGCCAATCAATTCTGATTGGCGCTGGGAAACAATTTCGCGAAAGCTGGCGGTCAATCGCGCAGCGACGTCTTCACCCTGCTGAAATGTCTCGCAGAAGCGATGGATGACGGCGCCTTTGAGGGTGGCGGTTAAGTTCGCCGGCGGCTCGGGCGCTTCCGCATCGTTCCAGACCACACGTTCTTCCGCGCCCGGCGTTCGCAACATGCGATCAAAATAATATTGCCGCGCACAGCGCTGAAAATTTATTAGCTGGGTAACCGTGAAGCGACGCAGGACAGCGCCCGCGTGTGGCGCGATTGGCTGCAGCAACGGGAACGTTTCTGCAAATGAGGCCCTGTCGAGACTTTGCTCGACCGCCGGTTTAAGCGATGCCGCTGTGGCAGGCTGGGCGGCCGGCGCATCTCGGTTGATCCTGATCTGGATCTGAGCGTCGTCTGTAAGTTCCAGAACGCTGTTCTGTGCGTGCGCCGCCAGGTCAAGCGCACGCCAAAGCCAGCCGGCCCAGAGCTCGCTCTTGTCCAGGCTCTCCAAACGCTTGCGATCGACGGCGCCGGAAAAGATCAGCCGATCTTTGGCGCGCGTCGCCGCGACATAGAGCAGCCGCATACTCTCAAAATCCTCGCGCCACCTGTTTCGTTGACTCAATTGATTAAAGAGCGTGCCCCGTACTGAACGCCCGCGGCCATCGGGCACCCGCACCGTCAACCCACGGTGCCGGTCGAGAATAAACAGGAACTCGCGCCGGTTGGGTTCGCGGTGCAGATCGGGAATGATCACAATCGGAAACTCGAGCCCTTTCGCCTGATGAATCGTCATCAGTCGCACGACATTGGCAGCTTCATCCATCTGCCCTTCGCCTTCACGCCCGCCGATGGCTTCAAACTCTTCGACGTAATGCACGAAGTCGCGAATTAAGTGACCCGATTTTTCGAATTGCTCAGCCAGACGAAAAAGCTTTTCGACGTTCGCGACGCGCTGAGCGCCATCGAAATTTGCCGCGATGATAGTGAGAAACTCTGACGAAGAAACCGCATAGCGCAGCAGATCGGCAATCCCGTAGCGATTGCGCCGGGCAATCATGGCTTCAATCCACGCGGCGATACGATCCAATCCAAGGTGCTCATCTTCGTCAATGAAACTGATCTCGCGATGGCGATGCAAACCGCGCAGCAGGTTGCGCCGATGCAGGCGGGCCGGCTCGCCCTCTTCGCCAAGCCATGGCGCGCAGCGCAGCGCCAGCAAGGTATTGTCGGAAATGCCTGCCAGCGGCGAACGCAGGACCGCCGCCAACGCCAACTCGTCGGTCGTATTGTCCAGAAACCGAAGCAGTTGGATGAGATCCGTTATCTCCTCGCGTTGATAAAAGCCCTTACCCTGGACCGTCAGGTAGGGAATGCCGGCGCGCCGCAGAGCGCTCTCGTAACTCCAGACGCCGGTGAAGGCGCGCAGGAGAATGGCGATGTTTTTATATTCGAATGATGGGCCGGCCTCATCAGCGAGCTCGCGGATTCGCGCCGCCACTTGTTCGGCATCCCGCTCATGCGGCGAGAGGCTGCTGCGCCCATAACGTTGCGCACTGTTCGCCTCTTCGTCTTCACTGACCACACCCAGAATAAACTCAACGTGCGGCGGATCGGTTTCTGTCTCACGTTCCGCAGTGCTCGCCTCGTGATTGACATAACCCAGCTCGCCCAGCGCTTCGCTGGGTACATCTGCGCCGCACTGAAAGACTTTCGCGAACAGAAAGTTCAAGGCGGTGACCAGCGGTTTCTGACTGCGGAAGTTAAGCAGCAGGGGCTGCTGCAGGCCACCGGCTTTTTCGATTGCCCCAGTCATCTCGGTAAACACATCGACGTCCGCGCCGCGAAAGCCATAAATCGATTGTTTGCGATCGCCGACAATAAAGAGATTCGCGCCCCCGGCCAGCGCCAGCCTCGTCAACAGATCACGCTGCAATCCATTTGTGTCCTGAAACTCATCGACGAGAAAATAGCGGTAACGTTCTGAAACGCGCTTCAGCACCGAACTGTCCTTGAGCAGCTTGAGTGTCCGCAACTGCAGGTCGTCAAAATCGAGGACTGACAGGCGCTGCTTTTCCGCGTCGAGACGTCGCTCAATGTCGCGCAACAGGTCGAGCAACGCCAACGTGTATTTCTTCGCCAGCAGATCGAAACCAATCGCCGGCAGGCGGCCGCGCAGGCGATCGTTAGCGTTCGCTTTCTCTCCCCACAGCAATTCGTCAATTCGCTCGATCGACGGATGACGACCCTTATCCGGGCGCGCCTCCCAGAAATCTTCAATGGCCTGTGTGTATCCACCGATTGTTTCTTCAGTGGGTGGCTGCGCCAGCCGGGCGCGCAAGGCCGGCCACTCCCGCGCCGCCTTCGCGCGTTTTTTTTCCGCCGCCGGCGTCAATCGGTTCGCGTTGAGCAACTGCGCCATTTGCGCGTCCAGCTCCTTGAGCGCTTTGAAGTAGTCGATCTCAGAAGCGTGAACGGCGGCGGTCATCTGTTGGATCTCATCCAGCGATAAACCCTGATCGCGATATTTGCGATGAAGTTCACCCAGGGCGCTGGCGAGCGCGGCGCGGCCTGTGCCCTGGGCCAGCTGCAGGATCGTTCCGTCACCGTGATGAATTGCGTCGGCCAGCGCTGCTTCAACAACTGCTTCCAGCATCATGATCGCCTGATGCTCATCCAGCAGTACGAATTGCGGATCGATATTCGCTTCTACCGGAAACTCATGCAGCAGCCGTGAACACAGTCCGTGAATGGTGGTGATTACGGCTCCCTCGAGCGTGCGCTTGTGACGCAGCCATGTCTGTCGTTCCTGGTTCGGTAACTCGCGCAGCAACCCATCGATGCGATCGCGCACGCGCTGGCGCATCTCGTTTGCGGCGCGATTAGTGAAGGTAATCGCCACGATGTTCTCAACCGAAGCTTTCTTTGTGCGCAGAATCTCCAGGTAACGCTCGACCAGGACAAATGTCTTGCCGGCCCCCGGGCCCGCGGTTACCGACAAGTGGCGGTCGAGGGTGTGGGCGGCAATCTTCTGTTCGCGCTTCAGTTCACGAGGCTGAGAGGTCTTACCGGGTTTCATAGCCAGTGGTACAAACTGTGAGTGCGACTTGTTCATTGACTCATTGAATCAATGAGCAAATGAATCAATGACTCAATGAAGCTAGTTTAACTTATTGAAATAAAGTGGTGCACCCGGCACGACTCGAACGTGCGACCTTTTGATTCGTAGTCAAACGCTCTATCCAACTGAGCTACGGGTGCAGGAAAGGATGAAGTGAAGTTTAAGGTTTCAAGTTTGAAGTTTCAAGTTCACGACCATTCGCTGGCGCAACGCGGTAATTTGACGTTTCCCCGGCTCTAAAAATAGCGTGTCAAAACTCGAATTTGACGTCTGATCTGCGCGTTGCTGCGTTTCGTGATGGTTCGTGTGATTTCGTGGATCGTTCTTTTGGCGGCGTAACCGACGATCCACGAAATCACACGAACTAACACGAAGAAAAATGAAGAAGAATCCGAGTTTTGACACGGCCTCTAAATAGCCGGGCTAAAGTCACGTCGACGCTACGCGTTGAGGCATTTCGCCAAATCAAACTCACCTCGCGAAATATCCCGGCTTGGTGCTGGCGACCAAATCGCCATGGGACAGCTCGACCCTGATCTCGCGCCACTTGCCGTCATGTAAAGATGGATTGGGCGGCTGATAGACCACCGTATACAGCGTCCGCAAATCTGCCGCGACGCGGGCGTACAAGCCGGCCAGATCGTCGAGGCGGTGAATTTCATGCAACCGTCCTCCGGTCCGGTCAGCCAGCAACTGCAAACGCGTGCGAGCCGCGTTGTACATCGCCGTGATCGCCGGGTCCGGCAGCGGCAAATGTTTAGGATCGCCTGAGGGCAGAGCCAGGGGAAAGATCGTTACGCCTTCCCGATCCGCCTCGTTCAAAACCGAAACGAGTTGTGAGTTCGTCTCAGCTTTAATCGCCGAATCCACGTCCCCGGCCGGCGCTTTGTTGAGAATCGACCGATCTGAGTTTCGCGCTCCGGTATCCAGTCCATCGGTGAGTACTACGATCGCTTTGCGACGTCTCGGGGCTTCGTGCGCCAACTCCTTTACCGAGTACCTCAAGGCCTCATACAAAGGCGTTTCGCCTCTACCTGTCTGCAGCGTGATGCCGATGGTGTAGGCAATGCGATGTCGATCCGTGGAAAAGGGAAGCTGCAATTTCACGCCCTTACCGTTGAAATCAATGACCGCAACGCGATCTTCCGGACTAAGGGCGTCGAGAAATCGTAGCGCGGCGCCCTCAATCTGCTGGCGAAAGGTGACCGTCGACCCGGAGGTATCCAGCAGCATCACCAAACTAAACGGCGCTTCAGTTGGTTCGAAATGCACAATCGGCCGCTTCACACCGTCTTCATAGATCGTAAAGTCGTTGGCCGACAGATTGGTGATCGAGTGTCCTTGCTTGTCGACCACGCCAACATTTAGCTGCACCAGCGCCGTTTCAGTCCTGAGAACATCGTCTTGCTGGGCGCGCACCAGACCGCCCATTGATGCCAGCCCGAGCACGAGTCCGGCGATGCCAAAAAGGCGAAGCGTGATGCTCAACACTGCCGGGGCGAAGACTCTGACCATTGGATCTACCGAGACCACAGGATTGCTGGGGTTCTTTTGAGTATGCCTTTGGTTTACTGACCTTTGCAACTCGTTACGGCTTTAATCTTAGTTGCAAAGTCCGTTAACCGCTTTGCTTGCCCCACGTCAACTCATGCTCGGTTTGTTACTTGTCGAACGAAATATAATTTCCGGGCTTCCTAAGGATGCCCGCGATGGCAAGGGCGAATTTCTGTGTGCAATGTGGCGAACGTTTTACCCGCCAGACCTGGCGCGCGCGGCTGGGCGGCCATCTCTGCGATCATTGCGCTCAAAGGTCGGGACGACTTGCTGCTATTCGACCACTGATCGTCATCATCTTCGTGGCGCTCGCAGGCTTTACGATCGGAAAACACCTGCAACCATCGCCGCCGCCATTGATTATTCAGCGCGCCCTGAATTCTCCACTTTCAGATGCGCCGGTGAATCTAACTGAAGGTACGCGCGGGGCAAGACCCGCCGGATTTCCCAAAGCAAATTCCAACGTCACGGTAGCAACCTCCGACGAGGCGGTCTACATCTGTGGCGCGCGCACGCAGAAGGGTACTCCCTGTCATCGCCGCGTCCACGCCGCGGGAGAACGATGCTTTCAACACAAGGGAATGACGGCGATGCTGCCGCTGGAGAAATTGAAGATTCAACCATGAAGGTACAGACGCTAGCATTCACTCGCGGATTTACAAAAGTTGCCCTAGCATCCGCCCGAACCGCTCGCGGTTCTGTACTCAAGTTAGACGAGAAGTGATTAGGCCAAGTGGCCCAGGGGTCGAAAGGCGTTACAGAACCCCGAGCGATAGCGAGGGGATGCCAGCGTCCCCGATCGTCGAAATTTGACCCTAACATCCGCTCGCTCGCCATTCTGTAACCGGATGATGCTGAAAAATGATCTAGCCGAGTAACCAAGGAGTCGAGAGATGGACTCCCGCAAAGAGTTTCGTGACGATCATGCACCTTATGGCTACCTGATTACTTTCCGGAGCTACGGAACCTGGTTACACGGGCGAGTGGGTTCTGTCGATCGCTTTCATAATGTTTACGGTACACCAAAGCTACCGGGTGACAAGGCACGTTGGCTTTATAATCGGAGTGCTTTGAAGCACGCTCCGGTTAAATTAAACCGGCAACAGCGAAATTGCGTCGCAGAAGCAATCTGCGAGACATGCGCTATCCGCAAGTGGACCTTGTGGACTAGCAACGTTCGGACTAATCATGTGCACGTTGTTGTGACCGCAAACCATCCGGCAGACCGTGTGATGAACGCGTTCAAGGCTAATGGAACTCGACACATGCGTAAAGCGACTGTTGGGATAGTGATCGTAGTCCATGGGCTTATGGCGGCAGCAAGAAAAGATTGTGGGACGATGAGGACCTCGCGAACGCGATCGCTTACGTCCGTGAGGATCAGGGTGGGGATTTGGGCTGAGGTCACAGAAACCCGAGCGGTGGCGGTGGGATGCTGCACGCTCTCTTCCGAGAGATGAGCCGTCGCAGAGAGTTTCGTGACGATCATACACGTTCAACTGTTTGCGAACGGACATCCTTTAACATCATGTTGTGAACTGAGATAAGTTCTGGCCTCCCAAAGTTCCGGAAAGAATTTCTTATCGAGGGTCGTCTGCAAATAGCCGATGCCTTCGGAACCGCCGGTACCTTTTTTGGCGCCGACCATCCGCTCAACCATCTTGATATGATGCGAT
>JBKPEE010000042.1:0-12699 GCA_046728235.1 Acidobacteriota bacterium
GCCGGTAATAAAACGCGGCGCCAATCAGCAGACCGAAGACCAGCATGTCGCCGAGCGGGATTGTCAGAAATGACAGCGGGTTAACGTCGGGAATGGGACTTGTTTTTGACTGTCCCACGCCACCGGCTGAAGCCCGGTGTGACTGGAACCCTGCGCGAACATCTTTACCGACGGACGTTCTTGTAAACGACTCCGCCTTTCATCACAAACACGACCCGTCGCACCGCCGTTATGTCCTTAAGCGGATCGCCATCCAGGGCGATGATGTCTGCCTGCAATCCCGGTGCGATTGATCCGATCTGCTGCGCGAGGCCCATCGCTTCGGCGCCGAGCGAGTTAGCTGAGATCATGGCGGTCATGGGATCGACTCCGCCATCACGCACGCGGTCGATGAACTCCTCGGCGTTGCGCCCGTGCGCGCCGGCGACCGCATCCGTGCCGAAAACGATCTTCAACCCCGGAATTCTTGACGCGCGCTGCACGAGCTCGTGATTCACCGGCAGGATCTTTTCCATCGCCGCAAAACCTTCGGCGGTGTATCCTGGCGTGCCGAGATACCTGTCTTTGTTGAGCAGGTAGTTTTCTATTACCAGCCCGGCCTGCGGATCCAGGTAAGTGCCTTTGGCCGCCATCAACTTTAAATCGTCATCAGTCGCAAGGGTGCCGTGCTCAACCTCGGTACAACCTGCGAGGGTGGCGGCGCGCACGGCTTCTTTGTAAGCATGGACCAGCGTGCGCAGGCCGAGTTTCTTCGCTTCATCGCAGGCCGCATTCAGTTGCTCCTGTGACAAAGTCATGCCGCCGCCCTGGCGAATGCTGGCTGAGGCGAAGATCTTAATTAAGTCTGCGCCCGCTTCCTTCTGTTTGCGAATAAAGCTGCGAATTTCGTCCGGTGTGCCGGTTTGCGGGCCCCGCCCCGTCAAAGGTTCGACGGCCGTCAGAATGCGCGGTCCTGGCAAGAGGCCTTTCGCAATCGCGTCGCGCAAAGGCACGTCGGTTGGAGAGCCCACACTCTGAATCGTGGTAAAGCCCGCCATGAGCGTGGCCCAGGCATTTTCGGCGGCGGCATAGGCAGCTTCCTGAGTCGTACGGCCGGCGCCGCCGTTCTTTCCGTCTGGTCCAAAACTCCACGTCACGTGCGCGTGCGCGTCAATCCAGCCGGGCAGCACCGTCAGACCGCGCAAATCGTAATCCACCGGTGCGGCTTTGGGATCAATCGCGATGACTTTTCCGTCCTGGATCACGATCCGCGTGTTGTGGAGCACCTTGCCCTTGCCGTCAAGCAGAGTGCCGGCAGCAATGACAATCCGTTTCGATTGACTCTGTGCGAATAATTGGTCGCCCATGGTGATGTTGAGAACGAGAATCAGCAGAATGAGAAAAGGCATTCGCATCGTGGTTGTCCTTAATCGTTTGTTTTCCTAAAAACCACCGTCCGCGGGGCTTTGCCTCAAGAGTGAGATCTAGCTCTCTGGTCAGAAGTGTTCCGTTCGTGTTGCTTCGTGTGATTTCGTGGATCGTCCTTGTTTCCTGAACGAACGGAAACGATCCACGAAATCACACGAACTACACGAAATCATTCCCACGTTTAATCTACTTTTGAGGCAAAGCCCGTTAGCAGGGTAATAATGCGGATTATGAACCTAGTGTCCGTTATTTGGCCCGTTTTTATAAACCACTCCAGCTTTCATCACAAACATGACGCGCCGTACAGCGGTGATATCTTTCAGCGGATCGCCATCGAGCGCAATGATGTCCGCCTGCAATCCCGGCGCTATCGATCCAATTTGGCCGGCCAGGTCCAGCGCCTGCGCTCCCAGAGAGTTTGCCGAAACCATTGCCACCATTGGATCAACTCCGCAATCGCGCACGCGATCGATAAACTCTTCCATATTGCGACCGTGCGATCCAGCGAGCGCATCAGTGCCAAACAGGATCTTCAATCCCGGAACTTTCAGCGTCTGCTTTAGAAACTGGTGATAAAGCGGGATCAGTTTTTCCATCGACGCAAAGCCTTCGAGCGTGGGCGGATAATTTGGCGTGCCGACGAATTTTTGTTTATTAAGCAGGTAGTTCTCCCAAACCAGGCCCGCCTGAGGATCGAGGTAAGTGTTTTTCGACGCCATTAATTTCAGGTCATCTTCGGTCGCGCCGACGCCGTGCTCGATCTGCGAGCAGCCGGCGAGCGTCGCCATTTTCACCGCCGGCCCGTACGCATGAACCAGCGTGCGCAGCCCGAGGCGTTTTGCTTCACCACAGGCCGCGTCAAGCTGGGCCTGTGATAACGTCGGCGCATTACGGGTCGGACCGCCGGCGGCGAAAATCTTGATTAGATCGGCGCCGGCCTGTTTCTGCGCTCTGACGAAGTCGCGGATTTGATCAGGTGTTCCCGTTTGCTCGCCCTGACCCACCAGCGGCTGTGCTGAAGTGAGAATGCGCGGGCCGGCAAGTTCGCCGCGCTCGATCTTGTCGCGCAGCGAAAGGTCCGCAGGTGAACCGACGCTTTGTACGGTTGTGAAGCCGGCCAGTAAAGTAACCCGCGCGTTGTTGGCATATTGCTGCGCCACTTCGTCGGGCGTCCATCCTGTCGCTCCATTCTTACCGTCTTTGCCAAAGATCCAGGTAATGTGCACATGCGCGTCGATCCATCCGGGCATCACGGTGAGGCCGCGGAGATCGTATTTGACTGGACCGGCCTTCGGATCGATGGCGACAATCTTCGAGCCTTCGACCACGATCCGCGTGTCGTGCAGCACGTTGCCCTTGCCGTCGAGCAGCGTCCCGGTGGCAATCACAACTCGCTGGGGAGCTCCCTGGGCGAAGGTTTCGGCGACGTAACCTGATGCGCAAAGGAATGCCATGCTGCAAAAAAGGATCTTAGCGACGCGCCACGGGGATCGCTTCATGACTTATTGGTGCTGCGGAGTAACTGCGCAAAGCGCGGATCTGACCTGAGATTATCAAGATGTGGATCAACTCGGGCAAAGGTAAAACCGACCGCATGCTCGTGCTCAGCCGTATCCAGCCAAAGAAAGGCGTTATCGCGATCGTTCAGCAAGCTGTAAATGATCGCGATCTCATAAGCGGTGACCCACTTATCGCTACGCTCGCGGATGATGTCCGCCAGAATCTCGCGAGCCTGTTCGATGTGGCCCGTCGCGGAGAGCACGTGGGCGCGCTTGGCGCGGGTCGTTGGCGTGTCGCCGGCGAAAACTCTCTCTTGATCGAATGCCGCCAGGGCTTCCGGCACCATTCCTTTCTTTTCGTATGACCACCGCAGGATCGTATGGGCGGCAACTCCGCCGGGATCCAGAGCCAAAGCTTTGTGGCATTGCGCGATCGCGTCGTCGAAACGCCCGGCCAGAAAGAGGACGTTCGCCACCGCCGTGGCAATCACCGGTGACTGCGGCGAAATTTCGCGCGCGCGTTCAATTTCAGTTGCGGCCTCGTCATGCCGGCCCATGGCCGAGAGGCTGTAGGCGTACCAGCGATGCGAAATCAGATTGCTGGGATTGAGAACGATCGCTTTTCGCAACTCGAGTTCGGCATCCTTCCAGTGGCGATCATAATGAAGCCGCACGAACCCCAGCGACGCATGCGCCTCAGCCAATAGCGGGTCCGCACCCACCGCGTTGAGTGCCGCATGCTTAGCTCGCTGCCAGGCTTCCGGTGGCGGAGGTTCGACGAACCAGTTTTGCAATGCATAGCAGTCGGCGAGTTCAGCCCAGGCCGCGGCGAAATCAGGTTTCAGCTCCACGGCGCGTTCGAGACGCTCAATCGCCTGGCGCAATCCCTCGGCGCTCCGACGCGTCGCATAATAGCGTCCCGCAGTGAAGAGTTGCTGCGCTTCGTCATCGACGCCCGGAGACGTGTCGGCGACGGGAGTTGGGTATGGTGAGGTGAGGGGCGCCGCTGCCGGGGGTGGCGTTGGCTCGAGTTCACGCACCGGTGGGACGAACGCCTGTGAATCGATCGAGACGCTATCGATCATTGTTCCCAGACGAGGATTGATGCTTTGCAGAATTGTGTTGAATCGCGGATGGGTGCGCAGCGGATCCAGTTCAGGATCGACGGCCATCCACAGTACCCATGCATCCCGGGAATCAACTGCGCGTTTGAGCAGCTCGAGCGCGGGCTCCACGCGACCAAGCGCTGATTGCACGAGCGCGATATGATAAGGCGAGATATAGCGACGCGCGGCAATTTCGTTCATTTCTCGCAGAATTTCTTCAGCCTGCTCAACTTGGCCGGCCCACGCGTAAGCTGCTCCGAGGCGTCCCAGCGTGCGTGACGCCTTACCGGTGGTGGCGATGCACTGCTCGGCATTGGCAATCGCTTCTTCGTGCCGCCCCATCGCGGTAAAGAGGAAACTCGTCACGTAAAGTGACATTACCTGATCGGCTTCGGACTTCAGCAACTCATGGCAAAGGTCAAGCGCAGCGGCAAATTTGCGCTCATGATAAGCACACCAAATTCGGCAAAAACGAGAAATGATCGAAAACGGATCGAGCGAAACTGCTGCGCGGGCCTCGCGCGCCGCCTCAGTGAACCGCGCCTCCATGAGCAGTTGAAATCCGTACCAGGTGCGCGCCGGCGCATAGTTGGGATTTAATTCGATCGCGCGAAACAGCTCGCGCTCGGCATTGTCCCAGGCAAAGTCACGGCAGAGGATCGCCTGGCCCAGAGCGCAGTGCGCCTCGGAAAGCATCGGATCGATGGCCACCGCGGTGGCCGCGGCCTCGTAAGCGGAAGTCGCGCACTCGTGAAACGGCAGCACCGAATAGATTCCCAGCCAGTTGTAGTACTCAGCCACGGCCGCATGGGCCACGGCGTAATCCGGATCGATGGCAATCGCCTGGTGATAACAGACGATGGCTTTGGCGAATCCGTCCTCGTTGAACTTGTTCCAGTACGAGCGCCCGCGCAGATATGCTTCGTGGGCCTCCGGATCATTCGTGCCCCGCTTTGCCAGTCGTGTCAGCTCATCGCCGGTGAGATGCGGCACGATCGCCTCAGCGACATTCGACGAGATCGCATCTTCGAGCGTCAGGACGTCGGTGAACTTTTCATCGAATTGGCCCGCCCATGCCGCAGTCCCGTCGGCGACATCAAGCAACTGCACGGTGAGGCGAATGCGATCGCCCGCGCGGCGTATCCGGCCTTCGAGCACGAACGCGACGCCAAGTTCGCGACCGGCGACAAGCGGATCGGCATCGGTGTAGCGCAGCACACTGCTGGTCGGCCGCACGGCGAAACGTTGAATGGCGCTGAGCCGGGTAATCAACGCGTCGGCCAGGCCGGTGCCGAGGTAGTCGGACGCCGAATCGGCGCCGGCCAGATCAATCACCTTCAAAGGCAGGACTGCCAGCGCCGTTTCAGAAGCAGCCCGGCTCGCTCTGAATTGAGGTGCGTCAAAGGGAACGTCGGGCAGAACCGAAAGCGGCTGTCCCGCGAGATAACTCGCAATGTCGTCGCGCAACTGTTTGGCGGTTTGATAGCGCCACGCCGGCTCTTTGCGCAAAGCGCGCATGACGATCGTCTCGAGTTCACCGGAAAGGTCGCGACGCAGCACGTCGATCGAAGCGTTACGGGCTGAATAAACCTGGTCCAGCGTCGTGCGTTCATTACCGCGCGGCAGCAGGCCGTAAGGGCGCGTGATGATAACGCTCAACGGCACCGGCGCCTCTTCACAAATGACGCGCGCGATCTCATGCGGGGCGCGGTTACCGAGGAAATATGGCCGGTGACCTGTCAGTAATTCGTAAAGCAGGACACCAAGTGAATAGACATCGGCAGTTGGTCCGATCGGCGACCCCTGAACTTGTTCGGGAGACGCGTATTCCGGGGTCATCAAACGCATCGCCGTCGCTGTTGGATCGTGAGTGATATCGCCGGCCAGGTCGGGATTCAGCAGTTTGGCGATCCCAAAGTCCAGCAACTTGGGGGCACCTTCAGAAGTCACAAACACGTTCGATGGCTTTATGTCCCGGTGAACTACCTGCTTGAGATGGGCATAATGCGCGGCGTCGCAGATCGCCAGGAACAGGTTCAGGCGCTCTGTAATATTCAACTGATGTTCATCGCTGTATTGATAAAGGGGCTGACCTTCAATGAACTCCATGACGAAAAACGGCAGGCCATCGTCAGTGGTGCCACCGTCCAGCAATTGTGCGATGTTCGGGTGATCCAGGGCGGCCAGAATCTGACGCTCTTTACGAAAACGCCGCAGAATGAAATCCGTATCCATGCCGCGTTTCACCAGCTTGATCGCGACGCGTTTGTTGAATTCTTTGTCGGCGCGGGTGGCTTCGTATACGGCGCCCATCCCGCCACGTCCGATCTCGCGCTCGATACGATAAGCGCCGATGCGCCGGCCGATCAGCGGATCGACGTCATCAGCCATCGTGTCGTGATTGGGGCGCCGGTCTGCCGCAGGAATTAATTCGTTGAAGGCGTGCTCGCCCGATTCGTGGTAGGCGAGTAAATTGACCACCTCGTCGCGCAGCGTGACATCGCCGCCGCATGCTTCCGAAAGGTACGAGGCGCGCTTGGCCACCGGCAGATCAAGGGCCGTGTGGACGATCTCCTCTACTTGTTGCCAGCGTTCAGCGGTCATAAAGCGATTATTTCCGGCGGGAGAAATCTTCCGAGCGGGCGCGACCTGGTAGCTCACTCACTCTGTTCGCGAGTCATCCTAGATGAGGGACAGCAAAAGATCAAAGACAAATGCTCGCTACGTTGTCGATATAGTCGGTTGCCATCAGCAAAGACTTTGAGAGCGGTTCGAATATAAGCTTTTTGCCGATTATAACAGGTCGTAGCGGAACAATTGACATCGTTTGTGCACGGACATTGACGATTCAGTTTGCCTCTTTCATTCACAACGTGGCTTAAGCCCGGTGTCCGAGGCACGAAGTCAAAGGAAACCGTTTAAACGGTTTCCGTTTTCGGCCGAAAGAATTCATCGCCGCGCTAACGCGACGGCGAGAATGAGAATCTCTCAAATTGATCGATCGCGGGCATCAGCAGCGTAATCTTCGGATTTGCATGAATGACACCAACTGCGTTAGAAAACTGCCTGACGCTGGGAACAAAAAATCGGAGGGAATTTGATGTCGATGTCATACAAGGTACTTTTAATCGCCACGCTGCTTTTTGTAGGAATCGTCCTGGGTTGCAGGCCTTCCCACAATACCAACACGTTCCAATCAATTAATGGGAATAAGAATAGTTCAACCAGCTCCAACGGCAACTCGTCGCCCGACGACCAGGGAATTGTCCGTTCAGAAACCGGGGAAGAAAAAGAGAAACCGGCGGCCGGTAAAGCCAACGTTCAGGGAAAGGTACTCTTCAACTCAAAGCCCGCGGCTAACATCGAGGTGAAGTTATGCGAGAAGTTTAATCAGTTTGTTGGCGGTTGCCAGGGCCAAACATTTACGGAGCGCACCGACGCCAATGGCGAGTATTTAATAAAGGACGTGCCGCCGGGGCTCTATGAAGGTCTCACCGCAAAAGTGTTCGAGACGCCTTATTACGTATTCGCGACTTCCGGCTATATCGGCTCGGCGAAATACCAGCTCGAGCCGGACAAAACTTTCTTTGCGCCGAATTCAAACCTTTTCAAGAGCGATCTCAAGCTGATCACTCCGAAGGCCGGCGCCAGGGTGAGTCCCGACAATCTGGAAATCAAGTGGGACAGTTATCCTGATGCCGCCTATTATAAGTTCAGCATCTATGCCGATGAGGCCACCGGGGCTAAGCCTGACTATGATGACATCAACAAGCGAGTCGACGGCACGTCGTACCTTTTGGACAAACCACTTGCCGCGGGGTCTTACCGGGTCGTGGTGACCGCCTACAACGCTAATGACGTCAAGATTGCCGACAGTCCAGACGACATAAAGTTCACCGTTGCCGGCCACTGAAAGTTGGCGAGCTTGCAAGCCGATCCACGAGATCACCCGAATTAAGATCGTGTCTTAATTTACCGGGACACCGATATCGAGAGGAATTGAAACCACGAAGGCACACGAACAAAGGCGCCTGTCTTCGTGTAATTTTGTGGTTCAAATTGGTTTGGGCAGTAGAATGAATCGCAACCGGAATTAACACGAACGACAATTCGTCCGGTTCGTAGGTATTACCAGCTCAAAAATCAAAGGAGTTAGGATCCATGAATTTACTCCGCGTCTCTTCCATGTCTGTCCTTGCGCTGATCTGTTTGCTCCTTGCCGTCACGATTGCGACGGCTCAGGATGATCGGGCTGCCGATCGAACCGCGATCAAGGCGCACATCGAATCGATCTTTCAGGCCTTCATTAATAAAGACCCGGCCGCGCTGCGCGCGACGCACGCGCAGAACTGGTTCGGGTATTTGGAAGGTTCGCGCAGCGCGATTAAAGGAATAGATGGCTACATGGATTGGAACCAGGTCGATCCGAAAAGCCCTTATGGCATGAAGAGTTACAAGTTTCGCGAATTCGACATGATATTCAAGGGCGATGCCGCGTTTGTCTGCTTTGTCGCAGATGTCGAATCTAACTGGCCCGGCGCGCCGGCGCATCGGGCGCTGCGCATCTGTGATTTCTACACAAAGAACGACGGCAAGTGGATTCAGGGCGGCAGTGATACGGCGCTGCATGCCGAGTCGATGGAAGAGCAAATGGCCGCGCCGCGTCAACTGGGAGATCAGATGAAGAAGCGTCTACTCGATGCGCGGGAAGCTGTGTGGCGAGCTTACTTTGCCGGCGACCGGGCCGCGTTGGAGAAGCTGATTCCGGAAGAAACCGTGACCATCGAAGCTGGATATAATAACTGGTCAAATCGGCAGACCATTCTTAATGGCTCAGTCGAATTTGCCAAGAGCGGCGGCAAGCTCATCAAACTCGAATTCCCAAAGACTGAGATTCAAGTCTACGGAGCCACCGCGGTCATCTATTCAGACTATTCGTACGAGCTGGAGCAAGGCGGTCAACACAGCGCCCACTCTGGCCGGGTTACGGAAGTCTTCGTCCTGCGCAACGGCCAATGGGTCAATCCGGGTTGGCACATGGACAGCGGGAAGTAGAAATCTCTGCCGCGAGTATTTTTGAGAAGGCGTAGAAGCAAAAACATACTGAACTGATCCAACGCTGATTGCAGGGTCCGAACTCGGCAGCGCCGTTGGCGCTCGCGGCAGCTTTGCCTCAAAACTAGTGTTGTTCTCGTCCGCGAAGCGGACTGAGCGAAAATAGCCCAGCGCTTTAGCGCTGGGTTACTAGGTATAGGTCCAAGCAGTCCGCGAGGCGGACGACTGACAAACCTATGGACGTAGAGCATTTATAATTCAGCCGTCCGTTTCACGGACTACGTCTATGCATGCATTCAACCCCACCGATGAATCGGTGGGCTATTCTCATTCGTCGGCTTCGCCGACTTTTGAGGCAAAGCCGCTCGCTGCAATCCTTAAGTGAGCCAAGTGTATTAGTACCGGCGCAGAGATTAGGAACTCGCCACCGCCTTCATCGCAACCAAACTATAATGAAGCATTCACCGCTCTTTCGTTGATTTCGGTCTCGGCATCGATTAGGCTTTTTTTCTCTTCCCCTATTTAGTTCCGGACAACATTTGATCGCGGGAGTCTGTTTTCGGCACTCTCGGATTTTGCACTAAGGAGACCAGCCATGAGTTTAGGGATTCGTTCGTTGATTGTCGCCTGCGGATTGCTGTTGGCACTGGCGGCAACGTCAGTCACCCGCGCCCAGGTCGCAAATACTCAAGCCCCAAATCCAGCAACAACTTACCGGTCAGTTCCGAGTGGCGCCAAGATGAAGTTCCAGGGCGTCGTCATCGATCGGAACGCCGACACCTTTACTATTCGCGATCGCACGCGCACTGACTATCAGGTTCGGATTACGGATGACACCAGTGTCAAAACGACAGGCGGATTTTTGCACGGTGGCAAAAAGTATCCGGTTACCGATCTGATGCGCGGGCTAATCGTTGAAGTTGAAGGACGCGGCGACGCCCAGGGCGAACTGGTGGCGGATAAGATTCGATTCAGAGAATCGGACATGCGGGCCGCCGTCACGTCAGATACACGCGTGACGCCGGTTGAAGAGAACCAGAAGAAGATCGCCGGCCAGATCGACGAATTGTATGCCGTGGCGCAGGAAGCTCGGCAGCAGGTGGCGGCGGTGAACGAACGCGTTTCGGCGCTTGATGATTACGATGTCGAGGAAACCATCGCGGTGACTTTTCGCGTTAATAGCGCGGTATTGTCTCCCGAAGCCAAACAACAGTTGGATGCTTTTGCCACCAAGGCGCTCGCGTCAAACGGTTACATGATCGAAATTTCGGGCCATACCGATTCAACCGGAAGCGACGTGAAGAATATGCGGCTCAGCAGAGATCGAGCTGAATCGGTGATTGAGTATTTGACTGTGGCTCATAAGATTCCGGCGCGCCGGTTCATCACGCCCATGGGATACGGAAAGACCGAAGCGGTCGCCGACAACTCAACAGCCGCCGGGCGCGCGCAAAATCGCCGCGTTGAAGTCAAAATGCTGGCGAATCGGGGATTGCGAGGAAACGCGGGCGGAAGCGCCAAGACGACTACCGCACGGCCTTAGATAGCTGACTGGAGCGCAGCAGACTGGAGCGCAAGCGTCCTCGCTTGCAATGAGCGCGAAAGCGCGAACCGAAAAGAGCAACCGGGACGGTTGCGCTCCAGTCGGGTGGCGCTCCAGTCAACCAGTTACCGTCACGGCCAGATCGCGCAGCAGACCGTCGCTCAGGCCGTAGATCCATCCGTGAACGGTCAGCGGTTGATGGCGCGACCAGGCGTCGCGCACTACCGTCGTTTGGCTCACGTTGGCGACCTGCTCGATCACATTCAGTTCGCATAAACGCGCATGCTGTTCTATCTCGGTCGTGAGTGAATCGATCTGGGAACGATGTTTGGCGCGCACGTCCTGTACGTGACGCAGCCAATTGTCTATCAAACCGAGTTTGCTGTTTTGCAGTGCCGCCAGTACACCGCCGCAGCCATAATGGCCGCAAACGATGACGTGCCCCACGCGCAGGACCTCAACTGCAAACTGAATCGCCGAAAGACAATTGAGGTCCGTGTGCACCACAACGTTCGCGACATTGCGGTGCACGAACATTTCGCCGGCCAGCAAGCCGACGATCTGATTTGCCGGCACGCGGCTGTCTGAACAGCCGATCCAAAGATAACGCGGCGATTGTTGAGTTGATAGACGCTGAAAGAAGCCGGCATCCTGCCGCGTCATCTCTGCCGCCCACGCGCGGTTATTTTCAAAAAGCTGCTCGAGTTGGTCCATGCCTGGAAGTGAATTAGGGCGCGGCGAAGCCGGTCAGCGGATTTCCGTAGAACGCATCAGTCTTCCAGGCATTCTTGTCCCACGGGCCGTCCGCATCGCCCAGCACCTGTACCGGGACTATCACGCGGCTGTTTCCCAACTTATTGGCCGTACCGATGCCGTTGTCGACAATCTTTCCTTCGCCATCCACCGCGAATTTGATCGAGCGCACGAGATGACCTTTATAAAGAATCTTGATCTCGTAATCACCGGGGTTCTCGATCATCATGTAGAGCGGGCCAAACATACTATCAATCTTCTCGCCGGTTTTGTTCCAGCCGTGGATGCTCGGAAAGTTACAGCCCCAGCGTGTCCAAATGAATTGGCCGTGTGGCTCGGTGATATGAGTCGGATTGTCGTCGACCTCAGTGGTGCCGCAACTCGGCTTTCCGACTTGCTCGCCCTCGTACATCATGACTCCGACTTCCTTGCCATTGTGAAATAGATGCGGTTCGTAAGGTGCGGTGGTTTCGCCGCGCGTCCAGAACGCGAAGCTGAATGATGGGTAATTCATTCCGCGAACGTCGTCGCCATGATAAAAGACGTAACCAATCGGCAAGTTCGCATCCTGATCGACGTAATAGACAAAGTGGTTCACGTAATCCGGGCCCGTTTCATTCGAATGCACCTTTGCGACTTTAAACTTGCCGCTAAATAGCGTGACGTCGCCTCCCATCAGTTCATTTCTCATCTTGATCGTGAAATTGACCGGGCCGGTGTACGTGATCCCTTTATCTTCTCCCAGCGCATCGCGGCCGCCGCACTCGTCCGGCTGCCACCAATGACCTTTTTCAGTCGCCTCAGTTTTGCAATCGAACTTCCAGCCGGTCGCTCCTGGGGCAGTGAACTCGGCATAGATTTGACTGCCGCTGGAGATTGGCCCATTGACCCGCAGTTTCAATTTAGGCACCCAACTGAATACCTTGAAATCCTTCTTGTAAGAGCTAAGGGTGAACGCCGTGACCTGAACCGAGTCTTTCTGAATCGTCGGTTGGTCCTGGGCTGCGGCCGCAGGGGCGCTCAATATCACGACAGTGAGACTTAGCTGTAAGAGCGATATTGCGTTAACAACTTTTCGGATCATGACGGACCTCCTAATGAATCGTAGAAGTGTCGGGGGTTAGAGCCGTGAGAGTTTACAACGAAGTGTCTGGTTAGTTAAGACTTATCGCTCGGTTACGATGACAGAACCCGGAGCGGTAGCGACGGGGTCAAAGGTTTCGTCCGATATGATTGACCCGGTCGCCACCGCTCCCGGTTCTGACACATCCCGGGGACAAAGTTTTCTCTTTCGTGAGTTTCGGCTGACTCCGCGAATCGTGTGGCGAAATTGGGT
>JBKPEE010000043.1:0-11282 GCA_046728235.1 Acidobacteriota bacterium
ATCCCGTATCCATCCGAAAATCTCGCTGAGATTTCTAACGTAATCGCGCGCGGCGGCGTCATCGCCTTTCGCACTGACACCTTCTACGGATTGGGAGTTGATCCTTTTAATCGCGAAGCGATTTGCCGGATCAAAGAACTCAAGGGCCGGGAAGACCGTAAGCCGATCCTCATCCTGATTAGCGATTACGATCAGTTGCAGCGTTTCATCGAAGATGTCTCGCCGGAGTTCGATCTGCTCGCAAAAACACTCTGGCCGGGGGCGTTGACCCTGATTGGCAAAGCCCGCGCGGAGGTCCCGGATGAGCTCACCGCCGGCACCAAATCGATTGGGGTGCGATTACCCAATGACGAGCAGGTGCGCGATCTGGTCAGAGCCTGCGGCGGCGCGTTGACCGCTACCAGCGCGAATCCTTCACACGCGGCGCCGGCGTCGACAGCAGCACAAGTTGAAACCTATTTTGGGGATGCCATCGATTTGGTTGTCGATGGCGGTCAGGCCAGGTCCGAACTTCCCTCGACCGTGGTTGATGCTACGTCTGAGCCAAAACTGGTTCGCGAGGGTGTTATTTCGTGGGCTGAGATACGATCCGCGAAATAACGAAAGAGGTGACCTACTGCACCGTTATATTCTTCACAAAGCCCCAGTCACCACTCGCATCCACCTTTAGATTGGCGACATTCTTTCTGGCGATGACCATGTTCGCCTGATACCACAGTGGGAAAATAGGGAGGTCGCGGCTGACTATTTCCTGCGCCCGGGCGTAAAGCGGTTTGGTCTTGTCATGGTCGTAAGTATTCGTGGCTTCATCCAGAATTTTATCGAGTTCCGGATTGCTGTAGCGACTGCGATTGCGGGATGCGCGCGTCTCGGTTGGTATTTCAGCCGAGGCGAATAGGTCCTTATAGAAGATCGGGTCCTGGTTGCCACCAACCCATTGGCCGTAGGTCATCTGAAATTGGCCGCGGCGCAGGGACTCGAATAATACATTGAGCTCTGAAGTCTCAATCGAAACCGGAATACCGACATCTTTCAAATAGTTTTGGATCACACCGGCATACTGGCGGGCGGACGCACTGCTGCCGGAGATGCGAAACAGGATCGGTTTTGCGAATCGCATCTGCGGCCCGTCACCGTCGGGATCGCGAAACCCGGCTTCGTCCAGCAATCTCTTCGCACTCGCAGGATCGAATTGGTAGGTCTGGCCCGCTGTATATGCCCACGATGCTTCGGGCAGGATCGAATGAGCAATCGTGCCCTGTCCGCGCAGCAGATCGCGAATCATACTCTCGCGATCGATCGCATACGCGATTGCCTCTCGCACCTTGACGTTATCGAGTGGCGCTTCAGCGGTATTGAAGGTAAGCAAATTCAGATTCGAACCATTGAATTTGTGCACGTTCAGGTTTGGATCGTGAGAAAGAGAGTCGATAGCGTCGGGCGAGAGACTGGTGGGGAGCGGCGCAATATCGACACGCCCGGCGCGCAGTTCGGCCTGCATCGCGTTCGAATCGCTAATGACCCGGGCCCGCACGTTCGCAATATGCGGCGGCCCATCGTAATAGTTCGGATTGGCCTCCATGTCGACAACCTGTTGCGACGAGTCATAGCTCTTGAATTTGAATGGACCGGTCCCCAGCGGATGTGTCTTTTGCGATTCGTAGCTGTCCCTGGGAATGATCGCGATTGGCACCAGGTTGGGTAGCAGTCCGGTCCATGGTTTGTTGAGCGTGATTACCAGGGTATGCGCATCCGGAGCTGCCACGCTCTTGACATAGGCGGTCTTGTTGGCTCCCGTGCCTTCGAAAAAGCTGGCGGACTTCGCAAAGCTATTGGAGAGGACCGTGTCCAGGGTGTATTTCGCGTCTGCCGAAGTGAACGGCCGGCTGTCGTGAAATGTCACGCCGTCACGTAAGGCAAAAGTAAACGTCAGTCCATCGTCGGATCGCTGGATGTTTGAAGCCAGTTCCGGCACATAATCAAATTTTTCATCCTTTCTTACTAGCGAATTGAACATCAGGACGCGCACGCGTTCGCTGGCCGCGTCGACTGAGGGCGATCCGATCGGATCGATGGTTTTGACATTGTCGGAAAGCGCGATGACGAATACATTGCCGCGGTTGCGGCGGCACGACGATCCGAGGCACAAGACACCGCTAACGCAAATCGTGAAGATAAATAACTGAAACACTCGTCTTTCGTGCCGAAAGCTATGAGGCATGCGATTCTCCCGGATAGACGTAATCAAGTCTCTTATTCAATTCCCGAATATCGTTTGATAGCTGGTTGTATTTATTCATGTCGAATGGCGTGGGCGGTTGGGCCAATGCTTTCGTCGCCGCGATCCGCTTCAGCGACTCTTTCACGCGGCGCTCGCTGATGCGCTTGTCGCCCGCTGCGGCCAGCAACTCGCGGTAACCGCGACGGATGATCTCTGGGGTGGCGCAAATCAGCAGCATATCCTCGCCGGCATTGAAGGCCTTGACTACTGCCTCTTCGATCTCACAGTGCTTCGAAATCGCACCCATCTCCAGATCATCAGTTACGACCAGATGCTTGTATCCCAGCTCCTCTCGCAGCAAATGCGAAACTATGCGCGTACTGATCGAGGCCGGCTCAACCAAACCACCCGTAGTACCTTTTTTGATATCGATATTGGGAAAGCCCCCGTGACTGACCATCACCACCCGCACGCGATCGTCGGCGCGCTGGAACAGTTCGATGTAGGGAGCCAGGTCCTGGGCGAGCAAGTCATCGCGGGAAAGGGGTACGAGCGGCATTTCGATGTGCGAGTCGACAGCGCCCGCGCCAATTCCGGGAAAGTGTTTTAAGCACGCGAGGACGCCGGTGCCCTGCAGACCGCGGACATATACGGTTGTGTAGCCCAGCACCTCGCCGGGCGACCGGCCAAACGAGCGCGAATAAAGACCGTTTGTGAGTTGGCTCCGCTCCTGAGTAATGATCGACATTACCGGCGCGAAGTTGATATTGAATCCCAGCATGCGCAACAGTTCGCCGGAGATCTTGCCCAGCATTCGTACGCCGCCGAGATCGCCGTGCTGGCGAATGGCGCGGGCCGAAGGCATAGGTGGAAAGATCTCGCGCAGGCGATCAACCAGACCACCCTCCTGATCGATGCCGCATAAAGGCGGCGTGGGCAGCAACTCTCGACAATCATCGAGCAGCTTCCGCACTTGCTCGGGCGATTCAATGTTGCGGCCAAACAGAATGATTCCGCCCGGCTTAATTTCTTCGATAAGTTCGCGGGCTTCGTCGTCTATCGTTGTTCCGGGAAGACCGATAAATAAAAACTGTCCGATCTGTTGTTTGAAGGGTAGCGACAAAAGTTGGTCCGGCGGCATTGGTCCCCTGAGATGACTGCGGTATGAAAAGCCGCGGTTAGCTTACGACACTAAGGACCGGTCTTCAAATGAATCCTTCGATTGTTAGTTTGTAGAACGCAACTACGATCCACGAAATCACACGAAAGATCACGAAGAAGATCGGAGTTCGTGTTTGTTTGTGTGGCTTCGTGGATCGTTCCGCCATTCTCAGAAAGAGCCGGCGGAAACACTACCAATAACGTTGCCACAAGTGGCAGGCGCCGGAGTTTCATTTAGAATGTCTCAACCATGAAGGGGATGATTCTGGCAGCGGGATTCGGCGAGCGGTTGTGGCCGTTGACCGCCGACCGAACCAAGCCGGCACTGCCGGTGTTGGGAAAACCGCTGGTCGGTTATGTGGCTGAGTACCTGGCCGCATTCGGCATCAAGCACGTGGTCGTGAATCTGCATCACGAGCCGGATTCGGTCCGGCGCGCTCTCGGCGACGGCAGTGAGTTCGGCGTCCATCTGCAATACGTGCACGAACCAGTGATTCTCGGCACCAGTGGCGCGCTCGACAATGCCCGCGAACTGTTTGAGGCCGAAACGTTTGTGGTTGTCAATGGAAAGATTATTACGAATATTGATCTGGATGCCGCCCTGGCGCAGCATCGCGCCCAGAAGGCCCTGGCGACCCTGGTGCTGAAGCCCAACGTGGCGCGCGAGCGGTTCAGCGTCGTCGAAACCAGTGATGGTTTGGTCTCGCGGTTCGCGGGTATGCCGGCAAAAACCGGAGAGGGGGCCCCGCCGCTAATGTTCACTGGCATTCAGATTCTCGAGCCGCGCATCTTCGATTACATTCCGCGCGGAGTTTTTTCAGATACAGTCATCAATGTCTATCCGCAGGCAATTGCTAAAGGCGAGCGCGTCATCGCTCACGTGAGCGACGGGATGTGGTACGAGCTTTCGACTTTGCAAAGGTATCTCGATATCAGTTTGGCGCTGCTCCGCCGGCAGCAGCGCGAGATATACGCTGGAACCAATCCGGAAATCTCCCCGCGCGCGCAAGTGCAAGATTCGGTTTTATGGAATGACGTAATCATCGAGAGCGGCGCGAGCGTGCGTCGCGCGGTTATCGGTGATGGCGTTCGGATAGCCGCAGGCGAGATCTTTGCAGACTCGGTGGTGGTGCGAGCCGAGGTCATTGCCGGTAAGAAACCTCCGGCAAAAGCTCTTAAAGGTGAATTGAGAGGCGAGAATTTTGTCGTTGACTTATCGCAGTGATAAGATTCGCTTAAGGATCGGGTTAGAGACAACTGCGGTAGCCGGTCGTTGATCGAGAGAGCGCCAGGTTCAATGCGACAAAGATCAACCACCCGCTACCGCAGCCAGTTCTGACACCTTTGCTGCATGAGTTCGGTTATTCAATCAAGTTCAACTGCTTTCACTTCCAGCGCGCGGGAGCGGATCGCGAAGTACGTCGCCGGCCGTCAAAGCGGCCAGGCCAAAGACATTGTGGCGTTGACTCCGGACGCGTCTACCCGCGAATACTTTCGCATCCCGTGGACAAAAGGGACTGCGGTCGCGGCCGTCTATCCCGAGCCGTTCGATGCTTCAGTGCACCCGTACCTCGACATCACTGGTTTGTTTCGCGATTGTGATCTGCCGGTGCCTGAGGTCCTTGATGTCGATGGGACGGTCGGCATCATTGTGCAGGAGGATCTGGGGAGTCACCAGTTGTGCCAGGTTTTTGAAGAAGTCTCGGAAGATGAACGCGAGAACCTGCTGGAACAGGCAATCGATATCATTGCCCGCATTCAAGCTGCGACCAGCAAAGCATTCGAGCGCGACTCGATCGCCAGCCGTCTCGCCTTTGACGAGGCGAAGTTGTCCTGGGAGCTCAATTTTTTCTTCGAGCATTATTTTGGGAGCTATCGTAAGGAAACGCTGACGCACGGCCAGGCCGCCGAATTGCAAGCGGAGTTGAACGATATCGCCGCCGAGCTGGCCGGTGTGTCGCGCGTGCTTTGTCACCGTGATTACCACACCGCGAACTTAATGCTCGACGGTCATGGCAATGTTCGCATAGTCGATCATCAGGATGCGCGGATGGGGCCGGCCAGCTACGATTTGGTTTCGCTGTTGCTTGATCGACAACCCGGGCCCCCGTCACTGGCTGAGGTGCGCGGGCATCGCCTGTTCTTTCTGGACACGCGCCGGCGCTACGGTCTGGAGGCGTTTGATCCGGATGACTTCAGCAGAGAATTCCGATTGATGACGATTCAGCGCGGGCTAAAAGCGGTGGGGACGTTTTCATGTCAGACGGCAGTCTATGGCCGGGGAGCATTTTACGAACGGCATATTCATCCCACATTTCTTATCGTCCTTCAGGCGGCTGAGTGGTTGGAGCGATTTCCGGTTTTACAGCGAATGATTAAGGAAAGAATTTGAGCGTCCGCCAAACAGAGGTTGACCGAAACGATCCACCAAATCACACGAACGAACACGAACCGTATCACCTTCGTGACTTTTTGTGTGAATTCGTGGATCGAATCGAGTTCCAGTCTCTACATTTACCGAAGCAGCTGAAGTGCTGGGCTATTATCGAGCGCGCGTTGGACACTTTCTTAAATGCAAACTTACATCAAAGACTTATCAAAACATGTCGGTGAAGAAGTAACACTCAAGGGTTGGCTCTATAACATGCGCTCGAGCGGCAAGCTCTTGTTTCCGCAACTGCGCGACGGAACAGGTGTCGTACAATGCGTCGTGGCGAAGAATGCCGTGGCGGCGGAAACGTGGGATGCGCTCAAGCCCCTGGGCCAGGAGTCTTCACTAATTGTCAGCGGTCGCCTACGCGAAGACAGCCGCGCGCCGGGCGGATTCGAGATCGATGTGACCTCGGCGGAAGTTCTGCAGAACGCTCACGATTTCCCCATTACTCCGAAAGAACATGGACCAGAGTTCCTGCTCGATAATCGCCATCTGTGGCTGCGCTCGAAAAAGCAGCACGCGATTTTGAAGGTGCGTCACGCGGTCGTTAAGGCAGTGCGCGATTTTCTGGACGACGATGGGTTTACGCTGCTGGACACTCCGATCTTCACGCCGGCAGCCTGCGAAGGGACGACGACGCTATTCGAAGTCGATTACTTCGGCGACGAGAAGGCTTATCTGACCCAGTCCGGCCAGCTTTACAACGAAGCCACGGCCGCGGCCTTCGGCAAAGTCTATTGCTTTGGACCGACGTTTAGGGCCGAGAAATCAAAGACGCGGCGACATCTGACGGAGTTCTGGATGGTCGAGCCTGAGATGGCCTATGCGACGCTCGATGATGTGATGGATCTGTGTGAGCGACTTCTTTCCTACATTGCGGCCCGCGTCCTCGATACCCGGCAGGAAGAATTGCAGACCCTCGAGCGCGACCCGTCGAAGCTGGCAGCGATCGTGCCGCCGTTCCCACGCGTGCACTACGACGATGCGGTGGAGATGCTGCACGAAGGGTTTGCGCAAGGCGCACTGGAAACTAAATTCGAGTGGGGCGGCGATCTGGGCGCGCCGGACGAAACTTATCTGTCGAGCAAATACGACAAGCCGGTGATGGTCCATCACTACCCCGCGGCGGTCAAAGCTTTCTACATGAAGCGCGATCCGGAACACGAAGAGTACGCGCTGGGTGTTGATGTGCTGGCGCCGGAAGGCTATGGCGAGGTCATTGGCGGTGGTGAGCGCGCGACCTCGGTTGAGTTTCTCGAACAACAGATCGCCGCGCATGGGCTGCCGAAGGAAGCTTTCGAATGGTATCTCGACCTGCGGCGCTACGGCAGCGTGCCACACGCGGGGTTCGGCATGGGGATTGAACGTTGTACTGCCTGGATGTGCGGCATCGAGCATGTGAGGGAGACGATTCCGTTTCCGAGAATGCTTTATCGATTGAAGCCATAACTATATGAATCGCTCAATGGTGTTGCTGGCCGCATTGCTTTTCGCGGGCTGCGCAGATCGCTCGACTTCATCAGCAAGCGTGAATGATGAGACCGCGACCACGAGCGGAAAAAGATTTGTTTTGAGGAAACGGAAGATCTTCAAAACGTCAGACGAAGGCGTAATGAAATACGCCCCCAAAATAGAAATAAGCGATGAGTAGCAATTCACGAGAACAACTTCGCACTGAATTCAACGAATGGGCACGCGCCGGCAAAGGTGAAAGCATGGAGCGCGGCCATCGACCCGTGGGCGAGCAGGCGATCGCCCGCATGGGTGTCGAGTCCGATTCGCGTGTGCTCGATGTCGGATGCGGATCAGGATGGGCGACGCGCCTGCTGGCCGATTATGCTTTCAACGGGCGGGTGACTGGGATTGATATTTCTGACGAGATGGTGCGCGTGGCGCGCGAATCGTCACAGTCCTGGAAGAACCTTGATTTTCAAGTCGCCAGTGCCGAACAACTTCCATTTAACGACCAGGAATTCACCCGCGCGTTCTCAATGGAGTCGCTTTACTACTACCGGAATATCCCCAGGGCGTTGAGCGAGATCTATCGCGTGATGAAAAACGGTGGGTTGTTTTGCGCAGTCGTCGACCTCTATTGGGAGAACGAAGCGACGCACCAGTGGATCGACACCTTGAAGGTGCCGGTCGAACTGCTGAGTGTCGATGATTACCGCTCGCTCTTCCTCGATGCCGGGTTCGCGAATATTCGCGACGAGCGCATCATCGATCCCACTCCCGTTCCGGAAGATTATGCGGGCGGCTCGTTCAAGAGTCGCGCTGACTTCGTCGCCTACCGCGAGGCAGGCTCGTTGATGATTAGCGGCGAGGTTTCCAGGTGAACCGGACGACCGGGCGCAAGCCTTTATCAGCAGCTATGCTGCGGTCGCTGGTTCTTTTTGTACTGATCGGTCGGTTCTGGCGCATACGCTTTGGCTCACGGGATATGAGCGATCTGATCTGGGGTCGCAGCTGGCCGCGCACGGCGCGTGGTTGGTCGCTGATCCTCATCCGGAACAGAATTTTTTTCGCCGATCGGACAATTATGTGCTGGCCAGGAAGGGAATTATTGCGCAGACGGTGTCGAGTTACGGTTTGCACAGCGACTATCACCGGCCCAGCGACGACCTGGGACACATTGACTTTGCCCACATGACTGAAGCGATTGCGTCAATGGTTGGACCCGTCAAGTGGCTGGTCAATACGTACTTCAAACCGCAGTGGACGAAGGATGGGAAGCCGTCGTGAACGGTAGTCACGAGAGCACAAAGGAAGATTAGCCGCGGATGTGCATTCGGACTGGAGCGCAACCGTCCCGGTTGCTCATTCGCCTCCCTCGCTCATTGCAAGCGAGGACGCTTGCGCCCCAGTCATTAGCTCAGTGCCTTTGTGGAAAAACTCAATGACTAACGAAAGAATCATCACCATCTTTGGCGGGTCGAAATGCCGCGAAGGCGATCCCGAGTATTCGGAAGCGTTGCGAGTGGGCGAAATGCTTGCTGACGCCGGCTTTACGATCTGCACCGGCGGGTATGCCGGCGTGATGGAAGCCGCGAGCCGCGGCGCGCACGGGCGCGGTGGCCGGGTCATCGGCATCACCATGAACCAGTTCAAGTCCGAACCGAATCGCTACCTGACAGAGAAGTTTCCGTCCGCACATTTCTATGAGCGTTTGCAAAGATTGATCACGCGATCAGTTGGTTACATAGCTTTGCGTGGAGGAATGGGAACGGTAACCGAGATCTCGCTCGTCTGGAACAAGATGCAGACGCAGGTACTCGACCCGCGTCCGCTGGTATTACTTGGAGACTGCTGGCCGCCGATCGTGAGCGAGTGGCAGCGGCATCTTGCGGTCACCGATACGGACATCGAAATTCTAAGATTCGCAACAACTCCGGAAGAAGCCGTTGATATTATTCTGAAAGAGTCGGACGGCGTCAGAATTGAGGGAGCGTTAATTTAATTTGCCGTTAAGCGGTTGGAGACGGGTGGAAACCGCAACCGAAAACATCACTGAACTCGAGATGCCCGGCACCGGAAAAGCCGTCTCGATCCTCGGTGTGCCTCTGAGCTACGGTCAAAGTAAAGGCGGGGTTCATCTCGGACCGGCGGCGATTCGTGTGGCTGGACTGGCCCAGCGCATCACCGGTCTGGGCTATGAAGTCAACGACTGCGGCGACTTGCCGATTCAGCGCTCCCATTCATTGCCGGGCTTTGAGGAAAAACTGAAATATCTCAACGAGATTTACGATGCTTGTAAGCCGCTGGCTAGGCAGACGGAACAGATTGCGGATTCAGGCCAATTGCCGATCACCATCGGAGGTGACCACTCGATTGCCATCGGCTCGCTCTCGGGCGTTGTGAAATCTTTTCGCAAACGTGACGAAAGACTGGGACTCGTTTACCTAGACGCCCACGCCGACATGAATACTCCGGACACTACGCCCTCCGGAAATATTCATGGAATGCCTTTGGCGGTGCTGCTTGGCTATGGCGCGCCGGAGTTGGTAAATGTCGGCGGTTTTTCGCCGAAGTTCGATCCGAAACTTTGTGCGCACGTAGGCGCGCGCGATCTGGATCCAGGCGAGCGTCAATTGATCCGGAAACTGGGCATACGCTTTTTTACCATGCGCGAGATCGACGAGCGCGGTCTGGCTGCGTGCATGGATGAGGCACTGTCGATTGCGCGTCAGGGCAGCGGCGGATATGCAGTCACTTTCGACGTCGATGTTTTGGATCCGGGAGACGCTCCCGGCTCGGGAACGCTGGTGCGCGGCGGATTGAGTTATCGCGAAGCACACCTGGCGATGGAAAAAATTTCCGAAGCGGGCGGCATGCGTTCACTGGAAGTCGTTGAGATTAATACGGCCCTGGATGTCAACAACCGCACGGCTGAGCTGGGTGTCGAGTTGATTCTCTCCGCGTTGGGAAAGAGGATTTTGTAGCGTAAGCGTATTCCCTCTCTCCAGGAGATAAGGCGAATAAACAAACATGGCTAAGAAACTTCGCATTGGTGTTATCTTCGGCGGCCGCTCAGGCGAGCACGAAGTCTCAGTACGTTCGGCGCGATCGGTGATCGAGGCAATCGACAAATCAAAGTACGAAGTCGTGCCCGTAGCGATTACTAAGGAAGGGAAGTGGCTGGCGCCGGCGGCGGCGGCTGAACTTCTGCCGGCCGAGACGCAACATAAGCTTTCCGCGCAGATTCTGGGCGCTGATCGGGATGACGTGGCGATCGTTGGCGATCCTTCACGCAGCGGTTTGATGACTCTGGGTGACGGTTCCAGTCAGAGACCGCTCGACGTAGTCTTCCCAGTGCTGCACGGAACCTACGGCGAAGACGGGACGCTTCAGGGGTTGCTGGAGATGGCCTCGATTCCATTCGTCGGTTGCGGGACGCTCGCCTCCGCGTGCGGCATGGACAAAGTGACGATGAAAGCCTTGTTCAAGGAAGCCGGTCTGCCGATCTGCCGTCACACCTGGCTGCTCAGGTCCCAGTGGGAAGACGAGCAGCAGAAAGTGATTCGCCGCATTAAACGCGAGATTGGTTTCCCTTGTTTCGTGAAGCCCGCGAATCTGGGATCGTCAGTCGGGGTCTCGAAAGCGCCAGACATCTCCGCGCTGGCAAAAGCGATTGATCTGGCCGCGCGCTACGATCGAAAGATCATTATCGAAGAGCTGGTGGATGCGCGAGAGATTGAATGCGCTGTCATGGGGAACGACGAGCCGCGCGCGAGCCTTCCCGGCGAGTATGTGATTCATGAGGAGTCCGCGCGGTTTCTCGATTACACGGAAAAATATACCAGCACCGGCAATGTCGAATTTATTGTCCCGGCACGGCTTTCAAAGCCTTTGATAAAGAGAATTCAAAAGATGGCAGCTACTGCCTACCAGGCAATCGATGCCTCAGGCTTGTCGCGCGTAGATTTCTTTTTGAAGCGGGATGGCGAATTGCTGGTCAACGAGATCAAT
>JBKPEE010000044.1:0-44356 GCA_046728235.1 Acidobacteriota bacterium
CACTGTTTTTTCACCGATGAATTGGACGACCGGCCGCGCAAGAAGTTGCAGATGAAGGCCCAGGAGATCGATCGAATCGCCCAGACCCTCGGCGGCAATCTGGGCGTGCTGATTCTCGCCGGCGGCGAGCCGTTCACGCGCAGGGACCTGCCGGAAATAGTCAGCTCATTTTACCGTCACAACAGTCTCGAATCCGTTTATCTGATGTCCAACGGCCAGATTCAGAAGCGAATCTTCCCCGACGTCACGCGTATCCTCGAGGAGTGTCCGAACCTCAACGTCACCGTCGCCATGGGCATTGACGGCTTGCAGGAGCAGCACGACAAGATCCGGCAGAAGCCCGGCTCGTGGTCGATCGCGATCGAGACGGCCCGCGAGTTAAAGGCAATGAAAAAGCAGTACCCGCGGCTCGATCTGCAGACCTGCACCTGCTTCATGCACTCGAACCAGGATACGATTTTTGAGTGGTACGATTTTCTGAAGCACGATCTGAGACCGGACAAGGTTAACTTCAATTACATTCGTCCGCCCTCAGCGGATCCCATCGAGCTCGATATCGATCTGACGCGCTATGCAAAGCTGGCGCAGATGATTGACGACGATTCGCGTCACGCGGCCATCAAGAACAATTACGGCGGCAACGCGGGCTTCTTCAAAGCGGCGATTGATATCTACATGCACGGCCTGATTGCGAAGACGCAAGAGACCGGGACAGCCCAACTGACTTGTTACGCGGGAACTGCCGGCGCGGTGATTTACGATGAAGGGACTCTATCATCGTGCGAGAACCTGGCGCCGATTGGTAACTTGCGGGATCACGATTGGAACTTCCAGGGGCTGTGGTTGTCGCCGGCGATGAAAGCACGCCGGAAGCACGCGGCGAACGGGTGCTTCTGTACGCACGAATCGAATTGCTATTACCCCTCGCTGCCTTTCAATCCAAAGCATCTGGTTCAGATTAAAAAGCTCGAGCGGGAGATGAAAAAGGCAGCGCGCGAGCTGGAGAAGCACACCGCAGCAGAACCCGACGGGATTGCCGTGAAGGTATAAGTGTCAGAAGCCCGAGCGTGAGAAACGGCGCCTTAAATTACCTGAAGCAGTGATTTATTGAGTGGCAGGAATGAAACCCAACGCGCCAAAAATCCTCATCATCTCTTCGGACACAGGCGGCGGCCATCGTTCGGCGGCAGCGGCGATTGTGGCCGGCATCGAGAGTTTCCTGAAGGGCGAGTCCTACGCTGTGCGCGTGGTCCGCGCGGTGGAAGAATCGCACCACCTCGCCGCCAAACTGGTAGCCGTCTACAACTGGCTGCTGCGGCATAAGCAGCACTGGATGAAGTATTACTACTGGCTGATCAATCGCTTTCGGCCAGAGACGCGCGAGTTCTTTCATTCGCGCTGCATCGGCTATGTGCGCAACATCATCAGCCGCTGGTGTCCGCACATCGTCGTCAGCGTTCATCCTTTGACGCAGCACATTTTCGCGCGCGTATTGAAAGAACTGGGATGGGCCGATCGGGTCCCGCTGGTTACCGTCGTTACCGATCCCTACTACGGATTTTGGAAAGGCTGGGCGTGCGACGATGTGCGCCTTTATCTCGTAGCCACTGAAGATGCGCGCCGGCAGTTGATCGATTACGGAATTGCGCCAGAGCGGATCAAAGTATCGGGCATGCCGGTACACCCGAAGTTTTCTTTTCCCGGCGATGATGCGGCGCGCGTCGCGCGCACGGCGCTCGGACTCGATCCTGAGAAGTTCACCGTTTTTGTTAACGCCGGCTGGGAAGGCGGCGGCAACATTCCGCACATTTTTAGCGAGCTGGTGCGCGGCGAACTCGACGTGCAGGCAATCTTTCTGGCCGGCCGGAATGAAAGCTTAAAGAACGAAGCTGAACGGCTGGCCGCTGACGCCAGATTCCCCATAAAGGTCATCGGCTATTCGGATGAAGTCGAGCAACTAATGCGCGCCGCCAACGTCATGATTTCCAAGCTGGGTGGGCTGACCACATTCGAGGCGCTGAGTTGCCGCCTCCCAATTATTGCCGACGTGATCACCGCACCGATGCCCCAGGAAGCCGGCACCGTCAATCTGATTGTGAAAAGCGGCGCCGCCGTCATGCTGCGGCGTGCGTCAGATATCGTGCCGGTGGTCCATCGCATGATCGAGGATTCGAAGCATTATGCGGCGTTGCGCGCGGCGACGATTACCATTGCGATCCCGAACGCCACCAAAAGAATTGTTGAAGAAATTACTGCGCTGATTCCCGAGACTGCCAACCCGAATGAGTCGCTGGCTGAAAACGCAGTCTTACCTTGAAGTGTGGCAGGGGCGTCCCCGTGAGACCACGCGCCACAAGCGCGTGCCACCGCTCCGGCCAGTCCCGGATTCTGACCCGTTCTTGACTGGCATGCTGGCTTCGCGATTTAATCCCCGTCGTTCTAAAAGTAAGAAGAGAATCAATTGACTGGCTTCCGGATCTTAGTCTGTGTGGCTACGGAACATCACCGACTGAAGTCTGTGCTACCTGAAAACGAATGAGTCTGCTACTTGAAGGAAAACGCGCGTTTATAACCGGAGGTACGCGCGGGATTGGCGCTGCCCTGTGCGAAGTTTTTGCGCGCGAGGGCGCCGACGTGGCGTTCAATTACAACTCGCGCGAAGACCTGGCTGCGGAAATCACAAGCAAGATCGAGACCCATGGCCGCCGCGGCAAAGCGTTCAAGGTGTCAATTATTGATCGCTTCGGAATGAAACATTTGACGCGGGAGCTGGTGCATGAATGGGGCGGCATCGATATTCTGGTTAACAACGCGGCCATCAATCGCGGCGACAATTTCGCGACCACTACCGATCGCGCCTGGGACGAAGTTATTAATACCAATGTGGGCAGCCTGTTTGCGGTCACCAAGCCTGTTTACAAGCAGATGATTCGCCAGCGCCAAGGCAAAATTCTCAACATCACCTCGATCGGCGCGATGCGCGCCTTGCCGACTTCGGTTCATTACGCGACTTCCAAAGCGGCGATGATCGGCTTCACCAAATGTCTCGCGCGCGAGGCCGGCACTTTCGGCGTGACGGTCAACGCGATCGCTGCCGGCATCTTTGATACCGATCTCGCGCAGGCTTTACCCGAGCGGCTCTTGCAGATGCATGACTTTTGGACTTCAGCCGGTCGATTAGGCCGGCCGGCGGAGTTGGCGGAGTACGCTGCCTTTATGTGTAGCGACCGCAACAGCTTTATGAACGGCGAGGTCGTTATTGTCGACGGCGGGGCGATTACCTAAGCTGAACAACCTGGGCATGCGAGCGTTGCTCGCGATAATTATCCTGACCGTGGTAATGGGTCTGCTGCTGTTTATCGCCGCAGGCACCATTAATTATTGGGAAGCCTGGGTATATCTCTCGATCTTTACCGGCGCGTCGGTCTTCACAACGATTTACCTAATGATTACGGACCGTGCCCTGCTCGAGCGCCGCATGAAGGGCGGACCTACCGCCGAGACGCGGCCGGCTCAGAAGCTCATCATGTTGGTTGTTTCGATCGGCTTCATAGCTCTGCTGGTGGTGCCGGGATTAGATCGCCGCTTCGGATGGTCCCGTGTGCCGATCACAGTTGTGGTGGCCGGCGATCTCATGGTGGCGACGGGATTTTTTCTAATCGCGTTGGTATATAGAGAGAACCCATTCACATCCGCGACTATCGAGATCGCCGCGAACCAGAAAGTTATCTCGACCGGGCCTTACGCCATCGTGCGCCACCCCATGTACGCGAGTGCTTTTCCCTATCTTCTCGGCACGCCCCTGGCTCTGGGCTCGTATTGGGACCTGCTGCCGCTGGCGGCCATGGTGCCATTTCTAATATGGCGGATATTCGATGAAGAACGCTTATTGGCGACGGAACTGCCAGGATATACCGAATACCAGAAACGCGTTCGGTATCGACTGCTTCCATATGTTTGGTAATCAAGTCTTTTTCCGTGAGCTGATGGCAGGTGCGATCAGCGGAAATACTGCGGTGGATCGTGAAGAAATGGCGGCCAGTCGGTCAGCAGCGCGGCGATTACCATCGCAGACAGACACACAAAAACTGACCAGAAAATCCAGAACCAGATCGCCTGACGTTTTTCGTCGGGAGACCAGTGCGATCTGTCATTCGCCAGGTTGTGATTTCTCAACCTCATCCAGTCTTTTCTCCAAAGCCCGGATTCGTCTTGGGAGCTCTCCCAGCTTCTTGAATACCGCTACTGCGCGCCAGAAGGCGCTGACTTCAAAAGCCGGCGTTCCGACCAGGATCTCACCCGGCGCGACATCATTGGGCACGCCGCTCTGCGGGTAAAGAATAGCATCATCGCCGACGGTGATGTGACCCCCAATTCCGACCTGGCCCGTGAGAATGACCCGATCGCCGACCCTTGAACTGCCGGCCATGCCGACCTGGGCACAAAGCAGGGCGTCTTCGCCCACGACACAAGAGTGTCCAATCTGGACCAGGTTATCGAGTTTGGCGCCACGTTTGATCCGCGTCTCGCCGGTTGAGGCGCGATCGATAGTCGTATTCGCGCCGATTTCCACATCATCTTCAATCACGACGCGTCCAACCTGCGGGATCTTCAACCAATGCTTATCTTCGTCTTTGGCGAACCCGAATCCGTCCGATCCGATTACCGCGTTGTTATGAATGATCACCCGCTTGCCAATGATCGTGTGGGCACGCACTGCCACGCCGGAATGAATTTCCGTGTCGTCGTCGATCGACACGTCGTCATAAATCGTCACGTTCGGATGAATGCGCACGCGTTCGCCGATTTTGACGTGGGCGCCCACTACAGAGCGCGCGCCGATGAAAGTGCCCGCGCCGGTCTCGGCGCTCAGGTCGATCACCGCTGCCGGATCAATTCCGGATTCGAAAGGTGGCCGCGGATGAAACACAACCAGAGCGCGAGTAAAAGCCAGGTAGGGATCTTTTGCCCGCAAGATCGCAATGTCGTTTCGCGCAATTTCGGTTTCCTCGCTCAAATAAATCGCGGAAGCGCGGGTCGTGCCGACCTTGTTGGTGTATTTCGGATTGGACAGGAAAGTCACTTCGCCCGGGCAAGCTTCATCCAGACCCGCAGCCGCGGAAATCTCAACGTCGCCTTCGGTGATGGCGCACTCCGCGCCGGTAGCCGTCGCCAGATCGAAGAGTTTCATGGCGATGAGTTTAGCTTAACTTCGCCGAATTTTCCCTCTTCGTGGTATTTCGTGTGACTTCGTGGATCATTCTTTCAGCTCAAACATCGACGATTCACGAAGCCACAGGCTACATCATGCTTACCGGATCAATCTCGAGCGTCACGGCCCGCGCATCTCCACCTGACTCTTCGAACTTTTGCAACGCCTGATCGATTACAACTCGCATCTGTTTGCGACTGCGCGATTTCATCAGAATCTGAATCCGATGTTCGCCACGCAGACGCGCGAACGGGGCGGGGGCCGGTCCCAGGACGCGGCCTGAGTGTTCGCGATTAGCCTCGGTCAAGGCACTCCGCAGTTGTTGCGCAATGCCGAGCGCGCGCGCCGGATCTTTGTGGCGCACCAGCAGCATCGCCAACGCCACGAACGGCGGATAGCCGTGATTTCGTCGATGACGAATTTCTTCGTCATAGAATCCGCGATAATCCTGCCGCATCGCGTGGCGCAGCGCATAGTGATGCGGATGATAGGTTTGGATTAAGACACGGCCCGGCAGATCACCACGACCCGCCCGCCCGGCCACCTGCGTTATTAATTGAAAAGTCCGCTCCGCGGCGCGAAAATCCGGCAAGGCTAAACCGGCATCGACGGAAATCACTCCGACCAGCGTAACGTTGGGAAAATCATGTCCCTTCGCCAGCATCTGGGTGCCGACCAGCAGATCAATCTCGCCCTTATTGAAATCGAGCAACGTTTTTTCAAACTCGTGTCGGCGCGCTTTAGTGTCGCGATCGATGCGGCCGATTCTCATCCCGACGAATCTCTTGCGCAGCAATTCTTCGACTTGTTCGGTGCCTTCACCGACGTAGTAAATGTACTTGCTGCCGCACGCGGGACACTGAGATGGAGCGCGCTGTCGATGATTGCAGTAGTGACAAACCAGCGTGCCATCGCTCCGATGATAAGTCAGGGTGACATCGCAGTTCGGACACTCGATCGATTCGCCGCACGAGCGGCAGAGGATAAAACTGGAATAGCCTCGCCGGTTAAGCAGAATAATAGTCTGCTCCCTGCGGCTGTGCGTCTGCTCGATTGCTTGTAGCAACTCGTCTGAGAACACCACCGGTTTTTTCCGGCGCGCAAACACCTCGCGCATGTCCATGATTTCGGCGCGCGCCAGTGGGCGATTGGCAATCCGCTCTGGTAATTGAAGGTAACGGTATTTGCCGCTCTGCGCGTGATGAAACGACTCAAGCGAAGGCGTGGCCGAACCCAGCACCACCACGGACGATTCCTTCTGCGCCCTCACGATTGCCGTATCGCGCGCGTGATAGAAAGGCGACTCTTCCTGCCGGTAGGACGAGTCCTGTTCTTCATCGATGATGATGACGCCCAGATCTCTTAGCGGCGCAAAAACTGCCGACCGCGTGCCCAGCACAACGCGGGCGGCGCCCGATCGAAGACGAGACCATTCGTCAAAGCGTTCGCCCCGGGAAAGCGATGAATGAAAGATGGCGATCTGGTCGCCAAAATGCGCCCGCAGGCGGCGAGCCAGAATCGGAGTCAAGGCGATCTCGGGCACCAGCATCATCGCGCCACGGTTGGATGCCAACGCAGACTGCATCGCCCGAATATAGACCTCGGTTTTGCCGCTACCGGTCACTCCGTGCAACAGAATCTGTGCGAACGTGTGGTCTTTCAGCGGTTCTTCGATCGCTCGCAGTGCAGCTGCTTGTGCATTGGTCAGCTGGAAATCCTGGGTCTCCGGGAATTCGGCGCGGGCGAGCGGATCGCGACGGATGTCCGCTTCAAATTCTGCCACCGTGCCATGCTTGATCAGCGTGCGAATAACCGATTCGCTGATCGCAGCTCGCTTGGTTAATTCGGCCACAGACATCGCGTCACCATTTGCCCGCAGCATTTCGAGGGCGCGCTGTTGTGCGGGCGTGGTCCGCGGTGAGGCGTCTTCTCCAGGTGACTGGATCAGGCGAATCCCGCGGCGTTTCTTTGCCTGCGTCGGAGTTTTTCGCGTGCGATATGCACGCGCGATCAGCCCTTCGTCTTCCAGTTCGCGCAACCACCTGGGTATACGGGTGGATCCCATGCGCAAAGAGTACGCGTTGATTTCAAATTCCCCTTCGTTTGCAAGCAAGGCCAGGGCACGGATCTTGACTGGCAAGGATTGTGACCCGCCTCCTGGCGCCGGCGGTTCTGACTTGAATTCATCGCGTCCCTTCTCAGTGATTGACACGGTTTGTTCCACGGTCGCGTTGATCCCGGCGGGCAGCGCCGCGCGCATGACTTCACCCCAGGGCGCTGCGTAGTAATCGGCCACCCATCGAGTGATTTCCAAAACTTCCGTAGTAAGTGGCGGATCAGCGTCGAGGAGCTCCTGCACTTCCTTTATTTCCGACTCTACGAGGCTAGTACCCGCGCGCAGACGAGGAAGGAGCGCCACGATATAGCCGGCGAGTGGTTTGGTTCCGAGTTGGACCATGACGCGCGATCCGACTTGCGCCGAGCGCTGCATCGACTGCGGCAGACGGTAAGTGAAAAGCTTTCGCAGGTGGACCGGGACTGCCACCTGGGCAAACCGGGGGAGCGTCTCGTTGGCAGGTTGGGCGGCAATCATGGCAGGCGCTTCTCAGCCCGACAGCCTAGCGCGAATTGCGGCGCGAGTGAAAGGCGCGGGAACGTCGCTCTGATCTGGCCCTGCTGAAAAACAAATTTGCAGTGCGGCGGCAAGCGCCAGGGTCCCCAACGCGGCATCCGCGCTGGGGTGGTCGTAGCCCGACGCCGCTTTGGCTCGGGTTGATCATTAGAATGCTAAAGAAAATCCAAAACGCCGCGGTTGTCAGCGCACTCCAAATTTGTAGCGCGTGCCACCTCGGAAGAGTTTTTCAGCAGCCTTTCAGGTTAGGCAAGTAGTGCAGGGCTATGATTTGGATTTTGGCGGATTGGATTCGAGATAGTCTCGGACCATCTTGAGATCCTCCCAGGTTTCGCGTTTCTTCGAGGGATCGCGCAGCAGGTAAGCGGGGTGAAAAGTCGGCATCACTTTAATACCGCGAAAGTCCTGAAACTTTCCGCGCACCCGGGTGATTCCTTCGCGGACTTCCAGTAAATTGCGCAAGGCTGTATTACCCATAACCACGATGACTTCGGGTTGAATCACTGAGATTTCGCGGAACAGGAACGGTCGACAAATCGCCGCCTCTTCCAGCGTTGGCTGGCGATTGCCGGGCGGCCGGCACCGATTGACGTTGCCGATGATCACGTCTTCGCGTTTCATGCCCATCGCTTCGATCATCTTCGTCAGCAATTGTCCGGCGCGGCCGACGAACGGTTTGCCCTGGGCGTCTTCGTCAGCGCCCGGCGCTTCGCCGACGAACATCAAACGTGCGGTTCGGTTCCCATGCGTGTTCACGACTTGGGTGCGACCTTCACACAAACCGCAACGCGTGCAGTCGCCGATATCTCGCCAGATTTGCTCCAGAGTTTCGCTGGACCTGGCAGGGAAAGACGTAGCGGCCGTCAGGTCGCCGAACAATGATTCGGCAGGTTCGGCCTGTCTGGCGGCAGGAACTGCTTTGCGAGGCGGTGCTTCGAAAGCGGCGCGAGGAGGCGAAACAGCCGGCGCCGCGCGGTCCTTTTCAGCTCTGGCGATTGATTCCGGCTCGCTCGCCAACTCGAGGGAGAGATTCTCTACGCCCAACTCGCGCAAAAATCTCGCCTGTTCCCGAGCGCTATGCAGAACTTCTATGAGTTCGATAGTTATGTCATGAGACATTGATGTTATGGTTGAGTGTTCTTCGCGCTCATCGCCGTTGATACTTGAGTTCGGAGCCGCGCGATCTCGTCGAGGATTCGATTGGCCACTTCGAGTTTCGCGGCGGGCGGTACGTCGATCGGCTCAGACTTATCTTTTACGAGGATCGTGACTGCATTACTGTCTGAGTCAAAGCCTAAGCCGGCCCGCGAAACGTCGTTCGCCACCATGATGTCGAGTTGCTTAGCGTCCAGTTTTTTCCTCGCGTTACGAATTAGATCCTCTGTCTCTGCGGCAAATCCCACGAGTGTCTGGCCGATGTTTCGGCAGCGCGCCACCTGACCCAGGATGTCCGGTGTGCGCTCGAGCTCCAGCGTCAATTCAGAATTGGCTTTCTTGATCTTCTGTTTGGCTGGCTGCTTTGCGCGATAATCCGCGACCGCTGCAGCAGCGATAAAAATGGTCGCGTCCTTAAATTCTCGCAAAACTGCGGCGTGCATTTCATCGGCCGAGGTAGCCTCGATTAATTGGACACCGGCGGGCGGCGCGACCGTGGTTACGCCGGTGACTATGCGAACATTTGCCCCGCGTTGACGCGCGGCTTCTGCCAGAGCGAAACCCATCTTGCCAGACGATCGGTTGGAAATGAATCGGACCGGATCGATCGGCTCACGAGTTGCGCCTGCAGTTATCAGAATGCGCTCATTCGCCAGATCGCCGGCTGGCGCTGAGGCGTTCGCAGTTTTGTTCTGCGTTGCCAGTATTCCCAGCGCGACTGAGACAATTCGCTCGGGCGCGCTCAACCTGCCTGGCCCTATGGTGCCGCAGGCCATCTCGCCGGCGTCGGGCTCGATGATGTGTACACCGTCAGCTCGCAGTTTTTGCAAGTTCCGCTGTGTCGCTGGATGCGCCCACATGGTTGAGTTCATTGCCGGAGCAACCACTACTGGGGCGGTACAGGCAAGGTAAGTCGAAGTAATGAAATCGTCGGCGACGCCATTGGCCAGCTTGGCCAGCACGTTGGCAGTAGCCGGCGCAATTACGAAAAGATCTATTGTTTGAGAGAAGGTGATATGCGCGATCGGATCCGGATTATCGGGCGAATAGTCGTCAACTATTACGTAGGAACCGGAGAGCGCGCGAAACGTGAGGGGCTGAATGAATTCACAGGCGTGGCGCGTCATTGCCACGCGAACGTCACAGCCGGCGCGTTGCAATCCGCGCAGGACCTCGATTGCTTTGTAAGCCGCGATACCGCCGGTTACTCCGATCGCGACTCTGTATGTCTGGACCTGGCTGTTCACGACAGATGAAATTGAAATGTAACATCGCTGAATGGCGCGTGCAACGAAACCCGCCCGTCGCGATGTCTATAATGCGCGCACAATTTTGAACCTAACTGGCTTTCTCAGGACGACACGCGTAAAGTAAATCCCACGTGATCCGCTTAGAGGCCGGCGATTCCGACAGCCTGAGGAGATCTTCCATGTGTGACTTTTCGGGTTCCGCCCGTTTTGCCTTGTTACTGACCAGCCTACTAACAACTCTGCTGGCATTAACCGGTACGGCGTTCGGCCAGCGCCAAGCCGACAGCGAGTTTGGACCGGTAGTTTCCGCGTATCTCGGTTATCTGAATAACGAACAGGAAGTCGTGGATGATCGCGCGAGTCGCAGGGAAATCACGACCGCGTATTATAGACGGAACTCGAACCGCATTCACGCGCTGCGGCAAATGACCGTTCGACTGGCGCGTCAGAGTGGAAACGACTATGTGCCCGAGTTGGAAGCCGTTACGGTTGATGAATTCGGGACGATTTTCGAACGTCCACCCCATCTGACAGGTCTGCGATCCGGCGAGGTTGTCGGCAATAAGTTTCGGTTTCTCGGCGCGGTGCGTACGGGCGAGACATTCTACCTGTTCGCTCGGCTCGATCCCTACGAACAGGCTGATTTCATGCAGCGGAGCTCCAGGACCGCTGCAAGTGTGGCGGGAGGCAATAATGGGGCAAGCGCAAGTGAAACCGGCACTCGCTCCAGAAGGGCTGTTCCGCGGTAACTTCGACTGGCTCGTTCGCTGAACGGACGCCCGCCCGGTCTGCCAAGGTAAAGACACAGAATCTTGACAGCCTACGGGAAAAAACCTCTTTACAGGCCGTTTTTGGCGTGGTATCTTGCCCCGCAAAGCTAGTTAATACTGTAGCTTAGCTGTTGTTGGTCAGGGCTTTATTGTTGACATAAGGGTTGCGGTTCGTGTAAAAAGGCAAAGACAAGGGCCTTTTGCAGGTTCCTGCCACGCTTTCTTTTTTTGGTCCCGCAAGAAGCGAGACTTTCGAGTTGGGCGGAGCAATTACCGTCAGCTGTGAGTGATTTTTTGCAGCGCGCTTCCATAAACTTGTTTACTTTGCATGGGAGGAAATGATGATTAGCAGAACTTGGAGCCGTAAGTCGATTGCGTTCTGTGTCGCAGTTGCCGTTCTGAGCGTTTACTCAATGGTCACGCTGGCGGCGGCGCCGCAGAAAGCATCAGGCGAGCTTTCGGTTTCTGGTCAAGTAACCGTGAATGGGCAAGCCGCGATCTCGGGCGCTACAATTTTTTCGGACAGCGTGATCGCCACGGCCGCAGGTAGCAACGCGACAATTAGTCTTGGCAAGCTGGGCCGCGTTGAGTTGTTTCCGAATTCGTCTGTTAAGTTGAGTTTTGCGGAAGGCAATATTTCCGGAGCTCTGGATGCCGGTCGTGTTCAAGTATCGACCCTGGCAGGAACGTCAGCGATTGTTAGCGCGAAAGACGGAGCGGCGGTAGCCGACGCGAGCCAGGCGGCAAGCTTTTTGGTTGACGTAGAGTGCGGCAATATGATTGTTGCCTCACAGGCCGGTCAGGTGGAATTGCGCGCTGGTGGAAAAGCCAAAGCCGTTGCAGCGGGTACTTCTGAATCAGCGGGAACACCGCAACCCGGCACCCGTTGCACCAGACTCACGAGACCCGATACCTTCGGTCATCTGAGCGGTGGTGCTCTGGCCGCCCTTTTGCTCGCGGCCGGTGGCGCTGTAGCAGCAGCAATCTTCGCTGCGAACCACGACGACACACTGAACTTTGGTGGATCAGTAACGGTAGTCAGTCCGACCAGGTAGCCACCGTCAATTAAAATCATCGCGCGTAAGAACGCGCGCTCGACAATACCCTGCGGGTCACGCGCATCCAGCTCGTGACCCGTAAGTTTTGCCCCATTACATGTTTCGATAGGATTAACGAATGCACATTGCCGTAGTCGGCTCAGGCTATGTTGGACTTGTTACTGGAGCATGTTTTGCAGAGTTCGGCGTAAATGTTATCTGTGTCGATATTGACGCCGACAAGATTGAGCGCCTGGCCAGGGGCGAGAGCCCAATATACGAACCCGGTCTTGATCAACTAATAAAAAAGAACCTCGAAGCTGGCCGACTTAGTTTCACCACCGATATTGCTGCCGCTATCAGGCAGTCACTCGTAATCTTTATCGCGGTAGGCACGCCCCCACGGGCCGACGGTTCGGCAGATCTCTCCTTTGTCGAAGGCGCGGCCCGAAGTGTGGCTGAGCACATGGATAGCTATAAGGTGATCGCGACAAAATCCACTGTTCCAGTCGGCACCGGAAAGAGATTGACGACAGTAATCAGCGAGCAGCAGAAGCGACAGATAGATTTCAGCGTAGTTTCAAATCCTGAGTTTCTTCGCGAGGGCGCGGCGATTGGGGATTTCATGCGACCTGATCGGGTCGTGATTGGCGGTTCTGACCCGCAAGCTATTGCCATCATGCGGGATCTCTACCGGCCCCTGTATCTGATCGAGACTCCGTTTGTGATCACTTCGCTCGAAGGCGCTGAGCTAATTAAATATGCTGCCAATGCCTTCCTGGCAACGAAGATCTCCTTCATTAATGAGATTGCCAATTTGTGCGAACACGTGGGCTGCGACGTGCACGACGTGGCCAGGGCCATCGGCATGGATCGCCGCATCGGGGGAAAATTCCTGCACGCCGGGCCCGGGTTCGGAGGTTCATGTTTTCCCAAGGACACTGCAGCGTTATCGGTGATTGCCAGACAGTTCTCCTCGCCCGTTCGGATTGTTGACACCGTGATTGAGGTTAATCGGCGGCAGCGTCAGTCGATGGTCCCGAAGATCGAAAAACTCGTCGGGGGAGAGCTTGCCGGCAAACGGCTCGCGGTGCTGGGCCTCGCCTTTAAACCGGAAACCGACGACATGCGAGATGCCCCGTCTGTCGATATCATTCAGGGTCTGGTGGCGCGAGGCGCCGCTGTCATTGCCTTTGATCCGGTTGCGCGGGAAGAGGCGAAGAAAATGCTGCCCGATATCGAATACGCGGCTAATGAATATGAAGCGGCGATGGGCGCCGATGCATTGGTTTTTGTGACTGAATGGAACCAGTTCCGCGCGCTGGATATGAACCGGATTAAACAATCCATGCGAGTTCCCAGGATTGCCGACCTGCGAAACATATATACGCCTGGAGATGTGCGTGATATGGGTTTTGAATACATTGGAGTGGGACGCTAGTCATGCCGTTGTCTGGAATTGCCCTCGTTACTGGGGGCGCCGGTTTTATCGGTTCACACATTGCGCGGGCACTCATTGAGCAGGGCGCACGCGTTCGCATCATCGACAATCTCTCAACCGGTCATCAGGCAAACCTCGACGAAATTGGCGGCGACATCGACTTTATTAACGCCAGCATTACGGACGCGGATGCCTTGAAGCGGGTTCTGGAAAACGTGGAATTAGTATTTCACGAGGCGGCTATTCCTTCGGTGCCGAGGTCCGTTAAGCAGCCAGTCGAAACCCACGACGCCAGTGTCAACGGCACGTTCGCGCTGTTGCTTGCCGCGCGAGATTCCGGAGTTCGCCGGCTGGTCTATGCAGCATCCAGTTCTGTGTACGGCGATCAACGCGAATCGCCGAAACACGAATCCATGCGGCCCGACCCTTTATCTCCTTACGCGGTAGCAAAGCTCGTAGGCGAATACTACTGCCAGGTGTTTACCCGGACTTATGGCCTGGAAACCGTGTCGCTTAGATATTTTAATGTGTTCGGTCCGCGTCAGGATCCGAGCTCGCCGTATTCGGGTGTGATTTCGCGATTCATACTCGCGCTGGAGAGCGGTGAGCGGCCCGTTATTTACGGCGATGGCGAGCAGACCCGCGACTTCACTTACGTGGCGAATGCGATCGAGGCGAACCTGCGCGCCGCTAACGCCCCGGGCGCCAGCGGAAAGGTATTTAACATCGCGAACGGGAACAGTGTGTCGATAAATGAGGTGCTTGAAGTATTGAAGCGACTTACCGGGCGTGCGAATGTAAGCGCCGAATATTCGGATCCGCGCGTGGGTGACGTGAGAGATAGTTTAGCCGATCTGACGGCGGCCAAATCTGTCCTCGGCTACCGTCCCAGCGTGGGCCTGGAAGAGGGCCTGCGATTGACGCTGGATTGGTGGAAGACGAGTCGCTTCAGCGAAAAATCGAGTCTTGTTTAGTGATGATGGCGGATTGGGAGTAACTTACATTCCTAAGTCAAACGCCCGCAGAACACAGTAGCGTGTTCGGCGGGCGTTGAACCCGGTGGTTCACCACTTTAATACAAAGTCACCACTTTAAGTACGAAGTTCACGACGTTAATTCGATTGACACTGCTGGTGATTTCCGTTACTCAGTGTCCCTGTGACAGCTTGCCGATCAGCGAGAACATTGGCAGATACATGGAGATCACGATCGATCCGATTGTGACTCCCAGAAATCCAATTAGCACCGGTTCGATCAGCGTCAGCAGGTTGGCAATCGCAGCATCGACTTCCTGCTCATAGAAGTCCGCAATCTTTCCGAGCATCGCATCCAACGCGCCGGTCTGCTCACCGATTCCCACCATTTGTGAAACCATGTGGGGAAATATATCAGCCGCGCGCAAAGGCTCGACAAAGCTTTTTCCTTGCTCGACCGCAGTGCGCACACTGAGAATCGCGTTTTCAATGACGACATTACCGGCAGTGCGCGCCGTAATGTCGAGCGATTGCAAAATGGGGACGCCCGAAGACAGCAGCGTCGAGAGTGTCCGCGAGAAACGCGCAATAGCGATTTTCAGGAAGATTGGGCCCAGCACCGGTACCTTGAGCAATATGGTATCGATCCTTTTTCGGCCGCCTGGTGTTTTGTAATAGAAGTTGGTCCCGACACTGGCGCCGATAACGAAGATCAGAATGCCCAGTCCGCCCCAACCGGCCATGAAGTTGCTGATGCCGACGACTATGCGGGTGGGAAGTGGCAGCGGTTCGCCCGGACCCAACAATCCCATGAAGATGTTCTGAAACTGCGGGATGACGACGATCATAATCACCGCCACCGCGACAATCGCCAGCAGAATAACGGCCACTGGATAAATCATTGCCGAGACGACATCGCGCTTTAACTTGACGATCTTTTCGATGAACGTCGAGAGGCGCTGCAAGATCAGATCCAGAATACCGCCGGTTTCTCCCGCTTCCACCATGTTCGAATAAAGCTGATCGAACACCTTGACGTGACGCGACATGGCCGCAGCCAGGGTCGAGCCCTCTTCGACATCTTGCCGAATTTGCGCCAGCACCTGCTGAAAGTACTTGTTTTGCTGTTGCTGAGAAAGAATGTCCAGGCACTGGACCAGCGGCAAGCCGGCATCAATCATCACTGAGAATTGGCGAGTAAAGATGGCCAGGTCTTTCGACTTGACCTTCTTCCGGCCGGACAGTTTAGGGATTCCGATTTCGCGTCCTTTTTCTTTGACTGAGGTGAGCGTGACTTGCTCGCGACGCAAAGCCTGTCGCAGGGCTTCCCGGTTGTCGGCAACGCGCTCGCCCGACACTACCTCATTCATGCGGTTGCGGCCTTTGAAAACGTAGGTTGGCATGTTTTCGGACTCCGTTTCTAAAATCAATTTTTATCCAAATCTATTTACGCGCCATGATGCGACCAGCCTGACCATGGGCGGGCGCCACGCCGGGTCGAACTGATGAGCCGTTGCCGCCGGTGTTGATCCCGGCGCCGCGATCAATCAGGTCTCGCAGCTCATTTACGTTCGAGGTCCGCTGCATGGCGGTCTCACGCGAAATTTGTCGTTTGTGGTAAAGGGTCGCGAGCGACTGGTTGAAGGTTTGCATGCCGTGGAGATCCTGACCGGTCTGCATCATTGAATAGATCTGATGGACCTTGTCTTCACGGATCAAATTCCGGATAGCGGCATTCGGAACCAGGATTTCCATGGCCAGCGCGCGACCGCGCCCGTCAGCTCTTGGTAACAACGTCTGACAAAGAATGCCCTCGAGCGTCAGAGAGAGTTGAGCGCGCACCTGTGCCTGCTGCATTGACGGGAAAACGTCGATGATGCGATTGATGGTCGAAACCGCGGAATTCGTGTGCAAGGTGGCGAAAGTCAGGTGGCCCGTTTCGGCGATGCGCAACGCTGACTCAATGGTCTCCAGATCGCGCATCTCGCCGACCAGCACCACATCGGGATCTTGTCGCAACGCAGTTCGTAACGCATTGGCAAATCCGCGCGTGTCGGCATTTACTTCGCGCTGGTTGACGATGCAGTTCTTGTGGTTATGAAGGAACTCGATCGGATCTTCGATCGTCAGGATGTGCTCGTGCCGATCCTTATTGATCTTATCGATCACTGCCGCGAGCGTCGTCGACTTGCCGGAGCCTGTGGGTCCGGTAACCAACACCAGGCCACGGGGCTTGGTGCACAGCTCTTTAACTACGGACGGCAGGCCGAGCTCTTCGAAAGATTTGATTTCATAGGGAATCGCGCGAAAAACTGCGCCCACGGCGCCGCGCTGGTTGAAGATATTCGCGCGAAACCGTGACAGGCCTTTGACGCCAAAGCTGAAGTCCAGTTCGAGATTTTCTTCAAAACGATGCTTCTGGGCATCAGTCAAGACTGAGTATGCCAGCTGTTTTGTCTCGGACGAGGTTAGCGGGTGATAGCCGTCAAGCGGGCGAATCTCGCCGTGCACGCGAACTAACGGCGCCGTGCCGGTCGTGATGTGCAGGTCAGAACCGTTAAGTTCAGAGAGTTTGTGAAGTAACTCTGAGAGCGACAATTGTTGTTGTGGTGGATTCTCCATTTTTATTCCTCGTTTAGTTACCGTTTCGGTTCGACTGGCCGAAGAGTGGTAATGAATTGCTCGGCGTCGGCAGCGACTTTATTGGTGGCCGCCACGGCCGAACGCGTGGTTAATGAATAGACACGACCGTCGACCTCGGTGAAGTAGAAGTTCCAGACCTGATCGGACTTCGTGTCGTTGTTGGCAGGAGTCTGGGCGATGACCTCAAAGACTTTGTGGCCACCGATTTCGCGTTGGCGGTCGTTCACGACCCAGCCGCCCGCTGTGATCATTTTGTCAATCACAGTGCGGCGAAGATCGGTGTACGCGACGCCACCTAACATTTTCCGCTGTTCGCTTGGCAAGGGCTGGACCGCGTTTGCCGGCGGCGCCAGGGCTACCACGGCCAGGCTCGCTTGAGCGCCGCTAGACCGCCCAATTTGGAAGCTGGAGCCAGCCTGGTTAGCGGATGCTGTTGACCAGCTGTCCGGGAGTGGCATGGCAAACGAGCCGTCACGATAAAGCGAATCAGGGAGAGCGAGAGCGTTCGGGAAGGCCACGTGATTAGCCGACTTTGCGTCGGATCCCGGCACAGTGTTGTTACGCAACGCAGCTTGCAGCGCGCGTCTGCGGGCAATCGCGGCCTGTCGCCGGCGCATGAGCGCGCGGTGGTGTCGCCACCAGCGACGCGAATGATGATGATGATGGAAACGGTGAGAGCGCCCATAATATTGCGAGCGCAAATTGTGCGCGGTTGAGGTTGCAAAGGGCAGCAACACAACTACTGAAATCAAGAGTCCTAACAGCAATGCTAATCGTCGTCTCATAAACCTTACCCCTTTCATGCCACCGTTTCGCGTAAGACCTCTTCGATGGTGGTAACTCCGTTTCGTATCTTTTGCAGTCCCGATGCGCGCAAAGAGATCATGCCGTCATCGATTGACTTCTTCCGCAGTTCGAGCGATGACGCGCCAATCAGGATCAGCTCGCGAATCTCGTCGGTAATCTCCATAACTTCGTACAGGCCGATGCGGCCTTTGTAACCCGTTTCATTGCAACTCGGGCAGCCCTTGCCTTTGTAGGTCTTGAGTTTGCCCGCCTCTTCCGGACTGAAACCGATTTCCACCAGAGCTTCGGCCGGTGTCGGATGTTCAGTTCTGCAGTCCTTGCAGATGCGGCGGATTAGGCGCTGGGCCTGAATGAGGTTAACGCTCGTGGCCACGAGAAATGGTTCAATACCCATGTTCATGAGGCGTGAGATCGTTGATGGAGCGTCGTTGGTATGGAGGGTTGATAGCACCAGGTGGCCGGTGAGAGCGGCTTTGATCGCAATTTCTGCGGTTTCAAAGTCGCGGATTTCGCCGACCAGGATGATATTCGGATCCTGGCGCAGGAAGGAGCGGAGCGCGGCCGCAAAGTTCAATCCGATCTGCTCCTTCATCTGTACCTGGTTGACACCAGGCAAGTTGAATTCGACCGGATCCTCGGCAGTCATGATGTTCGTGTCGATGGTATTCAGCGACTGGAGCGCTGAATAGAGAGTGTTGGTTTTCCCGCTGCCCGTGGGCCCCGTTACCAGCACCATCCCGTAAGGCTTGGCGATGTTCCGCTGGAATTTCACCAGCGAGTCGGGCTCAAAGCCGAGATTCGTCATGTCCAGCATCAGCTTCTCTTTATCGAGCAGGCGCAGCACGACTTTCTCGCCAAACAGAGTCGGTAACGTCGACACACGAAAGTCGAGCTCGCGCGAACGCGAGTCGACCTTCATGCGGATCTTGATGCGACCGTCCTGAGGCAGCCGCTTTTCCGAGATGTCCAGCTTGGACATGATCTTAATGCGTGAGATTAAGGCGTCGCGCATCTTCAAAGGCGGGTGCATGACGTCGTAGAGGAGTCCGTCGATGCGGAAGCGAATGCGCATCTCTTTTTCGTAAGGTTCGACGTGAATGTCTGAGGCGCCACGGCGCAGTGCATCGACGAGCAGGACGTTTACCAGGCGTACCACCGGTGCGTCTTCGCTCATGCGCGCGAGGCTGGAAAGATCAATTTCCTCGTTTTCCTCTAAAACATCGACTTCGCTGGTGAGGGAGTCATGGTCGAAATCGAGACTGTCAAGAGAAACGAGATCCGCCTGAGAGAAGCCGTTGCCGTTCATTCCTTCGACGGAAACATCGGGACCCACGCCGGCCAGTTCGATCTCGCGTGAAGTGCTGTAATACCTGGCAATTGCCGACTGAATGCTGGCTTCAGCCACGACGACCGGTTCGACGTTGAGGCCCGTCATGAACTTAATGTCGTCCATGGCAAAGACATTGGTGGGATCGACCATCGCCAGGGTGAGGGTGGCGCCCACGCGTGACAACGGCAGAACCGAGTATTTTTGTGCGACTTCCTGTGGGATCAAGCGGAGGACGGAATCGTTGATGTTGAAAAGTTCGAGGTTGACTGAGGGAATTCCGTATTGGCGGGAAAGGACTGCGGTGATCGTGTCGTCCGAAACCAGGCCGAGCTTGACGAGGTTGTAGCCCAGCCGCCCGCCATGCTCGCGCTGATAGTCGAGAGCCTGACGGAGATGCTGCGGGCTGATCAGATTCTCGCGGACGAGAATTTCGCCGAGTTTTGCTGACATCCGAGGTTTAAGTTTCGACTTTCTTAGAACCAGGAATCGGTGGGACTTACCGAAAGGCACCTAAAAGCGGGGCGCACAGAATGCATAACGGGAGCTAACACCGTTACACGTTGAATTCTACCGTTGAGCCCTGTATCTGTCAACGAATGTTTTTTTGAGGTTTTCGGCTGATTGAGGAAGATACAGCTGGACATTAATTCGACAGTATTCGATAATATTCGCCTAGCTTCGCACGAGGAGGAGCGACGAATGCCGATTACCGCCAGGCAAAGAAAGGTATTGGATTACATCAGGAATTACTTCGATATTCATCAGGAGGCGCCCACGATTGCCGAGATTGGCAAGGAGTTCGGCATGAGTTCTTCGGCCAGCGCGCATCATGTAGTGTCGACGTTGGAACGTGAAGGTTTCATTCGCCGCATTCCGAATGTCAGCCGCGGAATTGAATTGGTTAACCACGAAAATACCGAAGCAAAATACGAGATTCCACTTTTAGGAGTGGTTGCAGCCGGTACTCCTATCGAAGCTGTGTTGAATTACGAAACGGTTTGTGTCCCGCGCGATATGATCCGCGAAGGCCGGATGTTTGCCCTGCGGGTCCGCGGCGACTCAATGATCGATGAGCAGATTCGCGATAACGATGTGATTGTCCTGCAATCGCAACAGACGGCAGACAATGGCCAGACGGTAGTAGCGTTAATTGATGGCAATGACGCAACCGTGAAGAGATTTTACGGCGGCCGGAATCAGGTGCGACTGGAGCCGGCTAATCCAAATTACAAACCGATAATTGTGCGACCTTCTGAGCGCGTGCAGGTGCAGGGTGTAGTTGTGGGAGTGATTAGGAAATATAGCTGATTCGATTCGAATCGGTATTTAGCTCTTTGACAGCACGTGCGCGACCTTTTTCAGATCGTCAATGAACTTTCGTTTCTCGTCATGACGTGTTTCATCGTCCGGCGCGCGCAGAATCGATGAAGGATGGACGGTGGCCATAATATAAGGCGCCAGAGTTGATTCAATGAATTGACCACGTTGCTTGCTGACTCTGAACTGCGGGCCGAGCAACGCCTGGGCAGCGGTGGCCCCCAGGCACACTATGACTTTGGGTTTAACCAGGCTAATTTCCGCTTCGAGCCACGGACGGCAGGCCTTGATTTCGTGCGCGTTCGGTTTCTTGTGAATGCGGCGTTTGCCGCGCTGTTCCCATTTGAAATGTTTGACTACATTCGTGACGTAAGTTTGAGAGCGATCAATGCCGGCTGCAACTAATGCATCATCCAGTAACCGGCCTGCCGGTCCAACGAAGGGCTTCCCGGAAAGATCTTCTTCGTTGCCTGGTTGTTCACCCACCAGGATGACTTCGGCTCGCCGTGCGCCTTCGCCAAAAACGGTTTGCGTGCCGCGCTCCCAAAGATCGCAAGCCTTACAGTCGGCGGCCGCGTCGCGAAATGCCTTCAGATTTTTCCGCGCCGGAAAAAAATCTGCGGCTGAAGTGTCAGAAGTGTCTTTACCCATTAATTTTAATTGTGCTTCGTATAACGAGTCATTGCAAACATGAACGCCGTCGCCCGGACACAGATTGAGTCTCATATCGTTGATCGATTCGGCCATGTCTTTGAAAGACATGAAAGACGACCGCTGGAAATTCTGTCGACCGGCATCGCCGAATTTGATCGAGTCTTAAGTGGATTTCCCCGCGGAGCCATCACCGAGATTCACGGCCCGGCATCCTGTGGCCGGACTAGCGTGATGCTGGCGACGCTGGCCGCGGCCACATCGAATGAAGAGACATGCGCGTTAATTGATTGCTGTGACACGTTCGATCTTTCATCAGCGGCCAGGGCCGGAGTAAGTTTGGAGCGGCTGTTGTGGGTCCGCTGTAACAATAATCTCGAACGAGCCTTTAAAGCGGTCGATCTTTTATTGCATGGCGGAGGGTTTGGTTTGGTGGCGCTCAATCTGGCCGATATGCCGTCAGGAAGTTTGCGCCGGATAATCTCAACCTGGTGGTTTCGATTTCGGCGGGCAATTGAAAATACGCCGACGGTACTGCTGGTTATGACACCGGTTGCCTGCCTTCGCTCATGCGCGGCCATGGTATTCGAACTTAAGCATGAAGGGACTGCATGGCCCAGCAGTGATTCGTCACGCAAAGAGGAGCATAAACAGCCACCCGCGATGAGAGTGGAATGTCCGAAGATGCACCTGTCACTGGTTGCTAATCACTCGTCGTCATGGCGGATTACCCATGCACATTTCCTGCACGCAGCAAGCATTCGCGTGAATCGCGAACGACCGCTCATATCTTCCGGCAGCGCGATTCGTTTCAGCTCACATTCCTAAATCGCCTCTCGCCTTGGTTGGCAGAATGATCAATCAAGTCACACCAAAACAGGGTCAAGACTGGAGCGCAAGCATCCTCGCTTGCATGTTCTGTAACCGAGACGGTTGCGCTCCAGTCGGTTACGTCGTGGGATTTCGCGAGATTTCGTGGATCGTTCTTGAACCCGTCTCAATAACCTAAGCCTGCCCTTGACGATATTCGGTAATATTCGGTAATATTCGCTTAGCACCCAGAACCGATTTTTAAAATCACTGATTGTTCTGTTGAGCAAAGATGTTTGCCTGTATCCATGGTCGAAGTGTCTCTAAACCGCCCGGCGGCGATGATGATCTTTCGCCGGCGCTGACGGATTTGGCGTTTACATTTTCGCCGTTAGTCGAGCGAACGACTGCGGATACGATCGTCTTTGATATTGCCGGTCAGGATTTGTTGTTCGGAGGTGTGACCGCGACGAATTCCGAACATGAAGTATTAGCGAACATCGCAAATGCGATTACGCAACGTGCCCGGCAGTTGAAGGTAAGCATCAAGGTGGCTATTGCCACAAATCCAGATGCGGCGATTCATGCGGCGCGATCTCTTCCGTCGATGACAATCATCGATGCAGGCGATGAACTGATGCACCTGGGGCGATTATCGATTGCGGCGCTTGATGGCTCGTTAGCGGGAGTTGATGCGCACAAAGCTGCTGAACTTTACGAGACATTTGCGTTGTGGGGTGTGCGGACGTTTCGTGAGCTGGCCAGGTTGCCCTTATCCGGCGTGGCGGAAAGATTGGGCCAGGAGGGCGTGCGATTACAAAAGCTGGCACAGGGCCAAACCGATCGCGCCTTGAATTTAATTCGCCCGCCCGCCGGTTTCGCACAGTCGTTGCAATTAGAACATCCGGTCAGCGAACTCGAGCCGTTATCGTTCATTCTGTCGCGTCTACTCAATCAGCTTTGCGCGAATCTGAACGAACACGCGCTGGCGACGAATGAATTGCGACTGCGACTTCTGACAGAGCAGTGTTCGGAGTACCGCCTGCAACCGGAGATTTCCGATAACCATAAAAAGACTCCGGCTCAAGCCGGTATTCCGCACCCATCGGAACTGCAAGAGCGGACGATCACGTTACCTGTGCCTATGCGTGATCCCAGGACTCTGCTGCGATTGTTGTTGTTCGATATAGAAGCTCAGCCGCCGCCGGCTCCAATCACTGCCGTTACGATTACGGCAGAGCCGGTCAAACCGCGCGCCTCGCAAACTGGATTGTTTATTCCGCTGGCGCCTGAGCCCGAGAAACTCGAGATCACTTTGGCCCGATTGGCGAAATTGGTGGGGCCAGAGAACGTCGGCTCGCCAGAGCTTATGGATACGCACCGGCCTGATGCGTTTCGGATGAACCGATTCACGGTGCAAGTTACCGGGAAGCGAAAGCGATCAATCCGGCAATCGGCAATCGACCATCGGCAATGTGTGATGGGCTTCAGAACGTTTCGACCCCCCTGGCGCGCAGAAGTTGAAACCTCAAACGGACAGCCCGCTCGCATAAATGCGCGGGCGAAATCGTCCGGCAAAGTGGCCGGGAAAATTATCCGGGCCGCTGGTCCCTGGCGAGCTTCGGGGGATTGGTGGCGAGCTGATGTCTGGGCGCGCGACGAATGGGACATTGCCGTGATGACTCGTAATCAGGAGAGCGAAATTGTCTGCCGGATCTATCGGGATTTGACGAATGAACAGTGGTTTGTTGCCGGCATCTATGACTGATCGACTGCGCTGCATGATCTCGGCGGGCGAGAGCGTCGCTGCGGGTGCCGCTTTTTTATGGAATACGTTGAGTTGCATTCACGGTCTGCATTCAGTTTTCTTCGCGGCGCAACCACGCCTGAAGAGTTAATCGCCGTGTGTGCGGGATTAAATATGCCCGCGATGGCCTTGCTTGATAACGACGGAGTTTATGGCGCGGCACGGTTTCACCTGGCAGCACAGAAACTCAATATCAAAGCGCATATCGGGGCTGAGATAAGTGTTTCAGGTCCCAGGTTTCAGGTTTCAGCTTCAAGATCGGAAAAAGCGAATTCCAGACCCCGGATGCAAAACTCGACATACACTCTTCCGCTGCTCGTGCGCAATCGGACCGGCTATCAAAATCTTTGCCGCCTAATCACGCTTATGAAGCTGCGCGTGCCCAAACATGCAAAGCCGGGTGAGTGCGCAGTGACCCTGGATGAATTGGCTGCATACGCTGAAGGATGCGTCTGTTTGACTGGCGAGAGTGAAGGGCCGCTGGCGAGCGCAATTCACCACCGAGACACCGACGGCGCAGTGACCGCCACCGAGAAACTAGTAGAAATTTTCGGCCCGCAGAATGTTTATGCTGAGTTGCAGCGCCACTTCAATCGTAATGAAGAAGCGCGCAATCATGCGGTAATCGAGATTGCGCGGCGATTGAAACTTCCGCTGCTGGCGACCAACGGCGTCGGTTATGCGACTCGCGCGCAACGGCAGGTGGCGGACGTCTTTACCTGCATTCGCCATCACGTCCGTTTGGAAACTGCCGGACGTTTGCTGTCGCTTAATTCAGAGCGGTTTGTGAAGTCGCCTAAGGAGATGACCGAGTTGTTTGCCGACCTGCCCGAGGCGATCGCGAACACGGTCGAGTTGTCTTCGCGCCTCGAATTCACACTCGAAGACCTGGGTTACGAATTCCCGAAGTATCCCGTGCCGGCGGGCGAAACGATGACTTCGTTTCTGCGCCGGCGGACCTACGAAGGCGCGCGCCTGCGTTATGGCCGCAATGGCGAGTACGCGCGCGCCGAAAAACAGATCGAACATGAATTAAAGTTGATCGAGAAGCTGAAACTCGAAGGCTATTTTCTGATCGTTTGGGACATCGTCGAGTTCTGCAAACGCTCTGGGATTCTGGTTCAAGGCCGCGGTTCAGCCGCCAACAGTGCCGTCTGTTACAGCCTGGGAATTACCGCCGTCGATCCGGTGGGCATGGAGCTTTTGTTTGAGCGCTTCTTATCGGAAGAGCGAGGCGAATGGCCGGACATCGATCTCGATCTGCCGAGCGGCGATCAGCGCGAGCGCACGATCCAGTATGTTTACGAGCGCTATGGAAAGCTGGGTGCCGCGATGACCGCGAACGTGATCACCTATCGCGGGCGATCGGCGGCGCGCGAGGTCGGCAAGGTGCTGGGGTTCGATGACGAGACGCTCGGCCGTTTGTCGGGACTCGTGCACACCTGGGAATGGAAAGATCCGAAAGACACCACCGAGCGTCAATTCAAAGACGCAGGTCTGGACCTGGGCGATCGGCGCATCAAGAAGTTTTTCCAGCTCTATCTCGCCGTGCAGGATTTGCCGCGTCACCTGGGACAGCATTCGGGCGGCATGGTGATTTGTCAGGGTCAACTGGATTCAGTCGTGCCGCTGGAACCGGCGGCGATGCCCGGCCGCGTTGTGGTCCAGTGGGACAAAGAAGATTGCGCCGACCTGGGAATCATCAAAGTTGATCTGCTGGGCCTGGGGATGATGGCGGTGCTGGAAGAAACCATTCAGATCATTCGCGACGATTACCAGGAAGAAGTCGATCTCGCACACCTGCCGCCGGACGACCAGGCCGTCTATGCGGCGCTGCAGCAGGCAGACACGATCGGCATGTTCCAGATTGAAAGTCGCGCGCAGATGTCCTGTTTGCCGCGGCTGCGGCCGCAAAAGTTTTACGACATCGTGGTGCAGGTCGCCATCATCCGCCCCGGCCCGATTGTCGGTAACATGGTCAACCCTTATTTAGAACGGCGCCTGGGTCGCGCGCCGGTGAAGTACGCACATCCTGATTTAGAGCCGGTGCTCAAACGCACGCTGGGCGTGCCGCTGTTTCAGGAGCAATTGCTCAGGATGGCGATGATCTGCGCTGATTTCACCGGCGGCGAGGCTGAGGAATTGCGGCGTGCCATGGGCTTCAAACGCTCAGAACAACGCATGATAGCCATTGAAAAGAAACTGCGGCACGGCATGACGAGGAAGGGAATCACGGATCGGGTCCAGGATGAGATCGTCGATCAGATTGCTTCGTTTGCGCTCTATGGTTTCCCGGAATCGCATGCTGCCAGTTTTGCTTTGATTGCTTACGCCAGCGCTTATCTGAAGTGTCACTACCTGGCGGCCTTTACCGCGGCCACGCTCAACAATCAGCCGATGGGCTTTTATCAACCATTTACGATCATTAAGGACGCGCAACGTCATGGGTTGAAAGTGCTGCCGGTCGATGTGACGCGCTCGAATTGGGAATGCACGGTGGCCGACAGAGATCAGAGGTCAGAGAGCAGCAGTCAGAGATCAGAGATCCGAGGTCAGAAATATGCACCTGCTCTCCGTCTCGGCCTACTCTGTGTGAAAGGTCTGAGGGAAGAGGCCGGGCGCACGATTGTGCGCGCGCGGTTCGAGAAACCATTTTCCAGTTTCGATGATTTGCATCGTCGCGTGCCGGAATTAAGAAAAGATGAGTTGCGAAAGCTGGGGGCGGTGGGCGCGCTGAATTTCATTGCCAGTCGAAAATTTGACGGGAGCGCAACCGCCTTAGTTACCAACGTGGCAAGTGAGGACGCTCCGGCTCCAGTCCATCGTCGCGATGCGTTGTGGCAGGTGGAGCGTGTCTCGCGTGATCCCGGCCCGTTGTATGAAACACTTGAGGAAACTGCCGCCTCGCCGCTTCACCCAATGACCTTGAACGAAAGGTTGAATGCAGATCTGCGGGGAACTGGAATCACGATTGGCCGCCATCCGATGGGCCATCAGCGCGCATGGCTCGACACGATGCAGGTGACGCGTGCGGGTGACTTAAGGCGCCTGCGCAACGGTCTGTGGGTAAAAGTCGCCGGCTGGGTGATCGTGCGACAACGTCCCGGCACTGCGAAAGGATTTGTGTTTTTAAGTCTTGAAGATGAAAGTGGAATTGCGAACATCATCGTCACGCCACAGCTTTTCGAAACGAATCGAGTCGCCCTCGTCAACTTTCCATTTCTTCTGATCGAGGGAATTCTGCAGCACCAGGATAACGTCGTCTCCGTCAAGGCCCGACACATTCAACCGCTGGAGATGAAAGTTGAGAGTCCCGGCTCGCATGATTTCCATTGAAGCAGTTGACAGGGTGGACGGTGTGGACAGGATGGACAGAGTGGACTCGGGTGGACAGCGCGGACAGCGTGGACAGGGGGGACAGTCGGTCCCGTCCACCGTGTCCACTCTGTCCATCCTGTCCTGTGGTCCTTACGGACGTTTGCGGGTGGCCGGTTTCGTGGTCGTTTTCTCAGGGGTCACGTTCGCCTGCTGCTTCATGGTCTCGATCAGCTCTTTGGCTTCCGTCCTCAGTTGGCTGTCCGGGGCCTTGTCAACAAAGCGCTGCAGGTAATTGGAAGCTTCCTGATACTTGGCCTTGTCGTTATTATTCAGCGCGCCGATGTTGAAGAGTGCCTGGCCTACTCGCAGGAGTGCATCCGGATCATCAGGAGTCTTCGCGAGAATTTTCTGGAACTCGGCGATTGCTTTTTCGTAACCTGCCTGATCGCCGGCAGTTTGGAAAAGCAGTTCTGCATAGTCCTTTTCGGCCTTGGTCTTTTTCGCTGGATCAGTTTCCGCAGCCTCGTATTCCTGATACGCGGTCGCCGCTTCACCGGCCTTTGTCTGATCGACCTTCATCGCGAACAAACGCATGGCTTCGGCCCGCGACTGAAGCGCGAAATACTTGTTCGTCTGTTGCTGCTTCTGCTCATTGGGATCGGTAGGCGCCGGCTGTTTGTTCAGTAATTCGACGGCTTTGTTGGCCGATTCAGCGGCCGCGGTGAAGTCGGCTTTGGCTGCTTCGATGCCGGCGGTTTTAGCTGCATCGTCCTTTGACTGAATTGCCGCGTTGTATTTTTCAACCGCGCGCGCGCGCAACGCCGCAGACTTGTTGGTCAACAGCGACGGGATGCCGGGGTGTTCCGGGTCGGCGGCCAGTCCGGAGTCGTATTGCTTGATGGCTTCATCATAATTCTTGGCCATCAGAGCGGTGTTTCCGTTCTTGAACGCATCGCCTACAACTTTGTTGGCGTTGCCGATCTTCTCGTTTTCTTTCGCGATCTCGGCATTCTTCTTTGCCAGTTCATCAGCAGCTTTGGCTTTGTCGGTTGCGCTATTGCCGCCACCGCTATTCGCTGGGCCGGTGCTCGCCGCCGCCAGCGCTTCAGCTTCGGTTAATTTTTTACCGTCTCCGGGCGAAAGCACGATCTCAAGCGGCTGGTCAGCCCGCGCCTTTACACCGGCTCTGGTTGTCGGTGAGGCACCCGGCGCGCTGACGGAAATCGTGTAGGTGCCGACGAAAGGCAGGCCGGCGAACACCCATTCACCTTTCTTGTCTGACTTGGTGTGGTAATCAGATTTCATATCCGTGCGATAAACATCGATTACCGCGCCGGCGACCGGTGTCTGTTTTCCGTCAGCGTCGGCAAGCTTGACGGTGCCGCGCATTTGATCGGTTTGCGCGGACGCCAGAATCACACTAAAGAGCAAGACGCAGGTTGCTACTATCACATTCAAAACGTAAGAACGACGCATAGCTATTCCTCCAAAAGGCTGGGGCACTCATTGGGCCATTTTTAAGATGCCGGGTGGTATTTGTAAGTTGCGCCCTGAACCGGCTTTAAGTTAATCAGGGCGCGCATCAGTGTCAAGCATATAGAATCGGATCGACCACGCCGGCTTCAGCAAAAGCGCGGAGTCGTAAAGCGCACGAATCGCAGCGACCGCAGGCAAGGTCTTCCGATTTGTAACATGACCAGGTCAATTCGAGCGGGGCCTTCAATTCCAGGCCTCGTTTGATGATTTCTGACTTCCGCAAATTAATTATCGGCGTGACTATCTCAATATTGGTTTCGGGTCGGGTTCCGGCATCTATAGTCTGCTGAAAAGCTTCGTAAAATTCGGGCCGGCAGTCCGGATAGCCGGACGAGTCCTCAGCCACCGCTCCTATATATATACGGGCCGCGCCAGTTACCTCGGCCCAGCTGGTCGCGATCGCCAGCAGGTGCGAATTCCGAAATGGGACATAGCTCGTCGGAATTTCGCGGGCCGCGAGATTCGCTTCCGTGACCTCGATTTCAGTGTCGGTCAATGACGAGCCCCCAATCTTTTTCAGGTACTCGATCGATGCGATCAGCCGCTGCTCAACGCTGTAGTAATCGGCCAGATCAGAAAACGCGCGCTGCTCGCGAGCTTCGGTACGCTGACCATAGGAAACATGCAGGAATGCCAGTTCATCGTTCTCTTCACGCGCAATGGCGGCGGTGACGCACGAATCCATTCCGCCAGAGACAAGACAGATTGCCAAGGATAAAGACGGCAGGATGAAGGATGAATCGGCACCATCGTTCCGCTTATCTTCTAATCTTTCGTTGCTCCCACCCATCATAATTAGCTCGCTGCGGAACCCGCGAGCTCTTCATCCTTTTGCTCTATACTCCATGCACATCCGGCCCCCAGATGTACTTGTGCAGCTGCAACTGCATCCGCACGTTCAGGCCGCTTTGAACGATCCAGTTCGCCAGTTCGCGTAGATCAATCTGGTCCCACGCCGGCGAGATCAGGATGGCCCTGGCGCATGTCTCCAGTTGATGGTCGGCAATCACCTTTTTGGCGAACTCCCAGTCTTCAATGTCAGCCACTACGAATTTGACTTCGTCCTGATCGGCGCGCAACCGATCCAGGTTCGGCCAATGATTTCTTTCAGCTTCTCCCGATGCCGGACACTTAACATCAAGAATGATCCTGGCTCTTGGGTCTACCGGCTCGGTTGAGACATAACCCCCTGTCTCAATCAAGACCTCATAGTTCTGGTCGCAAAGGCGCCTGATTAAATCAAAAGCTTCCTGCTGGGCGAGCGGCTCGCCGCCCGTTACCTCGACTAACGAGCAGCCAAACGCGCGCACTTTTTCAAGGATCGCATCGACGGTGAAATGATCGCCGCCAGTGAACGTGTATTCACTGTCGCACCAGGTGCAGCGCATCGGGCATCCAGTTAACCTTATGAACGTACAAGGCCGCCCGGCATGCGTGGATTCTCCCTGAATTGAGCAAAAAATTTCTGTGACGCGCGGCATATGCGAGCTTAAATCGGAGATTTCAGTCTCAGATCTCAGATTTCAGATCTCAGATTTTAGATTTTGCCTTTCGGAATGTCGATTTTGCCCATTTCGATGCAGCCGCGGGCAGCTATGGCTCATCCAAGCAACGGGCGAAATGCCGAGAAAACTGGCACGATCCTGCGATTCAGATCGTGATAGCATACGGCCCTAATTTCGAGCTGATTTTTCCCTTGAGCCTGACCCCGCAGCAGATTGATGAATTGATGCTCGCCGGCGCGCGACGGGCGCTGGCGCGCGCCGCGAATTCACGCTCGCTCGCCGCCGAGGGCCTGACCTCGCGTTTGCGCGCAGCGGCCGACAAGTACATCTTCAAGCACGATCCGGCGGCCGACGCGGTTGCGGTAGACGGCTTTCTTGATGGTTTGCATGCGGACGATCTCTGTCTCGTGCTTGCCTGCGAGTGCGGTGACGAACAGGCCTGGAACGACTTGTTTGCGGGTTACAGCGTGACCGTGCGCTCTGCCGCGCGTTCCGCCAGCTCGAACGAGGCGATGGCTGACGATCTTGCGCAATCGATTTGGGCCGAGCTTCATGGGTTAAGATCACGAGAAGACGGCAGGCCCGGCGGAAAGCTCGCTTACTATTCCGGGGTCGGCTCGCTGGGTGGCTGGCTGCGCGCGGTCGTTGGACAGTTGGCGATAGACCAGCATCGCCGCCAGACCCGGCTCGTGCAGGCGGAAGAAGACTCGGATCTGGATCGGATGGCCCTGGATGAGTCGGATACAGAACGTGAGGGCGCATATCAGGTTTCGGCAACGCCCGAGGAATTGCTTGCCAACCAGTCGGCAGGAGCCGATGTCGAGAATGCTTTGGCCCATGCGTTGGCAGGGCTGGCCGACGAGGATCGCCTGCTGATGAAACTGTACTATTTCGACGGCTTGCGATTGCGCGAAGCGGGGGCGGTGCTTGGCGTTCATGAGGCTACCGCCAGCCGCCGCTTGACGCGCATTCACGGTGAAGTGCGCCAAAAGGTCGAATCGATTTTGATGAAAGAGCACGGCTGGACGAAAGCAGAAGCCGCGCGCATGCTGTCAGAGATTGCGACCAATCTGCAGACAGACGTCGAGCCCATGTTAGTCGCGAAGTCTGATTCGCCTTTACAAAGCTCGGCAACGTGATGAGAACTGTTCGCAAGAATTGTCGATATCAGACGTTCATAGAGTGGTAAGAACCCGATCTTTTTGTACAGTGACACATAACGACGAACAAATTGATCTTCTCATTCGGCGGTTCGCCGGTAAGGGGTCTGGCACCCATGGTGCACAGGACCACCTCGATGCTGATGAGATGAACGCCCTGGCCGAAGGCGCTTTGCCGCCGGCGGCGCGAGCACGTTATGTGTCGCACCTGGCGAATTGCGACGAATGCCGCAAGCAGGTGACACAACTTGCGATTGCCTCGAGTGCGGTCGCTCGAACCGAACAGAGCGTGGCGAACATGCCCCAGCGCCGCGGGTTTTGGGCAGTGTTGAGTGGAATGTTTGCGCTTCCTGTCCTGAGATATGCGGGAGTAGCGGCGATCCTGGTTATGGTGGCAGCCGTAGCATTCGTAGCACTACGACGTCGTTCAGAGCCGGCGCCATTAGTTGCCACGACCGCCCCGCTGAGACAGGAACCGTTAACAGCAGTGAAGGCCCCTGACGAAGCGAACGATGGTCTCAACAAGAACGCAGCTAATACCGGCTCAGCATCTCCATCAACTCAGTCCGTAAGTTCTCCCTCACCGCTCGGCGCAGCCACTAAGCAGAACGCGAAGTCCGACGAAGATCGGATCGCCGAGAACACAACTCCCCAGGTCCAGCCGATGAAAGAGGCGGCGAAAGCTACTGAGGAATCGGAAAAGAAGGCAGAGCAGGTAACGGTCGCACGATCACAGCAATCTCAGACCCAACAGGCATATGCACCGGCGCCGCCAGGAGAAGCGCAGAGCGCCGGCCGCGGCCAGACTCAAAGTGGTTTTGCTCTCGGAGGGGGACTTAAGACGCAGCCAGGTCAGGCCGCGGACAAGGCGGCGTCCGCCGATCGCGAACGAGACTTCACCAAGGACGCCCGCCTTGACACACAAAATCAACAGGCGGCTACTGCACGCAAAGCCGAGAACGACGAAAAACTGAAGGGGCCGAGCCGCAACACGGACGTGTATGCGAATAATCGGACCGAGAACAGAGTCGCCGAAGCCCCGAAGAGAGCTATGCCACAACCAACCGAGAGCGAGGAGGCGCCGAAGACGCGCGCTGCCGGCGGCCATAAGTTCCGGCGTCAGGGAAACTCCTGGGTGGATCAGAAATTCAAATCGTCGATGCCTTTGAAGAACGTCTCGCGAGGCTCAGATGATTTCGCCGCGCTCGATGGGGGCTTGCGCTCGATCGCGCAACAAATCAGCGGCGAAGTCATCATCGTCTGGAAGGGCAAGGCTTACCTGATTAAGTAAAGCGGAAATCATAAATACCGGAAACCGTCCGGCAGTTTGCGTCGTATCCCGCAGTGACTTTCCGGTCTGGCATTTTACCACTTAGACTCTTATGTTCTGTCCATCCTGCGGCGCTGAATCGACCATCGAGCTGAACTACTGCAATCGCTGCGGGGCGAACCTTAACGTCGCGCTACTTGCGCCTGCGGAAATTGCGCCGGTTAATGTCACCAAGCCAATCATTGTGATTGGGCTGGTGATGCTCTTTCTCACGCTGGGTGCATTTGCCGGCATCCTTTCGAGTGCGATTGAGGTGGCCCGGACAGCCGGCGGCGGCGATCTCTCGATGGCGATTGTATTCTTCGGGATGGTCACGGTCCTCATCATCGATATTCTGCTCTTTATGTTGTTGTCGAAGTTGATCAAAGCTGCGCTATCGTCGCCCGCTAAATTGCCCGCCAGGAAGCCGGCACCCGCGAGCCAGGACCGTTCCATGCCTCCAACAACCGCCAGACTGCCACTACCCCCCAGTGTTACTGAAAACACAACGCGATTCTTCGATCCCTATAGTCCTGCCCAGACACCCGATCCGGTGGTCCTCAAGAATAAGACCGAACGATAGTTCTGCTGTTGCTCTCGCAAATTCGAGTTGGTAGAGTCTGTCGCGCTAGACGACTCTCGATTAGAGGTGCCGCGGATGCGCCGAACTCGTAACTTGATCTGTCAAAAGTCTGCGTATTGCCTGTTTGTCTTTGTCATTTATCATTCTATAGCTTTTCCAACCATGGCTCTGGCCCGACCGGTATTTGCCTCCGAGTCTTTGCCGGCGCGTCAGCAGAAACCTATGCGTCAGGCCAGCGGCGCGCGCAATGACCGAAATCCCGAAATCTCAAAAATCGTTCGAGAGATTGATCCACGAAACATCGACGCGACTATTAGAAAACTCGTTAGCTTCGGCACGCGCAATACGCTCTCAGAACAAAATGATCCAAATCGCGGAATCGGCGCGGCGCGCGATTGGCTCTATTCGGAATTTCAGAAGGCCGCTTCCCAGTCTGACGGCCGCATGACCGTTGAGAAGCAGACCTTTGAACAGCCAAAGGCTGCGCGCGTACCACAGCCCACCACGTTGACGAATATTGTGGCGACGCTGAAAGGCACGCAGGCGGAATCGGTGAATCGAGTCTATGTTGTCAGTGGTCACTACGATTCAATGTGTAATAACCCGACGGATGCCAAATGTGACGCGCCCGGCGCGAACGACGATGCCTCCGGCACGGCCGCGGTCCTGGAGATGGCGCGCGTCATGGCGAAATATAAGTTCGATGCGACGGTCATCTTTATGACCGTTCCGGGTGAGGAGCAGGGCCTGCTGGGCGCGACCCACTTCGCGGAAGAGGCGAAGAAGAGCAACATGGATATCGAAGCCATGTTCACTAATGACATCATCGGCAGCTCTGTCGGCGGCAATGAGGTGCACGATCCGCATACGGTGCGGGTCTTCTCAGAAGGTGTGCCTTCGAATGAAACGCCGCAGGAAGCGATGACGCGACGCAGTGTCGGCGGCGAGAACGATTCACAATCGCGTCAGCTGGCGCGCTTTATTAAGGAAGTCGGTGAGACTTATGTGTCCTCAATGAAAGTCTGGATGATCTACCGGCGCGATCGTTACGGTCGTGGCGGCGATCACCAGCCATTTCTGGAACGGGGTTATGCTGCGGTGCGCTTCACGGAACCAAACGAGAATTACCGGCACCAACATCAAAACGTGCGGGTGCAGGATGGCATCCAGTATGGAGACTTACCGCAGTTCGATGACTTTAATTATATCGCTGATGTCGCGCGCGTGAATGCGGCCGCGCTGGCAGAGTTGGCATTGGCCCCCGCGCGACCGAAGACGGTTACCTTTCCGACCAGTTTGTCGAACGATACGCCCATTAAGTGGGATGCGAATAAAGAGCCGGACCTCGCTGGTTATGAAATAGTTTGGCGCGACACGACTGAGGCCACCTGGACACATTCACAAGCCGTCGGGAATGTCCAGGCTTTCACCATGAAAGGCATGTCGAAAGACAACTTCCTTTTTGGCGTACGGGCGGTCGATAAGGATGGAAATCGTAGCCCGGTGACTTATCCGCGTCCGTTGCCGCGCCCGCCCCGGCCGGATCAGGGAGTCCCCGGGGGCGCAACGACTCCGCCATAGCGATTTAGTCAGCCAATCGCTTATTCCAAGCGTCTAACTGAACGATATAATTGGGGAAGTTACCGCTTGATAAATTACAAGGCCATGAAAAGACAAAACTTGCATCACCGAAACTCAATCGTGCGCCAATTCGGCGCAGTTTCAATAGTTACCGTCCTGCTGGTCAGCACCTTCGCCGCCCTGACAAGCGGTCAGAATATGAAAGCCCCGGCGACGAAAACCTCAGCGAGGTTAACGTCGGATCAACGAGTCCTGCATGTACTGAACCGGCTGGGCTTTGGCGCGCGGCCCGGGGACGTTGAGCGGGTTAAGGCGATGGGCATCGATAAATATATTGAGCTGCAACTCAATCCGGAGAAGATCGACGACTCAGCCTCAGAAGCCAGGCTGCAAAACCTGGAAACGCTGCGGATGACAACGGCGCAACTCTACGAGAAATATCCGCAGCCCGGTCAATTGATAAAGCAGCTGCAGCAGCGCGGCGCCTTACCGCCGGAACTTGCGGCAGCCAGCGACAATCGCAAGAAGGGCGGGGCGAAGGCTGCCGATCCGGCGAAGACGGGCGATGCAATGACTGCCGAGACCGGCCCCGCCGTGAGTCAAAAACCCGCGAACAATCCCGCCGCGGATCAGAACCCGATGAACAATCCCCAGTATCGCCAGGCCGTGATGGAGTACTACAAAGAAAACAATTTGCGGCCGGCGCAGTTCCTCACCGGCGAGTTGCAGATGTCGCGCATCCTGCGGGCCGTTTACAGCGAGCGCCAGTTACAGGAAGTAATGGTTGATTTCTGGACCAACCACTTCAACGTGTTTGCCGGCAAAGGCGCTGATCGCTGGCTGCTGACTTCCTATGATCGCGACACCATCCGGCCGCACACCCTTGGCAAATTTTACGATCTGCTGCTCGCCGATGCGCAAAGCCCGGCGATGCTTTTCTATCTCGACAACGTTCAAAGCGTGAGTCCGAACGCACAGCTGCCACAGCAGCGCCGCGGCGCGGCCCGTGGTCCATTGGAGGGACTGCGGATGCTGAACAACCCTCAACAACAGCGACCGCAACAACAACAGCAACAGCGTCGGGGAATCAACGAGAACTACGCGCGTGAGCTGATGGAATTGCACACGCTCGGCGTTGACGGTGGATATACCCAGAAAGACGTCCAGGAGGTCGCGCGGTGCTTCACGGGTTGGACCATTATCACGCCCCGTGGTGCGGGCGCCGCGGCCCAGGCAATTATGAACCCGCGCGCCGCCGAAATGGCGCGCAATAATCCGGGCACTTTTATTTTCCGGCCCGCGGTTCACGACAACGGCGAAAAGATTGTGCTCGGTCACAAGATTCCCGCAGGTGGCGGCATCAATGATGGTCTGATGGTGCTCGACATCCTGGCGCATCATCCGTCGACGGCAAAGTTTATCGCGACCAAGCTGGTGCGGCGCTTTGTGGCGGACGAGCCGCCGCCGGCGCTGGTAAATCGTGTGGCCCAGACCTTTCTAAAAACCGACGGCGACATCCGCGAAGTCTTGCGGACCATCTTCTTTTCGCCGGAATTCAATTCTCAAACTGCCTATCGCGCCAAAGTGAAGCGGCCGTTTGAACTGGCAGTGAGCGCCGTGCGTACCATCGGCGCCGACACTAACGGCGGTCCTCAGTTCCATCAATGGATTGCGCGCATGGGCCAGCCACTTTACGGATTTCAGACGCCGAATGGTTATGCGGACGTGGCCGAAAACTGGGTGAACACCGGCGCGTTGCTCGAGCGCATGAACTTTGCGCTGGCGCTGGTCAGCAATCGAATCCCCGGCACGCGGGTAGATCTCTCGCGGTTGATGAGCGACACAAAACCTGGCAGCTCCATCGACAAAGCAAAACTGCTCGATCGTCTGGTGGGATCGATCGTTGGCGGCGAGATGTCGGAGAAAACACGAGCAACGCTGCTTAAACAGTTGAGCGACCAGATCACGCTGCCGCCAACGCCGCCCGCGCAAGCCGCATCGAATGGCGCACCGGCAAATCCGTTCGAGACGGCTTTCGAGCGGGGCAATTTTAATCCAGGGGGAGGCGCGCAGCAGCAACAGCAACAGCTGGCGCGCATGAACCCGGCGTCAATTGACAATCCGGTAGTTAAGCTGGCGGGGTTGATTTTGGGATCGCCGGAATTTCAAAGACAATGATTGCTCCGTCTCCTGCCGGGAGGAGGGCCCTAGTTTGGAGTACCGCCTTCAGGCGGAATGTTTGAATTGGTCTCTTTCCGCCTAAAGGCGGGACTCCGAAACAGAAATTAGGTCACTACCGAAAGGGTGTTTGATCATGAATCGTCGATACTTTATCAAATCAGGCAGCATCGCGTTGGCTTCGTTCGGGGTGATGGCCTCAGCGCCATCGTTTCTGAAGCGGGCCCTGGCAGAATCGGTCAGTACAACCGGCCGCCGTAAGACGCTAATCGCCATCTTCCAGCGCGGCGCAGTGGATGGTCTGAACGTGGTGGTGCCTTTCGGTGAGCACAGCTATTACGACCTGCGGCCGAATATCGCGATTCCGAAACCGGATGGCGGAGCGGAAGCGGCGATCAATCTGGACGGCTTCTTTGGATTGCATCCGGGGCTCGCGTCTTTCAAGTCATTGTGGGATTCAAAGCGGCTGGCGATTGTACATGCCTGCGGGTCGCCTGATAACACACGCTCGCACTTTGATGCGCAGGATTACATGGAATCGGCGACGCCCGGCGTGAAATCGACACAGGATGGCTGGCTCAACCGTTATCTGCAATCCAAAGCCGATCCGCAGAAGTCTCTGTTTCGCGCTGTCTCGATGACCCCGAACATGCCTCGCGCCATGCAGGGCAAGGCAGAGGCTCTGGCGATCTCAAATCTTGCCGACTTTAGCATTCGCGCCGGTCAAAGTTCCGCCGCGGTACAGGGCGGGTTTGAAGCGATGTACGACGACCAGTTGGTCAACGATGCGCTGCGGGGCACCGGCAAAGAAACTTTTGCCGCGATCAATTACCTTAAGCAGGTGAATCCGGCGCAGTACAAAGCTGAAAACGGCGCGAATTATCCGCGCACGCCTTTCGGCAACTCGTTATTGCAAATCGCGCAGCTGATCAAGGCCGGCGTCGGCCTCGAAGTGGCCTTCACGGACATCGGTGGGTGGGATACACATGTCAACGAGGGCAACCAGCAGGGACAGCTCAGTAATCTGTTGCGACAGTTCAGTCAGGCAATTGCGGCGCTCTACGCTGATCTCGGATCACATATGGATGACGTCGTGATTCTGACGATGTCTGAATTCGGCCGTACGGTGAAAGAGAATGGCAACCGAGGTACGGACCACGGGCACGCCAACGCAATGTTTATCGTTGGCAATGGCGTGCGCGGCGGCAAAGTTTACGGTGACTGGCCGGGGCTTAAGAATGATCAGTTGTATGAAGGCCGTGACCTGGCGTTGACCACCGATTTTCGCAATGTCTTTGGCGAGATCGCCGAGCAGCATCTCGGCGCGACTAATCTGAAGACCGTGTTCCCCGGTTATGAGATGAGCTCCGCGAAGTTCCGCGGCTTCCTGGGATAGGGCTCAACGCCGAAGGCGTTAGTAAATTCCAGCCCAGGGTTGCGCGCGCCAGCGCGCTACCCTGGGTCACCACCAAAACGTTCGTCGCAACCCTGGGCTGGAATTAATTAACGCCTTCGGCGTTCACTTTCTAAGCGATCTAATCCTTTACTCGTCTTGAGGTCCTGGTGGTGAAAGTTCAATCGATGATGGCCGCAATTCTCAGCGGTCCGCCGCTGCCTCCGGCGATCTTCATCGGCATGGCGATTACCATGAATCCGTTGGGCGGCAGAGCGCCCAAGTCGGCCAAATTTTCAAAAGCCGGAACATTCCTCGCGAATAAGATCTGGTGGCTTTCATAAAGAGTCGACTGACCATAGTCGATGCTGGGTGTGTCCAGGCCAATCGCTTTAATTGATCGATTCGTCGTCAACCAGCGCGCCGCATCGGGACTCAAACCCGGAAAGTGAAGCTTTGCCACCGCCTCAGCTCCCCGTTCGTCCGTTCCCATATACTTGACACGGTCGGGCCAATACCTGGCAAAGCCGGTACGCAGGAGAACGATCGCGCCGGCGGGAATCTGGCCGTACTGTTTTTCCCAGGCGTTGAAATCATTAACGCTGATCAGGTAGTCGCGATTCGATTCGCACTGCTTCGTCACATCTACGAGCACCGCGTGGCCCATTAGCTGTTCCAGCGGGACCTGGTCGAGCGTATTCCCGTTGGCCGAGAAATGGCGTGGGGCATCGATGTGGGTGCCCCCATGCTCGGGCGCACTGAACTTGTTGGAAGCGTAGTAGTAGCCTTTGTCGGTGACCCCGTTTTGTTCTGATTCGAGAACGAAGCCTTGCTCGGTGGGCCAGTAGATAGTCTGAGCATCGAATGGATGCGACAGATCGATAATCCTGCCGCCGGGGAATTCCGCCTTTCGTTTGGCGCAAGCACTTAGCAGCAGGCAGGCAAAGACGAGGAATACAATCTGTTTCGTCATTGGACCACTCCTTTCACTCGTCGCGCATTATGTACGAAGAGCTGCGTACGATCCACGAAAAGAATCGACTGGAGCGCAACCGTCCCGGTTGCTCTTGTCAGTTCGCGCTGCGCGCTCAGTGCAAGCGAGGACGCTTGCGCTCCAGTCGTCACGACGCAATCGACATGAGCAACCTTGCAGAATATGCAAGCGAGGACGCTTGCGCTCCAGTCGACTCAACTGGCGTACTCCCAAGGTTTTCGTCTATGCTTCGGAATCCAATCGACAGCCTTAACTCGATCCGCCGCGAATTATGAAACTTACTCCGGTGCTTTCCAGCTAAGAACCGATGCCTTTTCAACCGACGCTGGTGCGTTTTGAATCGATCGATTCGACCAACCTTGAAGCAATGCGCCAGGCAAGAAACGGCGCACCCGAAGGTCTGTGCATCGCCGCGCGCGAGCAATCGGCCGGTCGCGGCCGGCTCGAGCGCAGTTGGAACTCCCGCAAGGACGCGGGAATCTATTTTTCTATCGTGTTGCGGCCCGAATTCGAAACGAGTTTTTGGCCGCTGTTGACCTTGATGGCGGCGCTGGCAGTCGTCGATGCGCTGCTCAAATCCTGCGGTGTTCGGGCCGACATCAAATGGCCCAACGATGTCTACGTTAACGAGCGCAAAGTTTGTGGAATTCTCGCCGAGACAACGGACACACCGTCAGGGCCGGCGGCGGTAATAGGTATCGGCATCAATCTTACGAACGGCTCGTTGCCGGTTGACCTCCTTAGGACGGCAACTTCGATCGAGGAGGTCACGGGTCAACGTTCTGATCCTGAGAAGATATTGACTGAGCTTATAAAAGCGATTGCCGAACGTTACGAAACGCTGCAAACCGCCGACGGCCGTGAGCATACCATCCGCGAATGGTGCGCGCATTCAACTTATGCTTTTGACCGGCGCGTGCGCGTCTCGTGTGACTCAGAGAGTTTCGTCGGTGTCACGCGCGGCCTGGACGGCGATGGTGCGCTGCGCGTTGAGACCGCCGACGGAAAGCTTCGCCTGGTCCGCGCAGGTGATGTTACAGCGCTGCGCGCCTATCGCGATCAAAATTGAATTCAGATGAACAGCAAGCGCATCGTCATCTCGACTTTCGGATCGTTCGGCGACATACATCCGTACATCGCGATCGCGCTCGAGCTAAAACGGCGCGGCCACACGCCGGTCATGGCGACTTCTGAAGTCTATCGCGACAAGATGGATGCTGCGGGCATCGAATTGCGCGCAGTTCGGCCTGATATGCCGTCTTACGACCAGATTGAAGAACTGCTGAAAATCATCAAGCCGATCATGGATCCCCGAGACGGCGGCGAGAAGGTGATGCAACTGCTTCTGCCGCACTTACGCGACATCTATGAGGATCTGAACGGGGCGGTCGATGGAGCGGACTTGCTTCTGACTCACCCGCTGCCGTTGCTTGGCCCAATTGTGGCGCAACTGCGAAAGCTCCCGTGGATCTCGAGCGTGCTCGCGCCGGCTTCGTTTTTTTCCGTGTATGATCCCATGGTGCCGCCACAGTGGCCGCCGCTCTACAGACTAATGCGTCTCAGCCCGTGGGTGGGTCGCAGCGTGATGGCCCTGGCGACGAAGAAACTCGATAAGTTGATGCAACCTGTTTATGACTTCCGCGCCGAATTAGATCTGCCCCGTGGGGGACAACCCCTGTTGGCGGGTCAACACTCGCCGACGAAAGTGCTGGGACTGTTTTCGAAGGTCATGGCCGAGCCACAAGCCGACTGGCCGGCGAATACAGTCGTTACCGGATTTCCGTTTTATGATCGACGCGACTTTTTTGGCGAAAGCGAGACGCCTCCGGAACTGCTTGAATTTCTGGATGCCGGTCCGGCCCCAATCGTCTTTACGCTTGGCTCTTCGGCGTTTTGGGTCGCGGGGAATTTTTATCTTGATTCAATCACCGCGGCGCAGGCGCTCGGACGGCGCGCGCTCCTGTTGATTGGTCACGCGCGCAACATGCCGTCGAGTCCACTCCCGGACGGGGTGGCAGCGTTCGAATACGCGCCTTTCAGCCAGGTGCTGCCGCGCGCCTGCGCTATCGTGCACCAGGGTGGTGTCGGTACTACTGGCCAGGGCCTGCGATCGGGCAAACCGGTGCTGATTTTGCCGCACGCGCACGATCAGTTTGATAATGGCAATCGGGTAGCGCGCGTCGGCTGTGGCCGCGTGTTGCCGCGGCCACGCTACAATGCCGAAACCGCGACGCGCGAGCTGCGAATGCTGCTCGAGGATTCGAGTTATAGCCAGGCAGCAGCGCAGATTGGCGAGGTGGTCCGGCAGGAGCACGGCGCCCGGGTGGCCGCCGATGAGATTGAAACCGTCCTCCGTGAGCATCACTGAAACATTGAAATGCTGTTAGTAATCGACATTGGTAATACGAACACTTCGCTCGGAGTCTTCGAAGGCGAAAAGCTGAAAGCGCACTGGCGCCTGACCACCGAGCGGGCGCGGACAGGCGATGAATGGGGTGTGCTGGCGCGAAATCTCTTTGCGCTGGCGAGTTTTGATTTCAAGGCGATCGACGGAATCGCCATCGCCTCGGTGGTGCCGCCGCTGAACTTTACCGTGAAACGAATGGCGGAAGTGTATTTTCATCTGACGCCCTTATTCATCGATGACACCGTCGATACCGGCTTGAAGATTTTGTACCGGCCGCCAGCGGACGTCGGTGCCGATCGAATTGTCGATGCGGTCGCGGCAATTCATAAATATGGAGCGCCCTGTATAGTGGTTGACTTTGGCACGGCCACCACCTTTGACGCGATCAATGCGAAGGGCGAATACGCCGGTGGGGTAATCACGCCCGGCATTACCATTTCGGCCGATGCGCTCTTCGCCCGGGCCGCAAAGCTGCCGCGCGTCGAAATCAAACGGCCAGGTAACGTGATCGGCTCAACGACCGTCGAAGCTATGCAGTCTGGCCTTTATCATGGCTACGCGGGGCTGGTGGACGGGATTCTACAAAAGATGATTGATGAGTTAGGCGGTAAGCCGCAGGTAATCGCGACCGGCGGGCTGGCGGCGTTGATAGCCCGGGGATCTGAATGCATCAAACAAGTCGATGAGACGCTGACTCTCGAAGGCATGCGGCTGGTTTATGAACGCGCCAAGTAGTTTCAGGTTTCAAGTTTAAGGTTTCAGGTTCGCAGCATTGAACCTGAAACTTGAAACCTTAAACCTGAAACCTAATCCTGAAACCGTCATCTTGAACTACTTTTCCTACTTCACGGAAATCGAAGACACTTTCATACGTCGCCGCGGCAAGCACCTCATGCTTAGTCCGATGGACTGGGCCTTGATCGAAAGCTGGAAGGAACGCGGCGTGCCGCTGCATGTCGTGCTCCGGGCGATCGAGCACGCATTCGATTCGCATGACGCGAAAAAGCACAAGCGAACTGTCAAGACACTGCTCTATTGCCAGGAAGAAGTCGAAGCGCAATACGCCGAGTGGCTCGAGTCACGCGTCGGCAGTCGCGATCTCGACTCGGGAATGGATGACAGCGATTCGGCTTTTCCGCGCGCGCTCGTCATGCAACACCTCGATCGATCACTGGAAGTATTCGCCCGGCTCACCGCCGAGCGTCAACTCAAAGCGGATGAATTAAGCGAAGCACTGAGCCGCGCCGGCGCGTTGCTGTCAGAGATAAGAAATGACTACGGGTCGGCGTCGCAACCCGACTCGCGCAAGCTGGAAGAATCGCTGACGGGCATTGAGCGGCTGCTCGACGATGCCATGCGGGTCGTGACGAGTGAAGCTGAGATGGCAGCGATGCAGCTCGAGATCGAATCACAACTCAAGCCGTATAAGCGGCATATGGACAAAGCAGCGCTTGCGCAAACGCGGGACAATCTCTTGCGCAAGCGGATTCGCGAACATTTTGAGGTTCCCCGGCTAAGCCTGTTTTTTCTTTAGCGCGCCCAAAACCGTGTTCACGTTGATCACATTGGTGGATGACAGTCTGGCGGGCAATCACTATCAGCGCCATCTATGGTATCTCTATCAGAGGTTCAATCGGCTGTTCCGAGTTGTCGACATTCGTAAGTATCAAGCAAGCAAGAACAACGGTCAGGTTACAATTTTGGACCGCTTCGCGATGTTCGCCGTGATGTATTTCGAAGGCCTTTCCTATCAGAGTGTGCTGGATCGGCTCGCGGGGACCAAAAATCTGGTGTTCATGACCAGTGATCTTCACTACTGGTCGATCTTTCCGCAGAGTGTCGACCCTGAAGTCATGACCCGTAAGAGACTCTCGCCGTTGGAGAACCGTCACGATCAACTTTTCGAGATGTTTGACGAGCTCGACATTCATAATTTGGTTACAAACTACGACTGTCCAGAGCTGGCAAATATTAGTTTACTGCGGCCCACCCTAAAGACATATGTTATCGATCTCCATGTCGACACCGACATCTTCCGGGATTACCGGCTACGGAAGAAGTACGACGTAATTATCTACGGCTCACTAGCGCCGTCGGTCTATCCATTTCGATCCCGAGTCTGCAATTTACTGACCGCATCACGCGAGTTCAAAATCCTTCGCGTGAAGTTGAAGTCGGCTCGTTATAAAACTGCGATTTGCGGAGAACGATTGGCGCGGAAAATAAATCAATCGCGCCTGGGTCTGGCGACCGTCTCGAATTTTGATTACTTAGTGGAAAAGTATCTCGAAATCCCAGCCTGCCGCACAGTTTTGGTGGGTAACATGAACCGGCAAGGGCGTGCGATTTTCGGCAATAACTATGTGCATATTGACGACCAAATGACCGACAGCCAGATTCTGGAAGTCGTCGGTGATGCGCTAGCTGATCAGAATAAGTTGCAGATGTTGGCGGACAAAATGTACAGCGTGATGCAGTCGAGCTATACGCTAACAGAGCACGAACGTAAGCCTGTCTCTTATACACATCTGACGCTGCCGACGACTCCGTATTAGT
>JBKPEE010000045.1:0-25353 GCA_046728235.1 Acidobacteriota bacterium
AATTCCTATCCGTCGCGAAGGGTTCTAGCGGCGAAGCGCGTTCACAACTCTATGTTGCGCTGGATCAGTCCTATATCTCGCAAAATCAATTTGAATCTTTATCAAAGTCGGTAACCGAAGTTAGTCAATTGATTTCGGGACTAATGAAGTACTTGCGACAGTCGAACCTTCGCGGTAGTAAGTATCGGTAATACCGCGAACGTTGGACCTTGGACGTTGGACGTTGGACTTTCGACATGACTTCGGCCCTTTTGGAAATGCGGGACATCACCAAGAGCTTTCCCGGCGTGAGGGCCCTTGATGGCGTAAGCTTCGATCTCAATCAAGGCGAAGTTCACGCTCTGGTGGGCGAGAATGGCGCCGGCAAATCGACGCTGATCAAAATACTCGCCGGCGTTTATCCTTACGGTCAATATGGCGGGGACGTCTCACTCGAAGGCACCAGCCGTCGGTTTACCAGCGTACGCGACTCAGAAGCGGCCGGCATCGCCGTCATCTACCAGGAACTCTCGCTGGTCAAAGACCTGAATGTGGCCGAAAACATTTTTCTCGGCCGGGAACCGGGCCGGTTCGGCCGTATCGATTGGGAAGATTTGTACGGGCGCGCCCAGAAACTGCTCGACGACCTGCATCTTGCTATCGATCCCCGAACTCCGGTTCGGAATCTGGGCATCGGGCAGCAACAGCTGGTTGAGATTGCCAAGGCACTATCACAAAACGCCCGCATTCTCGTGCTGGATGAACCAACAGCCGCGCTGACTGACGCCGAAGTCGAGACTCTGTTCGGCATCCTGAACGACTTGCGTGCGCGCGACGTCGCCATGATTTACATCTCGCATAAACTCGACGAAGTTTTCCGCATCAGTGACCGGATCACTGTGCTGCGCGACGGCCGAACGATTGACACTACCACAGCATCGGAAACGGACGAGCCGCGCGTGATTGCCAAAATGGTGGGCCGCGCCGTCGATCAAATCTTTCCCGAAAGTACTCACGATCGCGGCGAAGTGATCTTCGAAGCCCGCAACGTGACCGTGGAAGATCCGTCAGTCCCCGGCAAGTTGCTCGTCGCCGGCGTTGGTTTCAGCGCGCGGAAAGGAGAAGTCCTGGGCATCGCGGGTCTCATGGGCTCAGGCCGGAGTGAACTGTTGATGGCGATCTTTGGGGCGCACCCCGGGCGGAAGTCGGCTGAGATATTTGTCGACGGGAAGCGAGTCCCGATTAACAATCCGTACGACGCCATCGATCACGGCATTGGCTTTGTCACCGAAGATCGCAAACGCTATGGATTAATTCTGGAGCAGACTATCTTACGGAACATGACACTCGCGGGCCTACGAAAGCTGTCAGGCCGTTTTGTAACTAATGAAGACGCAGAGGTCGTGGCCGGCGAACGCGCGGGCACCGAGCTCAGGATCAAGGCGAATTCGGTGTTTACCGTGGTCGGAACCCTCTCCGGCGGCAATCAGCAAAAGGTTGTTTTGGCGAAATGGCTTTTGACCAATCCGCGCGTGCTGTTTCTTGACGAACCGACCCGCGGGATCGACGTGGGAGCAAAACAGGAAATCTATGCGCAGATCAATCGCCTGGCAGCTAGTGGCCTGGCTATCGTACTGGTATCGTCTGAACTCCCTGAAGTACTCGGTCTCTCAGATCGCGTGATCGTGCTACACGAAGGCCGGGTCACCGGCGAGTTCACGCGCAGCGAAGCCACGCCAGAGGCGGTGATGTCGTGCGCCACGGGCCATGCTCGCGTCGCGGCGTAAAGTCAGCGCTCGCGTTTTGTATCAATGACTGATCAAACCCAAACAGGCCGGCTCAAACTTCGCACCTCGGCGCTACGCGCTTACACGATGCTGCTGGCGCTGATTGTGATCTGGCTGTTCTTTCAATGGGCCACGATAGATCAGTACCACCCCTATGGGATTTTTCTGGGCGCGATAAATTTTTCGAAGTTATTGCAGCAAACAGCGGTCACGGGCGTGCTCGCAGTCGGCATGCTGATGGTGATCGTCAGCGGCAACATCGATTTGTCGGTCGGCGCCGTGGTTGGTCTCGCCGGCGGCATTGCGGCAATGACGCAGGGCTGGGGATTGGTCCCCTGTTTACTCGCGGCAATTGTCATCGGTCTGCTAATCGGAGCGTTGCAGGGCGCGCTGGTCGCATATGTAAACATTCCGTCCTTCATCGTTACTCTCGGCGGCTTGCAGGCGTGGCGCGGAATGATTTTGAAATTGACCAGGGGCGCGACGATTCCGGTCGAGATTCCGTTCTTCCGGTCGCTGGGCCGCGACTTCATCGATCCGCGCCTCGGCATCGCGCTGGCCCTAATCGCGATCGGCGCAATCGTTTGGACTAATCTTCGCCGAAATCGCGCGCGACAACGACACGGGTTAAAGACTTTCACCGCCGCGGCCATCGTGACCAGGATCGTGGTCCCGTCCGTCGCCATCATCGCTTTCATCGTACTGATGAACAAAGCGGGCGGTCTGCCGATTCCGGTTATTTTTCTGCTGGCGGTCGCTCTCGCCGGGGCTTTCATCACGGCGAACACCACCTTCGGCCGGTATCTCTATGCGATCGGCGGCAATCCGGACGCGGCGCGCCTGTCCGGAATCAATCTGAAGCGTTACATTCTCGCCGCGTTTTGTCTGATGGGCGCCCTGGCAGGCCTGGCCTCATTGCTGCACACCGCGCGCGTCGGCAGCGCGTCACCTGACGCCGGCACCCTGATGGAACTGGACGCTATCGCTTCGTGCGTGATCGGCGGCACGAGCTTAATGGGTGGACGCGGCACAGTGTTCGGCGCAGTCCTCGGGGCCTTAATTCTCGCCAGCCTTGATAACGGTATGTCGCTGCTAAATGTTGAGAACTGGGCGCAGTACGTGGTCAAAGGTGGAGTGCTGGTCGCCGCCGTTGGCTTCGATATGTATGGCCGAAGCAAAGCGTGATTTGGGTTCAGGGTACGACCTTCAGGCCGAAACGTATCCCCTGACACTGCAAACGCCCCGAGCTGGATTTAAAACCTCATGGAGTGTCCCAACATCGTCTGCGCGGTCGATCTCGGCGGAACGAATCTTCGCGCCGCCAATATTGATCGCGACGGAGAGATTCACGACCACCTGAAATCTGAGACGCCGCGAACTGACAATCCGAACAAGATCGTTTCGGCAATCGCTTCCGCGGTAGCGCAATGTTCCAGCCTCGCCGCCCAGCGCAACGAAAACATTCACGCCGTTTCCGTTGTCGTTCCGGGATCCGTTAACGCGGCCACCGGTCTCGTGGTGAACGCGCCGAATGTTCCCGCAATTGTGGGTTTTGATCTGACTTCTGCGCTGGCCAGTGAGCTCGCACAACCGATCCTGATTGAAAACGATGCGAACGCTGCCGCGATTGGCGAATTGTGGAAAGGCGCCGCCCGGGGTCATCGCACCATCGTCTGCTTTACTTTGGGTACCGGCGTCGGCAGCGGTGTGATTCTCAACGGCGAGTTGTGGCGCGGAATTGACGGCACCGGTGGCGAGATTGGTCACACGAGTGTCGAGCCGTTCGGTGGTATCCGGTGTAACTGTGGCAATTTCGGTTGCCTTGAAGTCTATGCTTCAGCGACGGCCCTGGTTCGCATGACGCGCGAACGATTAAAGCCGGATTCCGGCTCGCAGCTAAACACCATCGCTCACAACGATCTGACGGCGAAAAAAGTTTTCGAAGCCGCCGTAGCTGGTGATAAGTTCGCCAAGTCAATCTTTGAGACGATGGGAACCTATCTGGGCATCGCAATTGCGAATGTCGTGAACACTTTCAATCCGGAGATGATCGTAATCGGCGGCGGTGTCTCAGCAGCATTCGATTTGTTTGCGCCACGCGCCCGGGAAGAAATGATGAGGCGCGCGTTCCCGGTCCCAGCGGCGCACTGTCAGATCGTGAAAGCTGAATGCGGCGACGATGCGGGATTGCTTGGTGCAGCGTGGCTGGCGTTTCAGAACTGCTTGCGTTGAGCTCCGGAATCTTCCATGCGCTTCGCATCAACAGGGCTCTGCCTCAAAACCCGGATTTAGCTCTCTGGTCAGAAGTGTTCCGTTCGTGTTGCTTCGTGTGATTTCGTGGATCGTTTTTGTTTTCCGAACGAACAGAAACGATCCACGAAATCACACGAACTACACGAAACTCGTTACCACGTTTAATCGACTTTGAGGCAAAGCCCATAAACAGATTAGAACGGGCGGCTGCCACCGCGATCTGCGCGCTCGCTAACGGGCGCGTTTCCGTAGTTCCTTTGTTCACATTTGTGGCTATATAGTTTTGTTGATTTATGAAAGCGTTAATTGTTCACGGTCACTTCTATCAACCTCCACGCGAGAATCCATGGACCGGACAGATTGAACCGGAACCTGGGGCGGCGCCGTTTCATGATTGGAATGAACGCATTCATTTTGAATGTTATCGAGCTAATGCGTTCGTGCGCGCCGGCGATCCCGGTCCGAATGAAAAGTTCATCAATAGCTATGCCCTCATCAGTTTCAACTTCGGTCCCACGTTGTTAAGTTGGCTGGAGCAACATCACGCCTACACGTACGCGCGCATCCTTGAAGCTGATCGCGAAAGCGCGTTGCACCGCAATGGTCACGGCAACGCAATCGCGCAGGCTTATGGGCACGCGATCCTTCCTCTCTGCAATGAACGCGATTTGCGCACGCAGATTCGTTGGGGCCTGGCTGATTTTCGTCACCGTTTTGGTCGTGAGCCAGAGGCCATGTGGCTGCCCGAAACTGCCTGCAATGACCGGGTGATGACGGCGCTCATCCACGAGGGGCTGCGTTACGTGATTCTGGCGCCCCATCAGGCAGCGCGTGTGCGTATCCCGACAACCGGCGGCGACGGGCGTGATTCCCTGAGTGAATGGCATGAGGTTAACGAAAATACCATCAACCCAAGCATTGCCTACCGCTATGTCTCTGGTGAGAACCGCGAAGAGTCAATCGCCGTGTTTTTTTATGATGGACCAACATCACGCGCCATTGCTTTTGAAAAACGGCTCGCATCAAGCCGCGAGTTCGTTGATGCGTTTACGCGCGCGTCGCACGGCAAGGATATGATCAATGTCGCCACTGACGGCGAGACCTACGGCCATCACTTTAAATTCGGCGACTTATGTCTGGCCCACGCGCTAACCACAGAAGCACCGTCGCGGGGTTTTGAGATTACCAACTACGGCGAGTTTCTCGACTATAATCCGCCGCGGTTCGACATTGAGATAAACAATGGTCAGCGCGGCGAAGGCACCTCCTGGAGTTGCACACACGGCGTCGATCGCTGGATCCGAGATTGTGGCTGTCACACCGGCGGCGAACCAAATTGGAACCAAAGCTGGCGCACGCCGCTGCGCGCCGCCCTGGATTTTCTGCGTGACCAGAACATTCCGTACTTTGAATCCACCCGTAGCGATCTATTCACGTTTCCGTGGGTCGCCAGAGACGAAAGCATTTTGCTTATTCTGGATAAAGCGGCCTCGCGCGAACAGTTTCTGATTGCCCACGCCCCGCGCCCGTTATCTTCGGAAGACCAGACGCGCGCGTTGGGCTACCTCGAGTTGCAGCGGATGTTACTGTTGATGTACACGAGTTGCGGTTGGTTTTTTAATGACATCTCCGGCATCGAGACCATCCAAACTCTTAAGTACGCTGCGCGCGCTATCGATTTGATGGATCAGCTGGGCTTACCGTCTGCTCGCGATCACTTTCTGGAGATGCTCTCCGAAGCAAAGAGCAATCGCGCCGAGATGGGGACCGGTGTGGACATCTATCGATGTTTTGTTGAGCCGCTAAATCCGAAGTTCGAGAGCGGCTTCAGCGGGCTGGCGATTCTCAGCAGTTAATACCGGGACGGGTTGCCGAGCCCGCAGCGTAACAATTTGAGATAGTTTTGGAGTACCGCCTTTAGGCGGCATTCGTCATCACATTTCCGCCTAAAGGCGGTACTCCGAACTGTGAACGACTAAAAGAAAAATGGCTCGGAAGCACACCAGCACCGCAACCAGCCGCAGGGCCTCACGCCAGGGCGCTAAGGCGCAGAGTCAAAACTTCGCGCCCACGCTTGGCGACATCGATCTGCATCTCTTCGGCGAAGGCAAGCACGAACGGATTTACGAAAAACTGGGCGCGCATCCGATGACTCATGAAGGAAAGCGCGGAGTCGCATTCGCAGTGTGGGCCCCTGATGCTAAGAGCGTGAGCGTCGTCGGAAACTTCAATTCCTGGGACAGCACCAAACACAGGATGAGACGGCACAGCGGCGCGGGTGTGTGGGAACTGTTCATACCCGGGCTGAAGCAAGGCGAGTTGTACAAGTATGCGATTGACACGCGGCAGGGCGAGATCTTTAAAGCCGATCCTTACGCCTTCATGATGGAAATGCCGCCGGAAACTTCCTCAATCGTTTACAAATCACGCCACAAGTTCAGCGATCGCGCCTGGATAAAGAACCGCGCGAAACGACAAGCATGGCGCGAGCCGCTCTCGATCTATGAAGTTCATCTCGGATCGTGGCGTCGAATTGCCGAAGAAGGAAATCGCCCGCTCACTTACCGCGAGATCGCGCCGCTCCTGGCCGAGTACGCAAACAAGAACGGATTTACGCATATTGAATTTCTGCCGCTGAAAGAGCACCCCTACGGCCCTTCGTGGGGTTATCAAGTCAGCGCATATTACGCGCCTTCAGCACGCTACGGAACGCCTGACGACTTTCGTTTTCTGATCGACCATCTCCATCAGGAAGGCATAGGCGTGATCATGGATTGGGTGCCGGCGCACTTTCCCAGGGACGCGTTCGCGCTGGCGCGATTCGACGGCACTGCGCTCTACGAGCATCAGGATCCGCGGCAGGGCGAGCACCCTGACTGGGGAACTTACATATTTAATTATGGCCGCAATGAAGTCAGGAATTTTTTGATTGCGAACGCGCTCTTCTGGCTGCGCGAATTTCATCTGGACGGGCTGCGCGTCGATGCGGTCGCGTCGATGCTTTATCTGGATTACAGTCGCAAAGAAGGCGAGTGGGTACCGAATGAATTCGGCGGCCGCGACAACCTGGAAGCGATCTCGTTTCTGAAAGAGCTGAACGAAGTCACGCATCGTGAGTGTCCGGGGACTTTGATGATTGCCGAGGAATCCACGGCCTGGCCGGCGGTGAGTCATCCCGTGTATGCGGGGGGACTCGGTTTCGATTTCAAGTGGAACATGGGTTGGATGCATGACACGTTAAAATATTTTCAGACCGATCCGTTGTTTCGCGGCGGCAATCACAAAGCGCTTACTTTCGGATTGCTGTATGCCTGGAGCGAGAACTTCATCCTGCCCTTCTCTCACGATGAAGTCGTGCACATGAAGGGCGCGCTAATCAATAAAATGCCGGGCGATGAATGGCAGAAGTTTGCCAACCTGCGCGCGCTCTACGGCTACATGTGGGCGCATCCAGGGAAGAAGTTGCTGTTTATGGGCGGTGATTTCGGCCAATGGCGCGAATGGACTGAGACAGAGAGTCTGGATTGGCATCTGCTGGAAACGCCAATCCATAAAGGCGTGCTGACGTTGATCGACGACCTTAACAATCTCTATCAGAAACACGGAGCTCTGTGGGAGGCAGACAGTGAGGCGGCCGGCTTCAGTTGGATTGAAGTCGATAACGCGGCCGAGAATGTGGTCGCCTTCCGGCGCATCTCGCCGTCAAACCGAAACGAGATCATTTTCGTCGGCAACTTCTCACCTGTCGTGCGCGAAGGCCATCGCGTCGGCCTGCCACGCAAAGGCAGCTACAAACAGATCCTGAATACTGATCACGAGAAATACTGCGGCAGCGGAGTTGGCGTCGTGCGCCGCATCAAAGCGGAAAAGATTCCGTGGCACGGATTGGATTATTCGGCGGCGATTACGTTGCCGCCGCTGGCGAGTATGTGGTTTGAAGCTGACCTGCGGTAAACGACTTCAATCCACTGAGTCTGTTGACACTTTTGCTCTGGCTTCTGTTACGGTTTTCAGACTCTATAGAATGCCCTCCTTCGATTATTACGCCGCGCGTTTTCGCGTTTCCGGCTTCCAATGTAAGCGCAACCGTTTCCCGGTTACGGCGCACTCCCGCAAGTACATGTTTATGAGAGTCTGATAAGGAATGGCTAGCTCATCAGACATCTTCTGAAAATACTCGATAGTATCGTGATCGAGTCTAATGGTTAGCTGGCGCTTCAGGCGCTTCGCGTAGGGGTTCTTCACACCTTTTGAAAAGTCGTAGTTCTTTTTCATTGTAATCGCCCTTGTTGATATTGCTTTCGTTCTGGCTTGCTCGCCTTGCGCGCGGAGATAATGCGAACTAAATCATTCGATTCTCTGTAGCAATGGCAAACAACCAGCATTCTTAATTGATAACTAAATCCCAGGATCAGAAACCTCTCTTCATCCGATGAATGTTCATCATCGGGAATCATGATGGCTTCATCGTCGAGGAAAGTGCCACGCCCTACAGTGTAACTACACCGTATGTATTAGACAAGATCATACTAACCTTTCAACTGACAGTACTGCAACAGGCGTCATCGACTGACCTTCACAACAATTGCATCGAATTTGCAAACTAAGGCTCAAGAACCATTTATTACGGACCAGCGGATCGTGTATCTTCGTTTCGCATGATCAATTGGACCTCAATCCGCCAACGCTTTCCCGTAACTGAGCGTTTTGCTTATCTCAACAGCGCCGCGGCGGGACCAGTGTCGGTCGCGTCTCAGGCAGCGGCGGCCGGTTACTACGAAAAGATGATGCGCGACGGCGACGTCCATTGGAACCGTTGGCTGGCCGATCGCGAAGCTGTGCGCCAGAAGATCGCCGCCTTTATTAACGCCGAACCGGAAGAGATCGCGCTGACGACCAACACTTCGCAGGGCATGAACGTAATTGTCGACGCGCTGGAAGGTCGCGGCGAAGTGATCTCGTCGCAACTCGAATTTCCGGTGACCACGCTGCCGTGGATGCACCGCCGAATTCCCGTGCACCGGCTGGCGGCCTTCGCAGGTGAAGTCAGTATCGAAGCCATCAAAAGTACGATGAAATACAACACCGGGATCATCGCGCTCAGCCATGTGCAATTCTCAAATGGCTTTCGTGTTGACCCGGCCGCCGTCGGCGAGATTAAGGGAAATCACGCATTTGTGCTCAATGCGAGCCAGTCGGCCGGCGTCTTTGAAATCGACGTCAAGCAAATGAAGATTGATGCCCTCTGCGCGACCGGACATAAGTGGCTGCTGGCAGGTTACGGCTCGGGATTTGTCTATCTGAGTCGTGAACTCTTAAATCAATCCATGACCCATGCGATCGGCTGGTTGAGCGTCGAAGAACCTTTTGAGATGCGGAATGATGAGTTAACTCCGCGTCATGATGCAGCCGCGAGGGTAGAGCTCGGCTGCCCGCATTTTGCCGGCATCTTTTCACTCGGAGCCTCTCTTGATCTGATCAATGAAGCCGGCAGCGGCAAACTTCAAGCGAGAGCTTTGGAGTTGAACCGCTGTCTCACTTCAAGGCTTCAGGCAGCGGGACATGAAGTTCTCTCGCCGCTGCGAAATGAAGATATGCGCTCGGCCGAGACATTGGTCGCCGTCGAGCAGCCTCACGAAGTCGTCCGTCGATTATTCGAGCGCGGAGTGATCGTGACTGAGAAACCGGAAGGGATTCGTGTGGCCACGCACTTCTTCAATAATGAAGATGATCTTGAGCGATTGATTGCGGGTCTGGATGAGCTAACCACGCGCTAACACTAACCGCCGGCCGCCTTCTTCTTCGGTCTTGGTTTTATCCGCGGCGGACTTGATGCCGGTTGTTTGAAGTGTTCGCGGCAAAGCTGTAGGAACGTCAGGTGAATCGGCGATTCGTATCCGCCAACCAACCGCGCCACACCCAGCTGCCAGTTGATCTGCGCCGCTTCGATCCACCAACGCACCAGTGCACCCTTCGCAACTTCTTCCTGCACCGATTGCAAAGGCACGACCCCGACACCCATATCTTCTTCCACCATGCGCTTGATGGCCGCCAGCCGGCTGAGTTCCATGATCACTTTTGGCGTCACCCCGGCCTGGGAAAAGAATTGATCAATCAACCGCCGCGTGTTGCCGCCGCGCTCTCCCAGGATCAATTTCTCACCGGCGAGAGAATAAGCACTCACGACTTTCTGGTTCGCCATCTTGTGGCGAGGCGAAGCAATGGCCACCAGATAGTCTTCACTGAGTAACTCGGTTTGAATCCCGCGGGCTTCGACCGGCAAAGAGACGAAGGCGGCGTCGAGCTCTCCGGCCAGCACTTGTTGGACCAGCTCTTCGCTGGTGCCTGAGGCGACTGAAGTCTCGACCGCATCGTGGTTCTTCTTGAGCTCGCGCAGGATCTGCGGCAAAGGATCCGCCGCCACCATTGCCGATGCGCTGCCGATACGCAGGCGCCCGCGATGAGCGCCGGTCAGGGCCGCCATCTCCTCGAGGGCGGCGTCATGCTCGCGCAGAATCACATAAGCGCGCTCAAGCAGCTTTTCGCCCGCTTCCGTGAGAATTACTCTTCGCGGCGCGCGCACAAACAACTGCGCCCCGGTTTCATTCTCCAGCTGCCGAATCTGCATGCTGATGGCAGCCTGGGTCACATGCACCCGCGCTGCGCCGGCGGTAAATGTGCCGCTTTCCGCGATCGCCACAAAAGCTTTTAACTGTCGGATGTCCATATCCCACACTTTACATCAACAGACATTATTATAGGAATAAGATCTTTTAGTTTCCATTATGGTTCCGAGGTTGCCTAGAATGGAAATCTCAGGAGCCCTCCCGGACATCGAATCACCAGATGACGACTATGGTCCAGACCGTCGATATTCTGCCGCGCAGACTTGCGCCTCTGCGACAACTGGTCGTAGGTGTGGATGGCGGGGGAACGCGGACGCGCGCGGCCATCTTAAACGGCTCGCAAATACTGGGTGAAGGCTCGGCGGGTCCATCCAATCCGCTGCGCGTCGGCATTAGCAACGGGGCTACTGCGATTCGGGAAGCGGTTGATAAAGCCTGCGCCGCCGCTCTTATTCATCGTGATGATTTGGTGGCCGTTGGTGTCGGGCTGGCCGGCATCCGCCGCAAAGACGTTCGCGCCCGCATGCATGATGCGCTGGTACAGACATTAGGAATCAAAAATGTTGAACTCGTCAGCGACGGCGACATCGCGCTTTACGGTGCTACCGACGGACGACCCGGTGTGGTCGTGATATCAGGAACTGGATCGATTTCAGTGGGCATGAACCGGCAGGGCAAGCGAGCATACGCCGGGGGGTGGGGTCCGGTTGCCGGGGACGAAGGCAGTGGCTCGTGGATCGCGCGGCGCGCGCTGCAGGCGGTCGCGCGCGCCACCGATGAGCGCGGGCCGAAGACGTCGCTTACCAGGGCCGCCTGCGAGTTCTTTCAGGCAGCCACACCCGATGATCTGGCGACGGCCATCTATGCTCCAACGATCACGAACGATCGCATTGCCGGTTTTAGCCAAATGGTGATTCAAGCGGCGCGCGACGGCGACGAAGTTGCGGGCGAGATTCTCAAAGACGCCGGCGCGGAACTTGGCAAGGCAGCAGTCACCGTCATCCGTAAATTGAAGATGGAACAGGAACGCTTTCAAGTCGCCTTCATCGGCGGGGTCTTTGCCGCCGGCGAGCTTGTGACTGCGCGGCTGCGCGAAGAACTAACCAAGTATGCGAAAAAAGCGTTCATTGACAATCCCAGTTTCTCGCCCACCATCGCTGCTGCTCGAATGGCCCAGGACAACCTGCAAAGACTACCAGTCGCGGTGTGAATCGGCGGCAGCCTGAACTTACGCCATGCCGACCTTCGGGGAATCGATACCTTTAACAGAGCAAGAGAACCCGCGCACAGCGAACATCAGTTCTTCGTCAACCCTGGATATCGTTCGGCTGATGAACGAAGAAGACGCGCGCGTTGCTGAGGCGGTGCGGCAAGTTCTGCCAGCGGTGGCGCACGCGGTCGATCAAATTGTGCAGCGAATCGAAGCAGGCGGCCATCTTTTCTACATTGGGACAGGAACGTCCGGGCGGCTGGGTGTGCTTGACGCGTCAGAGTGTCCGCCGACCTTTGGGGTTTCGCCCGATCTGGTACAGGCGATAATCGCCGGCGGATATGATGCCTGCTATCGCGCGGTTGAAGCTTCGGAAGATGACGCCGCGGCCGGGGCACACGATCTTGACCAACGCGGATTTAGGAACGCCGACGCGTTGGTGGGTATTGCAGCTTCGGGCCGGACGCCCTACACGGTCGGGGCGGTTGAATATGCTCGCCGGCTGGGTGCTTTGACTATCGCCATTACCTGCGTGCCTGACTCAGCGATTGCTCAAGCTGCCGAGATTTCCATCGCGCCCGTAGTGGGCCCGGAGGTGATCGCCGGCTCGACACGTTTGAAAGCGGGTACCGCGCAGAAACTGATTTTGAATATGCTTTCTACGGCGACAATGATCAGGCTCGGCTATGTTACCGGTAATCGCATGACCAACGTGCAAACACGCAACATCAAGTTACGCGCGCGCGCGATCAGAATTCTGCAGACTGAAGCGGGACTGAACGAACAGGAAGCACAGACCGCCCTTGATGAAGCGAACGGTAAATTGCCTGTAGCGTTGGTCATGAGCAAAACGGGACGATCGAAGCAGGAAGCTGAGACGGCTCTCGGGCAGGCACAAGGCGTTATTGCAACGGCTATCGGTTCACTTAAGGCGGATTAGCGGTGAGACTGGAGCGCAAGCGTCCTCGCTTGCTATGCCCCGGCGGAAGAGCAGCAACCGGGACGGTTGCGCTCCAGTCGCCTAAGGCACGAAGCTGCGCCGCCTGAAGGCGGTACCTCGAACCATCCATATGGGTTTTTCCACCGTCGATTATCTCGTGCTTCTCGTTTATCTCGCGGGCATCACTGTCTTCGGCGTGATGTTTCGCAAGTCGCAGCGCACGGTCAAGGATTATTTTCTCGGCGACAAGGACACTTCATGGATTGTCATTAGTCTTTCGATTGTTGCGACCGAGACCAGCACGCTGACCCTCATCGGCGTTCCGGCTTTGGCGTACGCGAATTTCCCGCGGCCCGAGCAGGGCGGCAACTTTACTTATCTCCAGGTAGTCCTCGGCTACATCGTCGCCCGCATTGTTATCAGTTTGCTGTTTATCCCAGCCTACTTCAGGGGCAACCTGCTGACGGCTTATGAACTCCTGAAGAACAGATTTGGGGTGCAGGCTAAAAATTTCGCGGCCTCTTTATTCCTGGTGATGCGCGCGTTGGCTGAAGGCGTGCGTGTCTTTGCCGCATCGCTCGTTTTGAGTGCGGTCCTCAGCTCGAGCATTCCCGGGCTGCCACATCTTTGGCTCTGGTCAATCGTCATCGTCGGCGTACTCACGCTGGTTTACACATTCGAAGGCGGCATCGCCGCGGTGATCTGGACTGACCTGATTCAGTTGATCATCTATATCGGCGGTTCTTTGTTGGCAGCTTACGAGCTGGTCCACCTGGTTCCCGGCGGCTGGTCGACGATTGCGTCGCAAGCCGCAGCCGCCGGCAAGTTTCAATTGGTATCCTTCAAGTTTGATTTCAGCGTGCCGTTTACCTTTTGGGCCGGGGTTTTGGGCGGAACATTTTTGACGATGGCTTCGCACGGCACAGATCAATTGCTGGTGCAAAGATTGCTCACCTGCCGGAACAAACGCGAGAGTCAGAAGGCCTTAATTCTCAGCGGCTTTGTGGTGCTGTTCCAATTCGCTTTGTTCTTAACGATCGGCGTGATGCTTTACGTTTATTACAAATTTTATCCGCTGACGACAAAGCTCGCGAGCAACGATGAGATCTTTCCGACGTTTATCGTGCAGCGTTTGCCGCACGGAGTGTCGGGCCTGGTCATCGCGGCCATCTTCGCCGCAGCCATGTCAAACCTCAGCGGCTCGTTGAATTCGCTCTCTTCCAGCACGGTCATAGATTTTTATAAGCCCTTGCTCCGGCCGCGCGCGAGCGACGAAGACCTGCTGAAACTGTCGCGCTGGCTGACGGCGGGTTGGGGTTTTGTGCTGATTGGCATTGCCATCCTGGCGAGCAGCTGGGGTTCTGTTTTCACGACGGGCTTAACCATTGCGTCGCTGGTTTACGGGCCCATGCTCGGCGCGTTTCTGCTAGGCGTGCTGACCAAACGAGCCGGTCAATTGGGAGTAATGGCCGGTATGGCGCTCTCGCTCTTGTGCATGCTGGTGATTAGAATTGAGTTTGCAACCGCGGTGGCGTGGACGTGGTACGTACTGTTTGGAACCATAATCTGTTTCGTGACCGGCTATGGGGTAAGTCTGCTGAGGCCCGCAACCATAGTTGCTCCTGCGGCCGAAACAGTTGAATGAAATACATGCGAAATCGATCGATAACTTTTCTGCTTATCTGTGCCGTCGTCTGCGGTCTGGTAGTTGGCCCATTTACCCATTTCCAAAGTTCTCGGGCCTCAACTCCGGAACTCGAGTGGGCCAAAGGTGAAACAAAACCGAAACCTTATTCGCGTAAGCCCTCGAGTGAGGCTTTGCAATGGGCTGATAGAGAGCTCAAGCACATGACGCTCGAAGAGAAAATCGGCCAGCTAGTCGCCGTCGGCATCAATGCGACCTTTCTCAACCAGGACAGCGAAGCATTCAAGGCCCTACGCCACCAGATTGTTGACAACCACATTGGCGGTATCGTTCTGTTTCGCGGGCCGGTTTATGAGTCAGTAATGATCGTCAACCGCATGCAGGAGCTGGCGAAATATCCGCTGCTGATTTCCGCCGACCTGGAAGCAGGATCGGGGATGCGATTCGACGACACCGTCAACTTTCCCTGGAACATGGCCATCGCCGCCACGGGAAACCCTGATTATGCGCGACGGTCCGGCGAAATCACCGGCCAGGAAGCCCGCGCGATGGGCATTCAACAGATTTATGCGCCGGTCTCAGACGTAAACAACAACGCCGCCAACCCGGTCATCAATGTCCGTTCATACGGCGAAGATCCGAATGAAGTCGCGCGTTACGTCTCGGCTTTTGTTGCAGGCGCGCAACATGCGGGAGTGATTGCCACGGCCAAACATTTTCCGGGACACGGCGACACGGCTACCGACTCGCACCGCGGCTTGCCTGAAATCGACGTCACGCGCGAGCGTCTCAACTCGGTTGAATTGGTTCCTTTTCGCGCCGCCGTCGATGCTGGTGTGGGCGCCGTAATGACTGGACACATCGGACTACCGCTGATCGATTCAACCGAAATCTCGCCGCTGCCCAAGGATGTGAAGTTAAAGCCGATGGATACCAGCGAAGACGGTGAGATCGTTTCCGCGAAAGGCACCATGCCCACCACTCTGTCACCGGTAATGAATGGGATCCTCCGCAATGATTTACATTTTGACGGCTTGATCGTTACCGACGCGATGAGCATGAGCGGCCTGACGCTTTATTTCACCCAGGAAGAAGCATCGGTGCGCGCTCTCGAGGCCGGCGCCGATCTCCTTTTAAAGCCTGCCGACCCGGACGCTTCACTGCGCGGCGTGCGCGAGGCGGTCAAGAAAGGCCGTCTGACGGAACAACGAATCGAGCAATCAACGCGGAAAGTCCTCGCCGCCAAATACGATCTCGGCTTAACCCAACAACGAGTCACATCGTTGGACGCCATCGATCGCGAAGTGGGCGGGAAGCGCGCGACAGAACTGGCGGGCGAGATCGCCAGGGATGCGATCACGCTGGTGCGAAACGATGCGAAACTGCTGCCATTGAATCTAACGTCAACATCCCGCGTATTTAACCTGGCAATCACGAATGGCGACGACCGCGCCGTCATAGCACAACCGTTCATGAGCGCGATGGCGCGCGGCGACGTCAAAATGGACACGATGGTCCTGGATGATCGTTCGTCTGATACTGAAGTTGCCAGGGCGATCCAGAAAGCCGCGGCCGCAGACGTCGTGGTCGTGTCAATGTATGGCCGCGTGCGTACGGGCCAGGCGCGCAGCGTTGCGCTGCCCGATCCGGGGACGAAGGCTTTGAATGATCTAATCGCGCGGAATGCCCGAATTGTCGGGATCAGCTTTGGCAATCCTTATATCCTCATGAGCTTTCCTAAGCTGCAAACATATCTGGTGGCTTACGGCGACATGCCGAGTTTGCAGGAAGAGGCTGCCGAAGGCTTGCGGGGCCGAATCGATATCAAAGGTCGTTTGCCGATCTCTCTGCCCGGACTGTATCCTCGCGGCACTGGAATTCAGTTAAAGGCCCGCCATTGATCAAATGATTCGTTATCTACGGCTTATCGTCGTCTTTGCGTTACTGGTCGCCACCGCTTCCGCCCAACTTCCCGCGGCCCTTCCGTCCGCACTGGGATTTTCCGCCGAGCGTCTGGCCCGCATGGACACGGCAATCGCTGATGCGATTGCCAGGAAAGAATTACCCGGCGCCGTCGTTCTCGTCGGCCGTCATGGAAAAGTGGTTTGGCGCAAAGCCTATGGCGCGCGCGCCCTCGAACCGCAGCGCGAGGCGATGTCTACCAACACGATATTCGATCTCGCCAGCCTGACTAAAGTTGTGGCCACGACGACCAGCGTCATGATCCTCATAGAGCAAGGCAAGATTCGCCTGAGCGACCCGGTGGTCCAGTTCATTCCTGAAATGAAAGGCGAAGGGCGCGATGCGATCACGATTGAACAACTGTTGACGCACATGACCGGGTTTGCGCCCGATTTTGATCTGCGCGATCGCTGGGCGGGTTATGACGAAGCGATGAAACGGCTGTATCGCGAGCCGCTGCGCACTACGCCGGGGACACGTTTCGTCTACAGCGATATCAACTACATCGCGCTCGGCGAGGTGGTGCATCGCGTAAGTGGAATGATGCTTGACGAATTTGCGCGCAAAAACATCTTTGCGCCGCTTGGCATGCGCGACACTGGTTTTCGTCCGGATGCGAAACTTCGCTCCCGCATCGCGCCGACGGAAAAGCGTCGTAGCCAGATGAATTATCTCGGAGACAGCGGCGCTGACGCCGGATCAGAAGGCGAGCAGTGGCTCCGTGGCCAGGTTCACGATCCGACTTCCTTTCGCATGGGCGGCGTGGCCGGCCATGCGGGCCTTTTTTCTACCGCTGACGATCTCGCAATCTTTTGCCAGATGCTTTTGAACGGCGGCGTTTATGGCAACGCGAGAATTCTTAGCCCCATGACTATCGCCACGATGATCCAGCCTCATGCTGTCTCAGAAAGCGGCGCCGCGCGCGGATTGGGCTGGGACATCGCCACCAGCTTCTCCTCAAATAGGGGGGACCTTTTTCCGCTTGGTTCGTTTGGCCATACGGGTTTCACGGGAACTTCGATTTGGATCGATCCGGCCAGCGACTCGTTTGTGATTTTCCTCAGTAATCGCGTCCATCCTGATGGTAAAGGCGACGTTGGACCATTGCGCGGCCGCGTCGCCTCGATCGTCGCCGGTTCGATTACGGACGCGACCGTAACCAAATCGCGCGAAGAATCGGCAAACGCGGCAGCGGATCTGCTGGCCAGCCTCGCCCGTCTCAATTCCAACAGCAGCCGCGCGACCGCCACTCCGGCTATGCCTTCCGACGCGCAGGTCCTCAATGGAATCGATGTGCTCGAACGTGACGGTTTCAAACAATTGAACGGCATGCGCGTTGGTCTGGTGACCAATCAAACCGGCCGCGACCGTTCAGGGCGTTCGACTATCGACATTCTTTCCAAAGCGCCGAACGTAAAGCTGGTTGCTCTCTTTTCTCCCGAGCATGGCATTCGCGGGCTGGCTGATGAAAAAGTATCCGACAGCAAGGACGAGCAGACGGGGCTGCCAATTTATTCGCTTTATGGAGAGACCCGGCGACCAAAGCCCGAGCAGCTGAAGGATCTCGATGCGCTTGTCTATGATATTCAGGACATCGGCGCGCGCTTCTATACCTACACTGCCACCCTTGGAAATGTGATGGAAGAAGCTGCGAAGGCGAAACTGCCGGTGCTTGTTCTCGATCGTCCTAATCCGATCAATGGCGTAGACGTCGAAGGGCCGGTTGCCGACGCGGACAAATTCTCATTCACTGCTTATTACGCCATCCCCGTCCGCTACGGAATGACCATCGGCGAGTTGGCCCGGTTCTTCAACCAGGAAAAGCATCTGGGGGCAGACTTGCGCGTAATTCAGATCGAGAATTGGCGGCGCTCGATGTGGTTTGATGCGACCGGCCTTACCTGGATAAATCCGTCACCCAATATGCGCAGCCTGACCGAAGCCGCGCTGTATCCAGGTGTAGGTTTGCTGGAGACAACCAACGTCTCGGTAGGTCGTGGGACTGATACCCCATTCGAAGTGGTTGGCGCACCGTGGATGGATGGCCCAAAGCTGGCAAGTTACCTGAACTCACGCCGCATTCCGGGCGTGCGTTTCATTCCCGTTCGATTCAAACCCAACGCCTCGGTTTTTAAGAACGAAGATTGCAGCGGCATCAACATCGTGATCACCGACCGCTCCAGATTCCAGCCGGTATTCACCGGCATTGAAATCGCCGCGGCCCTGCATTCGCTGTTTCCCTCAGATTGGAAGGTCGATACCTACCTGCGACTGCTGGTCAATTCAGACACACTCGAGCGGCTGAAGCGAGGCGATTCGCCCGAACAATTGGTTGGCTCGTGGAATACCGCGCTGACAAATTTCCGCCGTCTCCGCGAGCGAGCCTTGATATACCAGTAAACTTTGTTAGAACCGCCTGTGGTAGCGGGCGGGCCAGATCGTTTTGTTGGGGCCCGCCCGCTACCGCAGGCGGTTCTGACCCGGGCTTAGAAGTGGAGCCGCAGACCCCACTCGACTTGCCGTGGATCGTAAACGGCGTTGGTGATCTTGCCGAAATTCGTCGCCTGGTTCAAACGTAAATTATTGGCGCTGTTGTCGCGCGGATCGTTTGGCTGGAAGTGGTTAAAGACGTTGGTAAACTGCATCGTGAATTGCAGGCCGACGCGTTCAGTTATCTTGATGTCTTTCGCAAGGGTTGCGTCAACATTCCATCGAGGCAGGCCGCGGAGATTGCCGACGCCGCCACCGCAACTGGTGTCGAGGCCGAGAATGCATCTACGAAACAAGTAATAGATCGCTGACGGATCCGCGAACAGATTAATGCCCTCTGGGTTATTACTCCCCGGACCAGTGGCGGGAGTGACACCGCGATTGGCAGTCGGGTGAAGGTGAAGCGGAAAAATTGGTATGGCCGACTCGAATCCGCTCGCGCCCCCGTTTGAATTTCCGGTTTCTCCGAACGCCTGACAGTCGGCTCCGCAACCTCCAGCTCCGGACCAATTGATCCTGGTCGGCGATCCGCTCTGCGCTGCAAAGAAAGGTGAAATGGACCAACCATCCAGCAGGTGACCTACCCATCCGTGCCGGTTCTTAAAGAAATCGGGCCTGTAGGTAAGACCCAGGTTGTACAGGAACTTTATGTCAAAGCCGTTCGATCCGTAATTGCCGCGCAGGTTGTAGATGTCGAGCAGATTGGTGCCGCTGCTGCGCTGCGTCTGTGCCCCCAGGCCTAATGATCTGCCCCAGGTAAAATTCGAGACGGCAGTGATGCCACGCCAGTCGCGAATTCTGAAAGTGACAAAGGCGGCGTTGTAGTTTCCGTAACCCAGCGCCGACTTGAGACCGATCGTAGTGGCTTGATCACTGAGCATCGTACGACCAAGGGTCCAGCCCACCCCGGTATTCAGATTGGCCCAGATATCGGAGACCTGGACGTTCGCAAATCGAGCCGCTTCCTTCGAGGCGACCGCAGCGGTGCAGCTGGTGAAGGTGGCGCAGTAACCGGTGCCCGGTGTCAGCGCGGCCTCGAAGAATGGCTGGGCCGGTCCAGTATAAGCGTTGTTGGCGCAGTTTGGCCCCAGACCACAGATGGCGACATAAACTTTGGCATAAGCATCAGCAAAAGTTTGGCCACCAAGGGTCATCATGTACGGAACGCTGTCCAGATCAACCTCGGCGAATTCATGCTGGATTCGCCGGCCCAGATAACCGACCTCGAGGGCCATCTTTCGTCCGACGCTTCGCTGCAAGGTAATGTCGAAGTTGTCAGTCGACTCAGGTCGGTAAGCGAAATCAACCGCCCGGGAATCTCCGCCGACGGGATTCTGGATACCGTTCTGAGTTTTGCCGGGCAGGAACGGCTGAGGCAAAGTCTGTGTGGGTGCCGGAAGTGGCGCCGTCAGACCATCAGTGCCTATGCGGAAGACGTTGCTTACGTTCACCGAGCCAGACGTGAGGCAGGCGCCGGTGATTGACGCCAGACTGCAAGTTACCGACTGCAATAAACCAGGTCCCGACATCGGCACCAGCAGGTTGTTCACGCCGTTCAGGCGACCGTATTGGCGGCCATAACCGGCGCGTACTACTGTTTGGCCCTGGCCGAAGAGACTGTGCAGGAGCCCTGACTTGAACTGTGGATTCCAGGCGACCGCGACTTTGGGGCTGATTCCGCCGTTGAATTGTTCGTAGGGATGTTTCAGGTGCAGATTTCTCGCGGTTTCAAAACCAACGACTGGCGCATACGCCTGCCCATTAAGAGCAGCAGCTTTACGTTTGGCGAGGAATTCTGCCGCCCGAATCGGCGTACCGTTTTGATCGACCAGTACGACCTGTCTTCCCTGCTGTTCTGTTGGTGGCGTCTCAACCGTGTAGCCGACGCCGCCGCTTAAAGTCAACGTGGAAGACAACCTCCACGTGTCGCTAAAATACAGGTTGTAGGTGTTGATTGTGCTTTGCACCTGCGACTGCTTGCCGAGTGGTTGAATGGTCAGATCGGCGCCTTCACGTGTGTAGAGCACTTGGGTGAAACCGACGAGGCCTAGCACCGCAGTTGCCAGGTTCCCATAAGTGTTGCGCGCGGACGTGCTGGTGGGCAACGTATTCGGGAAAAAGTTGGTAAAGTCGATCGATTTCCGCGCGATCTGGTAAACGATCTGATTGCTGATCGTTGTGCCATTGTCTGTGCGCGAGAAGTAATCAACGTTCTTCTGAAAGAACCCGCCAAACTGAAACAGGTGATTGCCATGCACCCACGAAAGATCGTCTCGCAGCATGTAATCCTTTCCGTCCCACGTTCTTTGGCGCACGTCCTGCGTGTCGACGTTGTAAGGAATGAGCGCGTTGGTGGCGCTGGTTTCTCCGTCCGTATTGGTTGGGTCCGCAATCTCGACCGCACCACCCAGACCTGCCGTTTGTGGCGGAATGCCTGACGTGCCCCAGCCCCACCAATTCCACAGATAGCTCAATCTCAAGTCATTAGTAATTGATGGACTAAGGGTGCTCGTCAAACCAAATACCAACAGTTCCGGTGTCTGGACGCGCACGGCCGTCGAGCCGTATTGTCCGCGAGTCGTTCCGGGCAGCAATCCGCCCACATCAACCTGGCTGTTCACAGTGCGTTCCAAATGTTGAGCGCGGAACGAAGTAAAGAATCTGTTCTTGGAATTGAAATCGTGATCGATTCTGCCGACATAGACGTCAGAAGTTAGCGGCAACCTAATCGTAGACAGATAGCCTTGGGTGTTAAAACCATCGCTGCCTGCGCCTGAGAACAACGGATCATTAGGAACAGGTATGGTGTTCCAAACCTGGCTAATCAGCGGGTTGGGCGTCGCATTCGCGGCATTTGCCCGCGGATCACAGAAGCCGCCGCCGGTTCTCACGCAAGCTGGCACGGTTACGGTGCGCAGCCCGTTTGATGGATTGGTAGCGCTGGGATTTCCGATGGCGATCGTGATTGGGAAAGGATTAAGGTTATACGGCTGCCAAACTCCGGCCGAATCTGGAACCTGAATAACACCCGCGCGCATCGCCGCAGTCGGATAAGGCCGTTCAAAGGTCTGCACGCCGCCAAACCGAAACCCTTCATAATTCATGAACACATAGGTCTTACCGCCGAGAATCTTTTTGGGAATCATTGGCCCGCCCACCGTGAAACCGAAACGCTTTCGCTGATTCGGGATAATTGGCGTGTAGGGCATGATGCAGTCGTTGTCGCCCTTATGAAGTGTAGTGCCGGGCGCGCAGGCTCGAGGCGTACTCGGAGTGCCTTTCGTGAACTGCGTATGATTCGCCTTCCACGAATTTGCGCCGAGAATGTTCGGCGTCCAGTAGTAGCCATAACCCGATCCATGCCACTGATCGGTCCCGCGCCTGGTTACCATCTGTACCTGGGCACCAATCGACCCGTTGAAATCGGCAGTCTGCCCAAACGTGTTGATGCGAAATTCTTCGACGCTTTCGAGCGGAGTCGGCGCCACGCCTGAGGCCATCCCGTTAATCTGATTGCCGCCGCTGGTTGGCGAAGTGCCGGTGAAGTTCACGGTGTATCCAACCTGATCGCCAGACATGTCGTCGCTGTTCTGCCCACCGTCTATGCTGAAAGAGTTTTGATCACCCACTGCCCCGGCAACTTGCCCCGAAGGTGTGACTCCGGGTTGTAGTGCCATCAGGGTGGTTGCGTCGCGCCCAAGATTAGGCAGTAACTCCATTTCCTTCAGGTTGATGGTCGTCCCTACCGTGGCATTGGCCGTTTGCAGTTCGGTGCCTACAGGCGCCGAAGTAACCACCACGGTTTCAGTCAACGCGCCCACCTCCATTGAAACGTTAATGGTCAGAACCGCGCCGATGCTCACTTTTTGATTCGAGAATTTTGCGATCTTAAAGCCCTGTCTACTGACCAGAAGGTCATAGGTACCTGGATTAACTACGGGAAAGTTGTACCGACCGGCATCGTTGGTGGTTGTGGTTTGCGAACTCTTCGTCGCGGTCTCCGTCAAAGTTACCTCCGCCCCGGGAACAATTGCTCCCTGCGGATCTGATACCTGACCTGTGACGCTGCCGGATGAGGCCGTCTGGGCTTTGACCACGCTGGCGCTCAAGCAGACACCAGCCAATATTCCCAATGCCAAGACCAGTGATGCTCTTTTCATTTTGCGAATCCTCCTGAAATCAAAGTTGGCGGGACTTGCGCTGTTCGGTCTCAGATCACAGCGACACATTTCAGGCACAAGTTGAATCAGTGACGAGTGATCCCTGGCCTAGACAACAATAGCGGAGCGGGTGTCTCTCTCAGGGTATTTTTTCCAATTGAGAGTCGACACTGAATGACTAAATGATGACGGCAAGTATATAACTAAACGCATTTGCGTCAATGGCTATTTTGCAGAGAATTTATGACCGGAGTTTGTACTTTTGCGACAGCAGGTATTTGATCAAATTAAGCGTTGCAATTTGTCGGTGAATTCAGAAAACCTTAGAACGTTTGCAGCGAGGGGATTCGCCTGACGCTGATGAAACGACTTGGCGCAATCCGCGTGCGAGCGACGACGTCTGCCAAGCTCTGGTGAATGGGCTTGCTCTCAAACGACGTCCGACACGCTCGACCGCCTGAAACGCGGGGAAACGGCCGGCGAGCGAATTCGCTCATGGACCCCAGGTCTGGAAAACTTCCGGCGGCAGCGGGCCCGCGCGCTGCTCTACCAGTAAGCAAGTGCCATCATCACGGGCCGCAAGCCCCTGCCACCTCTTAAATGATCTTCGCTATTTCCTTGTTTACCGACCAGTAGTATAGTGACTCTTTTTATTTCACAGGATCGCCGTCGAACTATGCAAGGCTTTCGCTCAACAGGTTCGATCAAGTGGCACTTACCGATGTTGCTCTGTCTTTTCATGGGTAGCATCGCGAGCGCGCAGGAACCTGTGGCCAGGACGCCGTCGGGCATAGAAATCATCAAGCTACGATGGCGAAAACAGGTAAGACTTCCCAACAATTTCGATCCGGCAAAAATTCCTACGCGGGGTGTATTTGTAGATCCCGCCTCGAAAGCCCCTGCCTCGCTGCCGGGGAGCGGCGTTGAGGCCACCCGGCCGCCCAGCAGTAATCCCAACACTTCGGTTGACTCAGATACCTTTTTTCCTGCCACTCCCGGCAGGCTGCCAGTCTTCTATATTTACTCGATGACGATTAAGAATGAGGGCGACAAGGGTATCGTCGGCGTCGCCTGGGACTACGTTTTCATCGATCAGGGCGCCAGGACCGAAGTGGGCAGGCACGAATTCATGAATTACAAGAAGATTGGCGCGGGCGGTGTCGGCGTGCTGGAAAACCCACTGCGGTCACCGCCAACCCGGGTCGTCAAGAGCAATCAGGACAAACCAAAGGCTGCGCTGGTTCAGCGAGCCACAATCGAATGCATTTTGTTCGCCGACGAGACGAGCTGGCGAAACCCGCAGGCCGGGCCGGACATATGCAAACTGCTCGCCAGCGCGCGGCCGTTGAAGCGAAAAGAGCCCTCGCGACAAAATTAGCACTTTTAGTTTTGCACCTAATTATTGACTCCATCGGCGACTTGGTTTAAAAGTCTTCGAGCCACCCGCGTGCTATTCGACCACAAGGAGGAAGAAATGATGAACGCCCGTAGACAAACGCGACTTCTGATCAGCCTCATTTGTCTCTTGACGATAAGCACTGTCGTCATTGCTAAAGGCGGACGGAACAACGTCCCGGCAGTTGAACCAGCAAGCGTACCCGGCGCTGACTCCGGGTCTCTGCGCGAGGTGATTCCTGCCAAATACCAGCGACGGTATGAAGAATGGAAAACAGAATTCCTTTCGACCGATATCGGCAAGGCCCAATGGGAGATGTACACACATCACCCACGCCTTTTGTTAACCATCACCATCGGAGGAAAAAACTCTGAAGGCGCCGGCACTGGCGGCTACAAGTGGAACGACAAAGGTGAATTGATCGCGGCGACGATTGTGCTCGGCGAACGTATCGACGAGGGTTATCCCAGCGCCGTTTATTATCCGGTGATGAATGCGCTCGAGCCGTTTGAATCGAAACAACTAATCGGCGGCAGTGTCCTGGCAGCCACAAAAATCGCGCATGAGTTCGGGCACGTGATGAAGATATCGACTACGCCGCAGGAACTCTACACTCTGCAGGTGAAGTTGGTGCCAAGCTACAACAAGATTTTCTTGAGCAACGGCTACAACGTGAACGATCCGCGGTTGGTTGAGATGGCCCAGAAGATGGGCGGCAATCCGGTGCAGATTTGGGAAGACCGCGAATATTGGGGCGAAGCCAACGCCATGCTTTTCCTGCGCGACCGCGTGGAGAAGGAAAAATTCCACTGCCGGCTGTTTGCGAAGATTAAGCGGGCCGTCGACGAGTACGCCAAGGATTACGAAGAACGCTTCGCCGAGATCGCCAAGGAGCAGGGTGCGAT
>JBKPEE010000046.1:0-13795 GCA_046728235.1 Acidobacteriota bacterium
CAAGCCTTGGGAAAGAATAACCAGTTCAGCCGGATTTATGCTTGCGCAGTTAACGCTCGTCATGATAGAAACCGCGTTCTGCACTTTTTTGCAGTCAATCCTTCGTAAGCAGCAGTCCCAAGATTTTTCGTTAGTCTCAAACAAATCAGCGCGCGATGGCTCGTGCGCATCATTGTTCGGAACGATACTGATTTCCCTAAGGAGTTCTCCTGTATGAGTAAATTTCTAAGATTATGTTTTCCCCCTGTGCTCGTCTTCGCATTTTGTGCGGCGGCGTGGGCCCAGTCCACGACGACCGGAGCGATTGGCGGCACAGTCACCAACCCTAACAAAGAAGTCGTGAAAGGGGCCACCGTCACCATCACCAACACTGGTACGGGCAAAGAAGACACGGCCACGTCCGACGACGACGGTCATTTCAAAGTCTCCCAACTTCAGCCTGGCGAATACACAGTAGCAGTCAACAGCTCGGGATTCGCCGCCTACACTGCCAAGTCAATTGTGGAAGTCGGACGCGAGACGACTCTCGATATCGCCCTATCGCTGCAGAGTGTGGGCGCGACGGTCGAAGTGACTGCTGAAGCTCCGGTCATCAACACGACCCAGCAGGACTTTTCCAGCAACATGAATCAAACTTCGATCAGAGACCTGCCGATCAACGGCCAGCGCTGGTCCAACTTTGCGCTGCTCGCTCCCGGCACGGTGCCCGACGCCAACTTCGGATTGATCAGCTTCCGTGGCATCTCAGGTCTTTTGAACAACAACACTATCGATGGCGGCGACAACAACCAGGCGTTCTTTTCTGAAGAGCGCGGCCGCACCCGTATCAACTACGTAGTCAGCCAACGCGCCATTCGCGAGTTCCAGGTTAATACTTCCAACTACTCGGCAGAGTATGGCCGCGCGGCCGGCGGCGTCACCAACGCCGTCACCAAGAGCGGCACCAACCAGTTCCACGGCGACGCTTTCTTCTTTGATCGCGACAACCGTCTGGGTGCGCGCAATCCGCTCGCGTTTCAAAGGATATTCGATCCCGCTACCGGCACCACTACCGTAAACGGTATCAAACCCAAGGACACGCGCTACACATTTGGTGGCGACATCGGTGGGCCAATCAAGAAAGATAAGGCGTTCTTTTTCTTCAACTATGACGAAGTGCGACGCAATTTCCCGGGCCTGGCCATATTCGGTGATGGGCGGTTTCTTCTTGAAGTTCCTAAGGGCGGGATTGCAACCGTCAGTCCAAATACGTGTACGTCAGCGACCGTGGGCAACTGTACCGCCAACCTGGTTACTCAATCGCTGTTAAATCCGACCACGCACAATCTGACCACGGCTCAGATCAACTCTGTGCTCGGCTTCCTGACCAGCGAAACCGGACCTACTCCACGTAACGGCAATCAGCGAATTTTCATGCCCAAGGTGGATATCAATCTGAACTCGAAGAACACGTTGACCGTAACCTACAACTATTTCCGCTGGAACTCTCTCTCGGGTATTCAGACGCAACCGACGAATACTTTCGGCGTCACCAGTTTCGGCGACGACTTCGTCAACGATGACTCGTTAAATGTGAGACTGGCTTCCAATCTCAGCTCGACGCTGATTAACGAAGCCCGCTATCAATGGTCCCGCGACTTTGAATTCGAGAACAGCAAGACGCCGCTCACCGGCGAACCTTTGACCGCGCCGGCTTATCCCGGCGTCACTCAAGCCGGCACTCGTTCACCTGACATTACTGTTGGCGGTTCGAGTGGCATCGAGTTCGGTGTCGCCACGTTCCTGGAGCGGCCGTCGTTTCCCAACGAGCACAAGAACCAGTGGTTCGACATGATCGCGAAGACCAGCGGTAAGCACACGTTCAAGGCGGGCGCAGACATCAGTCACGTCAAGGACGTCGCCGACAACCTGCGCACTTACGCCGGTCAATTCCAGTATGACAACGTCAATGACTTCATCATTGATTATCTGAACTCGAAGTCGCCGCTGTTTGCTCCGGGCAGCACCACCAACCCGATGGTTTGCGCCACTACTACGCGCACGGCAGGCCGCTGCTACACCAGCCCCTACGCTCAAGCATTTGGGGGCACCGCGTTTACGTTTACTGAGAACCTGTGGAACTTCTTCGCCCAGGATGACTGGCGCGTGACTCCGCGGTTGACGCTGAACCTCGGACTGAGGTGGGAGTATCAGCAGTATCCGAAGCCATTCGCTAAGCTCGTCAATCCGGCAGTGCCGCAGACGGGCAGCATGCCGAGCGACAAAACTGATTTTGGACCGCGACTTGGCTTCGCTTTGGACGTCAACGGTGATGGCAAGACCTCTCTCCGGGGCGGTTACGGAATTTACTATGGCCTGATGGGTACCTCGACCATCTATAATGCGCTGGTCAACACGGGAATGCCCGGAGGGCAATTTTCGATTTCGATAGCGCAAACGTGTGTGCCCAATTCGTCAGGTGTATTACCTGCGGGTTGCGCAGCGACTGCACCGGCATTTCCTAACACGTTGTCCAGCCTGCCGTCGACTCCGACCGCCACGATTCAATTCTTCCAGACTGGTTTTAAGAATCCTCGGATCCACCAGGCCGATCTGACCTTTGAGCGCGAAGTAACCCGCAACACGGTGGTTTCGGGCTCGCTGCTGCTCAGTTATGGACAGCGGCTGCCTCTGTTTGTCGACGTGAACCTCAATCCGCCAACCAATTCATTCCGATACACGCTGGTTGGTGGTCCATTTGACGGGCGGGTCTATCAAGTACCGTGGTTCTACGCTTGCGGCAATGCTACGCTTGGTTGTTCGAGCAATGCGCGGCCGAATCCCAATTTTGGCACCATGACCGAAATCAGGAGCATCGTCTGGAGCAAGTACGTCGGCGGCGTTGTGCAATTCAATCGTCGCATGACGAAGGGCTTGCAGTTCTCGATTAACTACACTCGCTCAACTGCGCGGGACCTCGGTCAGAGTTCCACCACGTTCACGACACCCAACAACGTATTCAATCCATTCGATATCGCCGGCGAAGCCGGAAGATCCTTCCTGGATATTCCGAACAAATTCGTCGCCAACGCAGTCTGGCAACCCCAGTGGAAGAATGCGTTTGCAAAGGATTGGACCTTCTCACCAATCTTCCAGTATTACTCGGGAGCACCTTTGAACGCGACGGTCTCAGCTACCGTCCCACTTCCGGGCTTCTCGCAGGATCCGAACTGCTGGAGAGCGGTTCCGCCGTCAAGCACACTTACGCAGGTCTGTGCCCGTCCCTTTGGCGGGCAGAATGGCTCCGGCGGTACGACCCGGTTCACTCTGGCGCCACGCAACGGCTACCGCTTGCCAACGATTTGGAACGTCGATATGCGCGTTTCCCGGCGCATTCGGTTTACCGAGTCGAAGGCTCTGGAACTGTTAATTGAAGGCTTCAACCTCTTCAACCGCACTCAGGTGACGGGCGAGAATGCCGGCATATATACATCCAGTGGCGGAACTTCAACGGCCCCCAGTTTGACAACGGCGGCAACTCAGACGCTCGTTTTCAACACCACTTTCCAAACAGTCAACGCCGCGGGCGGCACGTTGTTCCGCGAGCGGCAAGTTCAGTGGGCAGTCCGCTTCCAGTTCTAAAGCGCCTTCACACTTAAACCAAAAGGGCGCGTCCGCAAGGCGCGCCCTTTTCTTTTGTTGCAGTTTCCGAAATCAGGAGCGCCCACGGCGCGAAATGTAACAGCCCAGCTCAAACGAGAGTTTGTCAAAACCTCGAATTTGACGCTGCACGTTGCTGCGTTTCGTGATGGTTCGTGTGATTTCGTGGATCGTTGTTTTTGGCGGCGTGACGGACGATCCACGAAATCACACGAACTAACGCGAAGAAAAACATGAAGAGGAATTCGAGTTTTTGACACCCGGGCTGGGTTACGAACCGGCCGCGACGGTGTGGTAGCGTCCTATCACTTGATCTTGTTTGGCTGAAACTATCCGTGCGAGCATCTATACTTTGAAAATATGAGGGTCGAAAACCCGCCACCGTCGGAATCAAGGGTTTCGCGCGCGGCGCAGATCAAGACGCGCGCGCTGCAACTTGGCTTTTCGAAGGCAGGAGTTGTCCGCGCCGAGCTGCTCGCGGCTGAAGAGAGCCGTTTGCAGCAATGGCTCGCGCACGGGTTTCACGCCGAGATGAAATGGATGGAGCGCGACCCGGCCCAGCGCGCTGACCCGCGACGCTTTTGGCCGGCTGCGCAATCGGTGGTCGTCGTAGCCCTGAACTACTACACGTCGCCTCAACATGAGGTCAGTACCGGGAGCGGTAGCGACCGGGCCGAACGCCAAGGGATAACCGGCAAAGTTTCCCGCTATGCATGGGGTGACGATTATCATGATGTGGTGGGCGAGAAGTTGCGCGAGTTGCTGTCATGGGTGAAAAGCCAATGGCCGGAAGCAGACGGAAAAGTCTGCGTCGACATTCAGCCGGTTATGGACAAAGCCTGGGGCCAGCGCGCAGGTCTCGGCTGGATTGGCAAGCACACAAACTTAATCACCCACGAATTCGGCTCGTGGGTCTTCATCGGCGAATTGCTCTTGAACCTGGACCTGGAATGCGAGGAAACCGAGGCGGCCGATCAATGCGGCAGCTGCACGCTTTGCATCGATGCGTGCCCGACGAATGCCATCGTAGAACCTTACGTAGTCGATGCCAACCGCTGCATCTCTCACGCCACCATCGAATCGCGTGCACCTGAGATTCCGACGCGTGTGGCCGAGCATTTAGAGGGTTGGTTGTACGGGTGCGATATCTGCCAGGACGTGTGCCCGTGGAACGAGGCGACCTTAGAGACCGAGGAACCTCGCTTCCAACCGCGCCCGGGGAATGTGAATGCTCCGCTGGCTGAGATTCTGGCACTGACGCCTGATACGTATGCGCAGCGTTTTCGCCGCAGTGCTATGAAACGAGCCAAGCTCAGCGGCCTGCAACGTAATGCGCGCGCCTTGCTGGCTCCGGACGAAGTAAAAAACCCTGCTCCTCAGTGATAGTCCCAAACGTTCCCCTTGGCGTCGGCCCAAAAGTCTTTGGTGGCCCGCGGGCCTTTGATCCATACGCGCCAGGTGACTACTAAATCCTGCAGAGAATCTCCCATGGTCTTGAGGGGATCTCCCTTCCCGGACATAAACTTTTTTCTTCGCTCCTCGGCTGCTTTGTCGTTCTCTTCTTTCGATCGCGTCCAGCGGGGCGATTCCCAGTCGACCGAAATGTTTTCGCACTTGCCCTCTTCGATTTGGGCTTTCTCCACGGCTTTGCGACAAACATCGGGCACCAGGCCCAGGTTTACGTCGTTAAGATCGAACAAGCGGGATTTGTCAGCGGTCAACTCCTGATTGCCAAAGGTGATCGCCGGCACAGGCGTCGGTCCGCTGACGGCGCCACGCTCATACGTATACTCATCAAAATTTTTCGGCTTCTTAGGATCTTGAACCACAATCGACATGCGATCGTCATGAATCTCGATGCGGCTGACCTTCACGTTATCCACCCCGAGCTTGCTTTTGATTTTTGCGGCGCCGTCCTGGGCATTCGTGCCTTCAAACATGTTCATTTTTGTGCCGGGCAACGACGAGTATTTGCACGCGACGGCAACCAGGATTATGGAGGTGAGCGTGAGCAGTGCCGTAGAGATGCTTTTCAGTGGTGTCGACTGATACATGGCTGCGGTCCTTTCAGCTGATGTTGGGGCGAGCCCGATTGTCCTCTTGAGGTGCGGCCTGCGCCTTGACTGGCAACAAGCGCAACAGATCCTCCGCATACCACGAGGCAGAGGTGGCGAGGTGCTCTCGCAACACACGACTCGAATTGAACAGATCGGTAATATAGGTTTTCCAGCGCAGTTGGATTTCCGGCGGTTGCGCTTCGATTTGCAGCGCAACGAGTTCAATGAATCCGCCGACCATCTCAGCCGTGCTCAACACCCTCATGCGTTCAATCTCAGTAGTCGCCCGGCTTAAATCCTTGTTGTCGTAGAAGTATGGTCGAACCTCCGGATTCTCGGCAAAGAAAATCATAATCGAGAGGCTTTGACTATAGAGACGCTCGTTTACGTCCCCACGGCTGTGTTGGACCATTACTTCAACCTGGCTCCTGGCAGCCCTGAGAGCAAATACGCCGCCGAGCACGGCACCGACAATTGCGCCGACAATTCCTGCAAGCGCAGCGAGGAGGGTTGGGTCCATTGATGTCGAAAAAACGGCTATTCAGTCACTGGGCGCTCGGCAGTGCGGTTTGTAAGTCGGCGTAATCCGCTTTTGGTTTGATACGGCAAGAGAAACTCACGTCCTTTGGTTTGCCGGGAGCAGTCACCATCACACCCTGGACGGTTTTCGCGGGCTTCTCTTCGCCATTGTAGTCGTCAGTGATCTGATATTGATAGCCGTTAACGCTGAAACCAATCTCAGTCATGTCGACCTGGGCGCGGAAATAATGCGAATACTGGAACTTCTGCTGCGTCCCGGTGCGCTCTTTGGGAAACTCGAGTTCAATTTTTTCCGGCAGCCCGAATCGGTATTGCAGGTAGCCGCGATCGCTGGCGAGATCTTTCGAAGCACACAACGAAACGATCTTGGCCGGGCGTTTAATCGGACAACTAAAGATGACGCGCTCGCCTTTGCCGCACAGCGTGCCCGACTGCAAGCCGGCGCCCTGCGATGCTGCCGGGGACGACTTTAGCGCGCCGGCAGCGACCAGGCTGCAAACAACGGCTGCGGACAAGAGTGTCGGGATTCTCATAGACTGAAAGGTAACTTACAGAGCTTCTCAGATTTTCTTACTGCGCCTGGGCCTTGAATCGTTCGATTTCGCCCGGTTTGCGCAACATCTTGTTTACTTCACCCAGGTGCATTTCTTCTTCAGCAATCATCTTGCGCGCATATTCTTCGAGAAAGACCGAGCGATCGCGCGCCAGTTCAAGCAACTGCTTGTAAAGTGCCAGGCCTGCCTTTTCGGCTTCGAGAGATTCCTGAAGGATATCATTGATGCCGTGCTTCTGCGTTTCCAGGAGCGCGCCAATCTTCAGCGAGGGATGTTCTCCCAGATGGGTGACCATCTCACCCGCTTCATTTGCATGCGCGAGACAGGTGGTGGCTTCGCCGCGCAACCAACTGACGATGGGAATGCGACTGTGACCAAACACCATCAGCGAGTAATGCGTGTATCGCACCACGCCGGCCAGCTCGGTTTCCAGGATTTCGTTCAAGAGGGCGACGACCGCCTGTTTGTCGATATTATGCTCAGCCATGTTTACCTCGTGTTTGGAGTCCCGCCTTTAGGCGGAATCCGGAAGTGCAAGGAAGCGCCGCCTAAAGGCGGTACTCCGAACTAAGAACAGACGCCTGAAGGCGGTACGCTAACAGTTAGAACCCTATGATGCCCGCGTCCATCAACTTCTTAATCATGCGCAAACTGTCAGCTTCGCGAAATGGACAAACGGTAATGATCGAGGCCACGTCCAGCTGGCCGTTAATCCGCGACAGCACAAAGCCTTCCTGCGGTCCGAGCCTTTCGCGCTCGATTTGCTCCATACTCGCGGTCAGTTTGGGAACGGCTCGCGGTGATACCCCGTTCTTGTAAATCTCGGCAATAAATCTTTTTTCGACTTCTTCGCGCAGCCGCTGGGCCTCGTCACTCTTTGGTTCCTGATCGAGTGCGCTGTTGATGATCGCCAAAGCGTTCTCAACATTGCTTTCTTTCATTTCGGCGCGCGCCAGCTTGAGCAGTTCCGGAACCGTCTGCGGCAGACGCAGCGCCGAGAGATCGGTGTGCGTCTCTACCGGGGGCGCTTCGCCGGCAACCTTGATCACGCCCTTTTCGACCAGATCAAAGAGCAACGCGTAGGCGTGAAACAAGGACGTGTGCATGTTGTAGCAAATTTCGGCCGCGGTCATCCGCCTCTCGACGTGATAGAGGGTTTCGCGCACCTCCTTGCTTTCATGCAGCGACTGCGTCCAGCCCGCGTTCAATTCAAAGAAGGTTCGATCTGAAGGAATCACCCGGCGATAGCGTGCCCATTCATCGATGCGATAGATGCCGTCCATGATGACATTGGTCGCATTGACCTGAATGCGAATCATGTCGGCGGGCAGCGGTTCGCTGTCGAAGAATTCAAAGTCGGCTTCTTCCCAGATAAACAGATCGTAAATAATCTCGAGCGTGCGCGTGCGCAACACCTCCATCACGTCCGCCTGACTAACGAAACCGCGTGATGACAGAATGGTCCCGAGGCGCCCGCCGGACTGGCGCTGAATGTCCATCGCGTTTTGCAGCTGGTCCTCGGTGATTTTCCCGTAGTGCAACAGCACTTGCCCGAGAAATTCTTTGGGATCGTTCGAGGTGGATCCCACGATCAATCCCTTTTCCAGATAGATTTGTTTGACGATGCCGGAGTGGCCGATTTTGAGTGTGCCGGTCTTGTGGCCTGCCGCCAGAAACTGCAGCAGGTCCGCGACCGTCATTGTTTTCAGAGTTCCGTGAATACTCATCGGGCGGAACTAAGATAATTCATTTTGACGAGGAGGTTAACCGAGTGAGCCCAGGATGAGAACTTCGACCGATAGTTTTCCTAAGACAGATTACCTTTTTGGACGAGGAGGATTCAAGATTTTTGGCGGATAAAATCACTTCCGGCGGCCTTTGGTGTCCTATTTTGGGAAACTGTGGTGCCGCCGCGACAGGTTGCGCCTTTTTGCGGGATCCGCCTAACTTGCCTGCTTCGTACCGTATAGAGCCAGTTCGCGCTGTAGGTCGAGGTGAGTCGTTTGGGCCGAGTGTTCGTGCTCGCCCCAGTCCTCTCTGGGAACCAGCCACATCACTTCGAACTGATTACCATCAGGATCCTTACCGTAGAGAGACTTGGTTGCGCCATGATCGCTTTCGCCCACCAGCGCACCCAGCTCTGACAGAGTGGCCCTGGCTGCCGCCAGATCCTCTATTGTCGGAACTTCCCAGGCCAGATGATAAAGACCCGGCGAGCCCAGAAACGGACGGTTTTGTGAAGTGGTGGTGAACAGTCCGAGGTCGTGATGGTTCTTCGACTTTGCGGCGCGCAGGAAGGCCGCCTGGCCGGGCAGCTCAGAAATAAGTTCGAACCCGAAAGCCCGTTTGTAGAACTCGACCACGCGGTCGAGATCGCGCACAAACAAGACTGCATGATTGAGTCTGGTGACGGGAACCATCCATCACTTACCTGAACACTCCTACGGTATCGGGTTCCCAGGTTTAATGTCAAAGGATGTTTCTAGGTGGCCCGGGCGTCCCGCCCGTGAAATTATGCACGATGCGCGTGCCACATGGGGCGTGCGTTATGCTGGTGATTGCAGATGGTCCAGAATATCGCGCGCAACTGCGATCGCGTCCTCTTTATGGTCCTTACCGTCGTGGCCAGCAACTTCTACGTGCAGTAACCCTCTGGGATCCTTTCCCAGGATCACAGTCAGGTATATGTCGCCCTTCGCGTATGGATCGAGTCGCTCGAGATACCCTCCCTCGGCCAGGCCCGGAACAAACTCCGCTCCGTTAACGGGATCTACCGGAACGATCATTCCGGTCTCAATCGTGATCTCAAGGACCGATGTGCCATTACTGACTGAGCACCGTCGGGGATATTGCTCGCTTTGGGGTGCACTTGCGGCAGGAACGATCTTCTTCACCAGTGCGGTCGGCATCAGCGTACATGCGTCGGTCACCTTCGCGGCATTGGCAGCATAAGATGATCCGTTTGCGCTTTCGTCACTGACAGATGGCGAGCCTCGATCATTTGAAGTTGACGTACGCGACGATTTGGTTGTGGGCAGCCGCGTGCACGCCGATAACAGCAGGGCGGCAGAGATGACAGGAATCAACGAGCTGTTCACCTTTAGTTTACCTCCGAGTGTGGTGCCTCGATTACTTTTCCTCGATTTTGAACTCATTCATAGCCGTACGTTATCTCGCGTCACGGCCCGAACCTCTGCCGGTACTCGTTCGAGCTAATAAACGCCTTGACCATTTCGGCATCGACGAAGTTGCCGTTGAATTGATTCAACTTGGTAAGCCAGAAGTCGTAGCCCGTATAGTCAGTGTCTTGCAGGTCGTTCGGATTGCGGCGCAGATAGCCAAAGTACTGCATCAATACGAAGGCGCGGTTGAATTCCTGTTGGACCAGTGCGCCATTCTCTGCGACGCGCCGCAGCGCGCGTCCCCGCGCCGCCACGTCCGCGGTGTTGCCAGCCCCATTAAATTCGTCAATCACCGCCTGTCGATCAGCAGCCGAAGGCGTGACGCCGGCGTTCAGGAACAAAGCATCGACAAATTGCGTGGGAGTCAGATTTATCGAGTAGGCAGCGATGAAGCGTGAGCGCTGAACAAAGTCCGCCGCAAATAACTGCTTGTTATTTTCCAGCACAGTCTCCCATCCCGGCTGGAGAACAACCACACCTTGGGCGATCTGCTGCGTATCGGCCAGGAACTCGTTCAACCTGACAATTGGCACTGGCAGCTGATGTGGAGCTCCAAATGTTGAGACGCCACCGCCATCGCCGTACGCAGTCTTATAAATACGCTCGACGAGATATCCCGTCTGCTGGAATTCAATCGAGAGATAGAAAGCCCCGGAGACATTGACACGCTTCACATCCAGGCACTGCGGATCGCTGCCACAAACAGTGAGGTTGCCGATCCAGAACTGCAGACCCGAGCCATCAGCCAAACGGTTTAGAAAATCGAGATAGTGAATCTGCACGAAGAAGCCAGGTGTATCAATTGGATCAGGCCCGTTGACGAGATCGTTGTCACTGATGATTACTGTCGCTGTTGATTGACCGCCGAGAGTTGCGCCGGAAGGACTGCTGAGACTAACCGTGAAAGTCTCGGTACCTTCAAGATACGAGTCATCGACGATAAAAACTGAGATCGTTTTTGCGGTTTCGTTGGGGGCAAAATCGATTTGCGCAATCCGGGTTTCATAATCGCAACGCGAGGAAGCAGCTCCATTGATGACGTTACATTTTTGCGCCCCTGCCGGGTCGCCGGTCGTGAAGCCGACGCTGGCAGCGCCAGCCGTGTTGCCTGATCGAGTGACGGTAATGTCGACTTTCTGGTCGCCTTCGCCGACCGTGTAAGAGGCCGCGCTGAACTGGACCGTCGTTGGGGTCGGAGTTGGTGTTGGCGTTGGAGTAGGCGTCGGTGTCGGCGTCGCTTCCGGTTGCCAGAAGCCTCCGGCCTGCGCAAAGCTGCCACCGGTCATAACTATTCCGGCCGCTGGCTGGCCCACCGCTCCGTCGATTTGGAGATTGCCGTTTGAACTCGTGCCCCCGCCACCGGCAATCAGACTTCGCGACAGATCGAATTGAGGACTGCTCGCGGACGTTGGTGGCGGAATGCGTGATATCAACTTTCCCGAAACTACGGGCGCGATCCGTGCATCGGTCGCCTCGACCTTGGTTCGCTCACTCGAGATCTTCTTATTGACCAAAGCGACTGCTACCGCGGCGCACAGCAGCAAAGCGACAAGAGTCAGAGTCACGACTACCCGGCGGCGTCTGGTTACTGGTCTGCTGTGGTTGGGCATCGCTAAACCCCCAGGATTAGCGGGAACGCCGCGCCAGATGCTTTCTTTGTTTCAAAGCATGCTCGACGATTCGCAGACGCGCGTTTACTTTCGCATTCACTGCCAGCAGAGACGCGACCTGTAACTGCTGCTCCCGTATCTGATTCTGCTGCGTTTCGATCTGCGCTTCCTGCTGCTTGATGGCATTGACCAGAACGGCTGTGAGACGATCGTATTTGACCCCCTGAATCTCTCCCTTTGAGTTCCGCGTCACCAAACGGGGCTCGATGACCGCGACTTCTTCGGCGGCGAATCCGAGATCGCGTTCGTCATGATCTTTCCAGGTGTAAGAGATCGGCCGCAGTCGATTGACGATGTCCAGGCCGGTGCTGAAACCGGCAACGTCCTTCTTGTAACGGAGGCTGGAAGCGCAATCGCCGATCTGGTTAACAGCATTGCGGCACAAGGGAAAGCTGCCGGCGGGTAAAACGCTTATACTCACTTCGCCGGTCTGAGCTATGCTCATGCGTTTATTGAATAGCGTGTAGAAATCCAGACCAAACTGATTAACTCCGCCGTTTCGATTAGACGCGATGCCTTCCCCGCTGGCGTGGCCAAACGTGAGTCCCGAGTTTATGGTTCCGGTGTTTTGATTTGTCTGATCGACGACCAACCCACCCGCCACACTCAAGAGCTGCTCGGGAGTTGTGGTGCCGATGCCGACATTGGTATTGGAAGTTGCGCCGTTGACACCATTTATGCTCCCCAACACCAGCGAATTACTCTGCGTGACGGATGCATTCGCGCCGATCGCCGTCGCGTTAACAATGCCGGCGAATCCGTTGGCGTTCGCCCCGATGAAGGTGTTGTTGTCCTCGGCGGTGTTCGAGAGTCCAGCGTTGTCTCCAAAGAAAGAGTTATTGGAGCCCGTAGTGTTGTTGTTGCCAGCCAAGCCCCCAAAGAAAGAGTTGTTTGATCCGGTACTATTTTGATTGCCGGCGTTTCTGCCAAAGAAAGAGTTGATAGATCCGCTGGTATTATCAAAACCCGCCCCCGTGCCAAAGATGGCGTTAGCACTTCCGTTATTTAAGACGCCGGCCCGATCTCCAAAAATCGAGTTGTCATTTCCGGTGGTGTTCAATCTTCCCGCTGAGGCGCCAAAGAAAGCGTTACGGATTCCGGTAGTGTTGGATAGCCCAGCGTTGCTCCCAAAGAAAGAATTCTCGTTGGCGGGAAAGTTGATATTGGTGGTGTTGGCATTGCCCGCCTTAAAGCCAACGAAGGTATTGTCAGTCCCGCTGTTAACCGCACCCGCGCCGGCTCCAGCGAAAACGTTATTTGTGCCTGAGATGGAGAGCACGCGATCGCCGCCGACGTTGTATTGGCTCGAAGTGTTGATGGCTCCCACGACGTCAAGCTGGGCGTTGGGTGTGGTCGTGCCGATGCCCACCCTTCCGTTGTTGTCCACGCGAATCCGCTCAACGCCACTTTGCGCGATCCTAATCGGAATATTTTCGAAGGTCCAAAAGTCAAAGAATCCCGTACTGGTAGGGCCAACGTAAGAGTCGCCGGCGCCTCGCTTAACGTGCAATTGGCCATTGTTCGAAGCTGAACCGACATCGAGGAGAATTGAAGCCGATCCGGCGCGCTGCAAATGAAGAATCTCAGTGGGAGTTGAAGTTCCGACGCCCACGCTGCCCTGCGCTATTAAGTTCCCGCCGGCGACGCCATTGCCCGAAATGTTGAAGTTACTGCTTGCTTGCGGACTGTTCGTGTTCTGGATGTAGTTTCCGCTGCCTCCTGTCGGCGGGCGCGCATCGGTCAGGCGTGAATCGTTCGTCTGCACAAAATTCGCCGCGGCTACCCCGTTCAGCTGTAGAGCAGAAGTGGCGGTGTCGGCAGCACCGGCATTCAGGCTGCGCACGGCGTAGGGAGTCGACGTGATCTGTTGTCGCGGCGACAGCAAGGTGAACGAGCCGCCGCCACTCACTCGCGTGCTGATTTCCAAAAAACGGTCGGCGCCGGAAAACGCATTGGCACCAAAATCGAGCGTCACTGTGAATACGCCGCCGCTCACGGGCACATTTGAGATTGTTTGCGTCGAGCCGATCTGGTTCCCGTTACTCGCGCTGTCCCACAGCGCGAATTGCAAGTCGTAGCTTCCATTCGCAGGTATACCGCCGTCGGTCAATCGTCCCTGATAAGTGAAGGAAGTGGTTTGGCCACTGGCGGTG
>JBKPEE010000047.1:0-10934 GCA_046728235.1 Acidobacteriota bacterium
GCCCTTCGATCTCGACTCATCAAAGACTGTGAACATCACGGTCGCCACCAGTCCTTCGCACGTCATGACTCAGAACGTCGTGGCCATCTGGGAAGGCGCCGATCCCAAGTTGAAAGACGAGTACGTCGCCGTGGGCGCCCATTACGATCACATTGGCGTCGCGGGCACGGGGCAGTGCCGGCCGCTTAACGGCGACACAATTTGCAATGGCGCCGACGACGATGGTTCCGGCACGACGGCCGTACTGGCAATGGCGGAGGCAATCTCGCACGCGAAGCAAAGACCAAAACGTTCTGTTTTGTTTGTCTGGCACTGCGGCGAAGAGAAAGGTTTGTGGGGCTCGCAGTACTTTACGACCTTTCCCACAATCCCGCTGGACCATGTAGTAACCCAGCTCAACATCGACATGATTGGCCGCAGCAAGAAAGAAGGCGACACCGATCCGCGCGACGCCAACCTCTCGGGACCAAATCAGATTTACGTAATTGGTTCGACGATGATGAGTACCGAGCTGGGCCAATTGAGCCAGGATGTCAATAGTTCATTCCTGAAGCTGGATTACGACGTGCGCTACGACGATCCGAAGGACACTAACCGCTTTTTCTTCCGCAGCGACCATTACAATTACGCGAAGAAAGGTATCCCGATCATCTTCTTCTTTGACGGTGTGCACCAGGACTATCATCAGGCGGGAGACGAGCCGCAGAAGATCGATTACGACAAAATGGAAAAGGTCACGCGCACGATCTACATGACCCTGTGGGAAGTTGCCAATCTCTCTACCCGTCCGAAAGTTGATAAGCCGCTGCCGGCGCAACTTAATCAGCAAAGGGCGGGTTGATCTGGCCCGGCCTTACGAGAGTTCAGTATGCTATCAGAGTTGAGAGCGTAAGCGAGCGGCAATCGCCTGTTTTGGTTGGGCGCCCATAATCTGATCGACCAGCTTGCCATTCTTGAAAATCAGCAGCGTGGGGATGCTGCGAATATTGAACTGATGGGCGATGACGGGATTCTCGTCAACATTCAGCTTGGCGATTTTATATCGCCCGTCTGATTCGGCCGCGAGTTGATCGAGCGCGGGCGCAATCATCCGGCAGGGTCCACACCATTCCGCCCACGCGTCAACCAAAACCGGCTTGGACGATGATGCGGCGAGCACCTCGCGCGCGAAGGATCCATCGGTGACCACTTGCGGTTTTGTGTCGCCAGCCGCGGCAGCTCCTGCCAACGGTGTTCTGCACTTGCCGCAGACGGGCGCGTGAGTCGGCGCCAGCGTTTCATTAATCCGGTTCTTAGTGCCGCAGTTTGGACAGGTCTGAATTGCCATTGAGACTTAACCGGCGGCTCCGCCGCCTGATGTGCGGAAGGACTCTGCCTTCCGGACCTATTAGTGATTACTCGCGGCGAGGCTCAGCCTCTCGCCGCTCAGAATAAAAGCGGTTAGTCCTCGGAAAGCCGGAGGCATTCCGCACATCAGGCGGCAAAGCCGCAACTTTGTGTGAACTCAAATGAGACACTGCCTCGGGTCTGCTTACCTGCTCTTTACCGCTAAGAACGTCACGCCGCGAAGATACCCACTCACTACAGCATTCTCGACAGTGCCACAGTTGTTTGCGATCGGGCATTCGCTTTGGTCGAATACCCTGGCCGCCACACTTTGGACAATTGGGGGCCGCAGCGATCCATGTAAGTCCGAAAAGGTAAAGCAGATTAAAAATCACATCGAGCATGGTTCACAGTGCTAGTCCCCGTTATTCTACTTTCATCCCCCGGCGGCCTGGTCCGCGCCTTTCAGATGTTTTCTGAAATGCTCCTGCACTCTACGCCACGCATCGGCGGCAGCTTCAGGGTTATAAACTTCAGGCCGCGTGTCGTTGAAGAAGGCATGGTCCGCGTCGTAGCTAATCACTTCGACCGGCAAGTTGTGTTTCGCGGCCGTATCTTTCAATCCGTTCACCTTGGCTTGATTGATCCATTGATCTTTCTTGCCGGCGATAAATAATGTCGGCACCTGCAGATTCTGCAAGACATTCTCTTCCGGAATGTCGCCATAGAAAGGCGCGGCGGCTTTCAAATCCGGGATTTCGCAAGCAGCCCGCAAAGCAAAGGTGCCGCCCATGCAGTAGCCGGTGATTGCGAATCGATCGACTTTGTAGGTCTCTGTCGCGGCGTCGATCGCTTTGGTAATGGTTTCCAGTCCGTCTTCGATCGCGAGTGCGTGCATTAGCGCCGACGCCTCGGCCGCATCTTTCGCGAGCCGGCCTCGGAACAGATCGGGAGCGACGCAGAGATAGCCTTCGTCGGCATAGCGTCCGGCGAGATCGCGTATGTGGTCGTTAATGCCCCACCATTCCTGGATCAGAATGATCGTGGCTGTCACTTGCTCCTGGGGTCGCGCCACATAAGCGGTGGTCGCGCCGTTCGAAGTAGAAAGATTCAAGGACTCGACGTTCATAGATTTCTCCTCAAGCTAAAGCGCTGGGATCGGCTGACCCGCGCTTTTCGCGTCAAAGCATGGTGGCAGTTTTCCGTTTTGCCCCCCTCTCCGCTTGCGGAGAGAGGTTGGGGGAGAGGACGACTTGGCTGACCACCCCACCCCAGATCCCTCCCCACTCGCGTAGAGGGAATTTTTGTTCCCGGATCAAGCATCGTCGACAGAGTCTTCCGCATAGTCTCCTCGAATGAGTTGAAAAAAGGTTTGGGCTGATATTAACGCAATTGCTATCCAAGCGGTATTCGCGCGAACGCGGAACCTTGTAGAATATTTGCGAATGACAGTGTGCTTGATGAAGAGCGCCGTTACTCTGCATGATGATCGTAACGGTTTAGAACGCGAGCCGGCTCGCTTAATATGAATTATATGTTTGGTTAGTGAGTTTGTGCCGCTGAAGGTTTCATATTTTCGCATCGTGGTGCGGGCGGACTTTGTGGCTGGCACTGCGGCCTGTGGTATAAATTTGAGGCTCTTACCTTTGGTTCCGCCCGAAAGAGGAAGAATATGAAAGTCCTGTCGATCGCGCTGAGCATCTTGATGCTCAGTTTCGCCCCCACAACGAAAACAGTTGAACCTGCAGATCTGGTCTTCATCAACGGCAACATCTACACCGTAAGTAGTAAGCAGCCACATGCCGAAGCGATTGCCGTCAAAGGTGACCGCATCATGTTCGTGGGCATCAACTCAGCCGCGAAGCAGTACCAGGGAGCCAATACCCGCGTTGTCGATCTGCAAGGCGCGACGGTCGTGCCCGGAATGACCGATGCTCACTACCACTTCCTCGGCGTGGGCCAGCGCGAAATGAACCTGAACCTCGAAGGCATCACCAACCTGCAGGATTTTTTGGCGAAAGTGAAAGAGCGGGTCGACAAAGCAAAGCCGGGCGAGTGGATCACGGGCCGCGGCTGGATCGAGACGTTTTGGAAGCCGCCGGTGTTCCCCACGCGTTGGGACCTCGACAAAATTTCCCCGAACAATCCGGTGATTCTTGGTCGGGCCGACGGGCACGGAGCGGTGGCCAACAGCATGGCGTTGAAGATTGGCGGCGTCACTAAAGACACGAAGGATCCATTCGGCGGACAGATCCTGCGTGACAAGCAAACTGGTGAGCCTACCGGCATGCTGCTGGATAACGCGCAATCGTTCGTTCGCAGACATGTCCCGCAAAGCGCCGAAGGGAATGACGAGCAGGCGGCGATCCTGGCGGATAAGCGCAGCATTGGATTGGGTTGGACGCAAATTCAGGATCCGGGTGGGAGCTATGCGGACTTCGGTCTCTACAGCAAGCTTTACAGCGAGGGCAAGCTAAAGATTCGTATCTATAAAGCTGTCTATGGACCAGGACCGGAAGCCGACCGGCTGTTGCGCGAAGGACCGGTGATTGAAGCGCAGGGCAATCGACTTAATCTGCGGGCGATCAAAGTTGTCTCGGACGGGGCGCTCGGCTCGCGCGGGGCGGCGTTGCTGGCGCCCTACAGCGATTCGCCTGACAGCAAAGGTTTTCTCCGCGTCAAGGATGAAGATTTAATGCCGATGCTGAAACTCGCGCTGCAAAAAGGAATTCAGGTCGAGACGCATGCCATCGGTGATTACGCAAATCGATTCATTCTCGACGAATATGAGAAAGCGCTGGCCGCAGTTCCAAAATCAGAACGGAAGATCGCCGAGCCGCGTTGGCGCATTGAACATTCACAGATCGTCAATCCCGCTGACATACCTCGCTTTGCCAAACTCGGTATCATTCCGTCGATGCAGCCGTCGCACGCGATCGGCGATCTGCACTTTGCGCCCAGCCGTCTGGGTATGGACCGCTTGCACGGCGCCTATGCCTGGAACAGTTTTATCAAGTCGGGCGTAATCGTTCCCGGAGGCTCTGATGCGCCGGTCGAACGCGGCGAGCCGATGATTGAGTTTTACGCGGCCGTGGCGCGCAAGGACATTCGCGGATATTCAGGCGAGGGCTGGCATCCGGAAGAGAAGGTCACGCGCGAAGAGGGTTTGAAGATGTTCACGATCTGGCCCGCTTACGTGGCTTTTGAAGAGAACCTGCGCGGCGCGATTGAAGTTGGCAAGCTCGCCGATCTGACGGTGTTGTCAGCCGACATAATGAAGATTCCGGAAATGGATATTCTAAAGACGCATTGCGTGATGACGGTGATTGGCGGAGAGATTGTGTACGAGGCGGGACCCGCATCAGCCGGGATCGAAACCGATTTCAGGCGGCTGCCGGCGACAGATCTCTGGTGGCGAAGCGATGTCGATGATGAGTGAACTTGAATCCGCTCACTTTCAAAATCCTGATCAGCCTCGCAATCATCGTCATCGCGGCGGTGCATGGATATGGCGCGGCCTGGCTGGCGATCTGGATGCTGTTTCATCCTTATCAACCGAAGAAAGTTTTCCGTGTCACGATCTGGCCCCAGGGAATGATCCCGCGCCATCGGGCCCGGCTGGCGCAGTCAATCGGCAACGCGGTCGGGAATGAACTGGTTTCCCAGCAGACCGTATTCGATGCGTTATTTAAAACCGGATTCTTTGCTAACAAGGTCGAAGGGTTCGTCACCTCATACACGGGCGAGCTGCTCTCGACTGTCTACCCTTCCTTGATTGAGTCCTTACCGCGGGGCGCGCGCGCGCCGGTGCTCGATACCATCTCGGCGCTGCAACTGCGGTTGGCGGAACACATCGCCTCAGTCCTGAAAAGCGATCAAACCGCGCAGGCAATCGAAACCTTCGTGGATCGGCAAATCGACAAATTAATCGAGCGGCGTTTGGGTGAAACGGTAAGCGACGAGACATTTGCGCTGATGCGTAACTTTGCCGAAGAACGTTTTCAGGCCTTCGTCAATGCGGAACAGTTCGAAGCGAAGGTCCATTCATTCATCAGCGATCGCATCGACGACCTGGCGCAAACGGACTCGCCCCTGGCTGAAATGTTCTCACCGGAAACGGTGGCTCTGATCAAACAGCGCATCAATGAGCAGGTGCCGCCAATCGTTCATAACCTGGCCGACATCGCCACCAGTAAGAACACTCGTCTCCGGATTGGCGCCCTGATCAAGCGCGAAGTCGACGAGTACTACGAACGTCTCTCGTTCTTCAAGAAGATTTTTATCTCGCGCGAGCGGATTTATTACGAGGTTGACGACCTGGTCAACAAGAACATGCCGCGCCGCGTCGAGGAGTACTTGCGCGGCGAAGCTTTCGCCCAGGACGCAACGCTGTTCCTGAACTCAATGGTGGACAACTTCATGCAACGCCCGCTGAAGGATTTAGTCGGCCACATTCCTTCTGAATATTTTCAAACGATCAAAGAACAAGCTGCCGGGCGTTTCATCGCAATGTTGCGAACCCCTGAGTTGGCAGGCTCCATCAATGCGTATCTGATTGATGCGCTCGAGCGTTTGCAGCCGCGCACGCTGCGCGAATTGCTCGAGACGATCAATCCTGACTCAGCGGCGCGCGTAAAGACTTTTCTGACTAAGAGCCTGCTGACAGTATTGTCGCGCGACGACACCGCGAAGACCATCAACGGAATCCTGAGCGCGCAAATCGAAGAGTTTCTGATCACGCCAATCGGGCGGCTGGCCGACCACATGCCGGCCGGGGCCATCGAAAAAGCATCTGCGGCGCTGACTGAGAAAATTGTCGCCGCGGCGCGCGAGCGTTTGCCGGCCGCGATTGCTGAATTTGATGTAGGCGGTTTAGTGCGGCAGAAGGTTTCTGATTATCCGATCGAAAAGTTGGAAGCGCTGGTTTTGTCGGTGGCGCAACATCATCTCAAGACAATCGAGTTGTTCGGCGCAATCATCGGATTCTGGATCGGCGTGGGCCAGGCAATCTATTTCTGGTTTACGTATGTGCCAAAGCAGTGAATTTGGAGTGCGCTGACTCGTCAGCGCTTTAGCCGCAGATTAAAAGCGGCGACGAGTCGCCGCACTCCGAAACTTTTCCCAAAAATTTTCCTGTTGACTTTCAGCGCGTTAGATCATAAACATTTGTGTTGACTTTGAAAGGAGTCATTCGCGAATGACCTACGTAGTTGCTGAACCGTGCGTTGATTGTAAGTACACTGACTGCGCCGCGGTTTGTCCGGTTGAAGCTTTTCACGAGCTGCCTGATCGCCTTTATATCAACGCCGACACCTGCATCGATTGCGATGCTTGCGTTCCCGAATGCCCGGTCGAGGCGATCTTCGCCGATAACAACGTGCCCGAGCAGTATCAGCATTGGACCCAAATCAATATCGACGAAGCACCAAACTATCCGGTGATCAGCCAGAAGATTCCCGCGTTGCATGGCCCAGCCTGTACCGGCCCGGCCGAATAGCCGCGCATCAGAAACCAAACACCGAGAACACGTCGCCTTCCTGATTGGAACGGCGACGTGTTCTCGCTCCCTCGGGCGATCAATTAATCGAAGTTATCTTCGGTCTCACTAAATCTCTCTCGCAACGCCTGTTGCGCATCTTCCGAGTCAAATTCACTTGCCTGGCGCTCGAGCGCCTGGCGTGCAACCACAGCGTCTATAGGATCGCGTAAGAGCGCGGAGAGCAAAGAGGTCGGCAATTGCGTGAGCGCCTCATGCGCCAGCGCCCGCACCACTACATTATTCGCGCGGGCCAGCTCACACAGTTCGCTCGGCGCCAGCCGTTCGGGCATCAGCGCCGCCAGCGCATCGACTTGCGCATAGTTCTTTCGCTGGTGCGCGCGTTCAATCAACTGGGCGAAGACTTCCGCTGATTGCGTTTGTTGCCCCAGTACGTTCGCGCATGCATCTGCGAGCCGCCGCGACTCGCGCGCTGCTTCACGCCCCGATACTTCAGTCTGTTGCGCATGCTCGTCCAGGGCGGCCAGTAACTGACTCAGCTCCTGGTCGGCGCGCGGATCAAAGGTCGTGGCTCGTGGTAACTGAGGCGGACCTCCCGAGCCGGCCGACTGCCAGGCTCTCTCAAGCAAACTTTTGGTGGTCGGCCTCAGGTCCTTCCAGACATTAGCCACCCTCGGGCCTAATTCCTCAATCATCATCAGAGAACCATCCCGCCGCGCCATCTGATTCGCGAGCGGCTGTCCACAGCCGGATTGTACACCAATGCGCTACAAGAAATCCGGCAATGCTGATAAGCTTGCTTACCACGCAATCCCCAGCTGCGCCGAAATGCGCTAAGGATGAAATAATGCCAATCAGCGAACAATTACTTGAAATCCTGGTTTGCCCGGCGTGCCACGCCAAAGTTGAGCTAAAGCCCGACGGGAGCGGTCTGAAATGCGCCGGTTGCAAGCGCGTCTACCCGATTCGGGACGATATTCCGGTGATGTTAATCGACGAAGCCACCATCGAAGATGAACAGCCTGCGACAAATAATTGAGTCGTCGCCGAGCGCCCGTCATCTCAGCTTTGCGGGCCCGTTTGGAAGCGAAGCCGCACAGCCGCTGGGGCCCGCGCGTTGGGAGTGGTCTTCAGTTCGAAAGGTCCTGGTTATCCGCTTGCGGTCGATTGGCGATACGGTATTGACCACGCCGTCACTTTTCTCGTTGCGCCGGTTCCTGCCCCAGGCAAAAATTCACATTCTGCTGGAAGATTGGGTAGCTCCGGTGCTGGATGGATCCTCGCTGGTTGATCGTGTCATCTCGATTCCCCGCCACGGCAACTCAGCGCGTGCTCGCGTCGCGCGTGAGCTTCACCGTGCTTCCTACGACGTCGTTTACAACCTGCATGGCGGAACTACGGCCACGTTTCTGGCCCGCGCCAGCGGCGCCACGCATCGGGTTGGGTATACTCACTACCAGTATGCGCGTCTGCATAATCACCTGGCGCCGGCGCCGCAACAAATTTGGTCGCGCTCGATATTGCATTCCGTCGAGCAGCAACTTGCGTTAGTCGGATGGACCGGCGTTCCGGTAACTGATCGCCCGCCGACGCAACTGGTAGTAACGCAAAAGGCTGCTGCGTCGGTGTCCGCAAAACTGGCGGCGCACAATATTCAGAGCGAGCAGCCCCTGGCGCTGATTCATCCCGCCGCGGCGTTGGCAACGAAGCAGTGGCCGACGGAAAATTTTGCGCGCGTCGCTGACGAGATCACCGGCCGCGAGCTGACGCCGGTTGTCATCGTTTCCCCAAACGAAAAACAGGTCCTTGAATCGCTCGTTGCGCGATCGCCGGTACGCTTAATTGGATTCGACAATTTGTCTCTGCCTGAAGTCACGGCGCTGGCTGCGCGCGCGCGTTTGTTCATCGGCAATGACAGCGGCATCGCACATATTGCGGCAGCCGTGGACACACCATGCGTGATCATCTTTGGCTCATCAAACGTCGATCACTGGCGTCCATGGACCACCGGAAAGAGCGAGGTGGTCCGCGAAGAGATGAGCTGCCAGCCGTGCCACGGTTACTTTTGTGCTGAATTTGAAAAACCGGAATGCATTCTCAATGTCCCGGTCGAGCGCGTTATCGCGGCGATCGACCGAATCGCGAACCAGCCGGCATCGAATTCGTAACCATCAACTGCCTTGCTGACCTTAGCCAAGAGCCGAGCGGAACAGATCCTGAGTGAGGCGCGCGCCTGCCGCGTCGCCGTGCTGGGCGACGTCATGCTGGATGAGTTTATCTGGGGCGATGTCACGCGGATTTCGCCGGAAGCTCCCGTGCCCGTAGTCATGGTGAAACGCGAATCAATGCGACTGGGCGGCGCAGCGAACGTGCTCGCGAACATCGCAGCGCTCGGCGCTGGAGCCACGGTCGTCGGCGTCGTGGGCAACGATTCTGCTGCTGAGAAACTGCGCGAATCAATGCGCGCTGACGGTCGCACGCAAGCCGGCGATTCGTTGATCATCGATGAGCAGCGGCCGACAACAATCAAGACCCGCATCATCGCTCATCATCAAATGGTGGTGCGGGCCGATCGAGAGCACCGAGCTCACGTGAATGGCCAGGTTGAGGCGCGCATCATCGACGCCGTAAAGGAGGCAATCGCTGGGGCTGACGCTCTGGTTATCTCTGATTATGATAAAGGCGTCATCACGCCTCGAGTGCTGAGCGAAGTTCTCCCCGTCGCGTACCAGCGTATTCCGGTGCTGGTCGATCCCAAGCTTCGCAACTTTGATTCATACCGCCCGGCGACACTGGTCACGCCGAACCATTATGAGGCGCTGCGACTGACAGATTCTGAGGAGGACACGGACGAAGGTTTGAAAATAGCCGCACAAAAGATTCGCTCCCGGCTGTCCTGTGACGCGGTGCTAATCACCCGTGGCGAGCGGGGCATGATGCTGGCGGAGGGCGATCAGGATCCGATCTATGTCGAGACGGCGGCGCGCGAAGTATTCGATGTGACCGGCGCGGGAGACACGGTGATAGCCACGCTGGCAACAGCACTGGCGGCCGGCGCGTCAATGAAAGAGGCGGCCGTGCTCGCAAATCAGGCGGCGGGTATTGTGGTCGCGAAGCTGGGCACGGCAACCGCGAGCGCCGGCGAAGTTATTAATTCTTTCGTATAAGCCATGAAACGCAATCAGATCAGAAATTCATTTTTCGCAATTACCCACCTCTCTCTGCTGGCGCTGGCGCTTCAATTCGCGTTCGTGCCGAGCGCGGCGAAGGCGCAATCGCCCGGGGTGCCGGCCACATCACGGGCCATTGTGCCCGCGACCAGGCCGCCGGCGACGTTGGCCGATCTGCGTTCGCGCATTGAAGAGATCTGCCGTCAACCATCACTTGCTCCCGGGTTCTTCGCCGTGAAGATTGTGTCGCTCGATTCGGGACAGACGATATTCGAACAGGACGCTAACAAGTTCGTGCGGCCGGCCTCGAACATGAAGCTGTACACGGTGGCGGCTGCCTTTGACCGGCTTACTCCGGACTACCACTTCATTACTTCGGTCTATGCCCGGGAGCAGCCGGAAGATGGCAAGGTAAAGGGCGATTTGATCATTTACGGTCGTGGTGATCCCTCGATTGCCGCTCGATTCAATAATGGCGACTACTTCAAGGGCATAAACGAGCTCGCGGATCGGATCGTCGTCGCCGGAGTTAAACGAATCAAAGGCGACCTCGTTGGAGATGAAAGTTTTTTCAGCGGCTCGCCGGTGGGCAGCGGCTGGGAATGGGACGATCTCACGTGGTCTTACGGGGCGCAGGTTAGTGCGCTCTCGATCAATGACAATGCGATCGATTTGACTATCAGGCCCGGCTCGACCGTGGGCGCGCCGGTCACGGTCGTTACCGGCCCGCCGGTCGCGTCCTTCATTACGATTGTGAATCGGGCCACAACTTCAGCAAAAGAATTTACGAGAACCCTGCAAATTTATCGTGGGCTGGGAGCCAACACGCTGGAGATTACGGGCACGTTGCCGTTGGGGGATGCCGGCTTCCGCGGCGGGGTGGCGGTTCCCGATCCGGCGCTGGCATTCGTCACAATGTTGCGTGATGCATTGCTGAAGCG
>JBKPEE010000048.1:0-29499 GCA_046728235.1 Acidobacteriota bacterium
GGGTAGCAGATAGCACGCCGGAGGCCCGGCCGTAAGGCTGCCAAATGGCGGGCAGAGGCCACGTTGAAGCAGTGAACGCCGGGGGCGTTAATTAATTCCAGCCCAGGGTTGCGCGCGCCAGCGCGCTACCCTGGGTTTTGAGCAAACCTTCGTTAGCAACCCTGAAAGGGTTGCCGCGACATGGTTATTTCAGCTGCTCAATGAATTCGTGAGCTCTCTCAGAATCTGGCTAAGAGCGAATGAAATCTACTGTGAATCCGGGATTCGCGAATCCAACGGGCGTCTCTGCGGGAGAAATCCCTCGGCAACCCTTTCAGGGTTGCGACGAACGTTTTGGTGGTTTCCCAGGGTAGCGCGCTGGCGCGCGCAACCCTGGGCTGGAATTTACGAACGTCTTCGGCGTTTACGAAGCGCCACTGGGAGAGGCATAACGAAAAAAGGCGGCCATGGCAGCCGCCTTTTCCCCCTGGAGGAGCCCTTCCACCAGGTTTAGACCACCGCACAAGTGCGGCATCTAAAACTGAGGGGGGTCAATCTATTGCGCGACAAAGTTGTAAACCAGCACGCCTGAGACTTTCACTGGTTCCCCCTGCAAGCGCGTGGGTGTGAACTTGGCTTCGCGAGCCGCGCTGACGGCTGCCGCGCGCAGCAACGGATGTCCGGAGACGGCTTCAGCTCCCACGACGTTGCCACTCTCATCAATTATGACTTTCACCGCCACATCACCCGATGCGTGTGCCGCACGCGCGATGGCCGGATATTCCGGCGCAGGCAGGTTGGCGGCCTTGCCATTCAAAACACCGCCTTCGATCGCCCTTCGGGTGGTCAAGCCTGATTCGGTTCGCGCATACACGAGATTCTCACTTGTTTCATAAGGGGTTTCTCTGCGCCGCTCTTCACTCTTGAAGATGGTGCCGTCGACGGCGTTGACCAGTACGTGATTAGTGACCGGAGCGTTTTCATCTCCCGCCAGGATGACCACGTGATAAAGCACCAGACTCGGCCTGGCGTTTTCGTCCTGACTGGACCAACGCTCTCCCACCAGGCTGCATTCCAGCACCTTGCCCGGCGTCTTGCTGGTGGCTATCTGAATCGCCTGGTCCATCGAAATCTTTGCCAGCCCAGCGAGTATGGCATTGTGTTTCGCCTGCATTTCGCGCTCGCGTCGCGCGCCCTCGGCATTCACCGTGAACACATATCCGCCGTCCCGCAGAGTAACTGCATAGCCGCGTTCCGCTTCCTGCAGCTTTTTTTCCAACCTCGCTTTAATCTCAGGATCAGTGGTTTCGTTGATCTTTTGCCTCAACTCCTGGACTTCCGCTTCGTAATCCTTCTTCGCCTTGAGTTTCTCCTGGTCAATAAATGGTTTCAGCTCCTGCGACCGGGCTGGCTCTTGCGCCCGCGCCTGGTCAACATTCAAATGAAGTCCGAACGAAGCGGCGGCTGCGCACGGAATTGCCAAAAGCGCCACCCCGGCGATCGACAGCAGCAAGTTTGTTCGCACACTGGATTTTGTTTTCCTCAACAATGACATGACTCTCACCTCCAGAATGTCGGCATCGGCCATGCCGACCATGATGGATTGCGTTTGCTGACTGAACGGCATCGCCCAACCAGCCAGCCGCACCAGCGATCTGGCGTACACATCCGGATGCAGCAGCCGTTCGGTAACCAGCTCATCGCAACGCAATTCTCTTGTTTGGGTTATCCGCCGCTTAATAAAATGCGCAGCGGGATGAACCGACAGGGGAAGAAAAATCATTTCGTAGATCAGATTGAGCAGGTAATCACGACGTAAGACATGGGCCATTTCGTGCCCCACCGCCGCGGTCAACGCGCTCGTATCGCCTTCTCGGATCAGCAGCTCGGGAAGAATCAGCACCGGTTTGAAGACGCCTATGGTCGCCGGCGTTCGCAACGAAGCCGATTTCAGAATCGACCAATTGTTAACCGGAAAAACTTTTTCGCATTGCCCTACAATCGCCAGCAGATTCGCGTCGAGCTCAAACTGTTGGGCGCCACGCCGAATGGTTCTGGTCTGCCAGCAGGCCTTCAAGGTCTTGCTGCAACGAAAGACAAAGACGAGCAAGAAGCCGGACCATAAAAGGAGCGCCACTCTTTCGCTGACATGAAATGAAGAGTCAGTCGCGACGGGCGGGAGAGTTGCGGCCTCGGCCTCCTCTGAAACTACTGACGGTGAGTCGCTGATCGTCGTGACGGGAGCCGGGTTTGGACGCTTCAATGCCGGCGCGGCTGAAAGTAGCGGCAACAAAAGCGAGATCGCCAATGCTGCTACCCAGACCATGTGTCGCAGGCGCGGGATGCCGCGCATCAGGCGATCCGCGCCCAGCGCCACCAACGCAATCGCGACCAGTTGCCACGACGCATTGATCAGAAAGTTCAGGCCAAGTTGTACTGCTGCGCTCATTTCTTGTCCCCCTCTTCCAGCAGCTTCTGCAATCGCGCCAGTTTTTTTGGCGTCAGATGCTTGGTCTCGACCAGACTCATCACCAGGTTTTCGGCCGAGCCGCCAAATAAACGATCGACGATGTCGCTCATGTGCTGGCCGACCACCTGGCTGCGGCTGACGACTGGCTGGTAAAGATAAGCCCGGTCTTTCAGCGTCCGTCTGACTTTGCCCTTGCGATGGAGAATATTCAGCATCGTCTGCACGGTCGTGTAGGCCAGTTCGCGCGCCAAATGCTGTTGCACGGTCTGCACGCTGGCGGGAGCTTCCGCCCAAAGCACGTCCATGATCTCCAGCTCCAAAGGCGTCAAATTCTCACTTTTCGATCGAGCCATCCGCTCATTCTCCTAAGGTTTTAGGACTTATACTCGACGGGCGGCGATTTGTCAACTAATGTTTTAGGAGTTCGGGGGGATTTTACGGCTCCTTGCGCTGGACCAGAACCTGAAAATGAGCAGCCAGTCCATCTGGCATGATTAATTCACGCGCACGGGCATGAAGACTTAATATTTCCGCATTGCTTTTGAGCGGCGCCGTGAGTTTCATCATCCCGTCCAGCAAGCCTTCGCCGATTAAAAACTGATCAAGGCGCTGGAGCCTCAGTGTTTCCAAACCATAATGCTTGCCCGTCTCCATAATCTGCGTCCAATCTACCGTAGTGGTTAGATCCAATTCACCAGGCAGCGAAAGCACCTCATCGATCATGCGATGCCGACGAAAGGCCCGCAGCGTGCCGTTGAGACGATTCGGATCGTTGAGTAATGCGGCTCGCTCCGCTCCATAATCAACGCTAATCAAAAGGCCGGTGTAAATTGCCGATGCTACGCGCGCGACAAGATCTTCGGCGGCAAGATTTACCTCAAAGATTTGTTGGTCGCTAAGTTTTAGTCCGATACGGTCACAATATTCAGCTACCAGCGGCGTCAAGGCGCCCTCGCTCCAGACGAACTCTCCGGAATCGCTCACGGTCACGAACAACTCTCGCAGCGACTCACCACGACCTACGACGCGATGGACTGGAAATGCATCCAGCAGTTCATTGGAAAAAACAATTGCGTTCCGAAGCGGCTCCTTGATGCTGCTGAGGGATCGAAACTCGACCCGGTCTTTGAATTCGGCGAGGTTTGATGCGGCTTGCAAGCGCGCATCATCGCTGATCTCGTCAATCACATAGCGCGTGATGGCAAATAGCCTGTGGGAGTTTTCACTGAACGAGTTGAGGACAGCCCGCGCGAAATCGCCGCGGCCTGCGCCTATCTCAACAATTGTGAAGTCACCCGGCGCGCCAAGATCGAAATAGGATTTCTCGAAATAGTTAGCGAACGTTTCGCCGAAGAGCTGGCTGGTCTCAGGCGCGGTGCGATAGTCGCCAGTTCTGCCCTGGCGAACGAGGCCTGCCCGGCGGTAATAACCCTCGCGCTCGTCATAGAGCGCGGCCTGCATCCAATCATGAAATGTCATCGGACCGATACGCCTGATTTGCGTTCGCAACCGATCCGCCAGCGGTAAGTTGCGCGAATCGTCGCTCATGATCTTTCTGTCGAGATTGGGATGGGCTAGCGGCTAACGATCGAGAATCAATCGCTTCGTGGTTCGCGATCGAGAAGTTGAGTCGTGCTATCAGTGACGCTCGCCGGCGGCTGAATCTCTCCGGTGTCAGGACGGCGCCATTGGCTGGCCGGGTTCGCCGCCGGAGCGGGAGGCAAGGCGGAAATCCTGGCTGGCGGTACGGCGGCCGGCACCTTGTAGTTTAGCTGGGGCGCGAACTGGTTCGGCGGCGCACCTTCCTCAAAGATTGCCGCGAACAACATTCGCAATGGTCCGCCAACGAAGCAGATAACTGCCGACAGCGCTGCAAAGAAGGCAAAGACATTGTCCAGTCTGCCGGGAGCAAAACCTGCCATGACTCCAAAGATGGGAACAATAAGAGCGCCCAGCAACATCAGGAATCCGCCCTGCTTTACCCCGCGGCGACGCGGCGAAATGGACTTCTCGCCAGTTGGTTGATAGACCGGCAAGATGCCGCCGTTTGCCAGCAGATGCATCGTGCCTTCCATGGCAAAGCCACACCGCGAACAGAAGCGCATTGAATCAGTAGCTTGTTGCTGGCCGCACCTGGGGCAATACATAATGAAAGCCTCAATCGCTGATCGAAGCCGAATTATGAACGAAGATCGCTTGCATGAGAAGAGTTAATACCTTCCTGCGCGCTAAGTTGGTGATTCCATGCGCGTACGAGGGTATCGAGCAAGAGGGTCATCAGCCGAGTTCGTCCTGCCGGCGGCATAATCGATTTCAGCAAATCGCTGTCGTCCTGGAAAAGCTGAAATCCCCGTTCGCGCGCGTCGCGCACCTCATCCAGATAAGCTATCAGTTTGTCTTTCGTTGAAAGCGTCTCCGGCAGCGTCCATTCAAAGGGATCGTCCCAAAGATTCGCGGTGATGCCGCCGAAGGCCTGCTCGACAATACGTGCGCTGCGGACGATCTGTTCCGCGCGGGCAGATAACTGCTGATTTGCTTCTGAATAGAAATCTGCGCCCTCAAGCTCGCTGATCACTTCCCGCCAGCCGGAGTCCAGGCGTTTGAATTCCTGATGGAACCAGGTAATGAAGTCGTTCATGCCGAAGAGGCTTACTCCGCGGAGTCTAACCAGCGAGCCTCTGCTTCACCGTCTCACTAACCAGACGCCCGTCAGCGTTCTTGCCGGCAAGTTTGGCCATCGCACTCTTCATCACCGCGCCCATGTCTTTCATCGAGGTCGCGCCGGTTTCCGCCATGGCATCGCTGACGGCTTGTTCGATCTCAGCTGCTGAGGCAGCTTGCGGCAGATATGATTCGATGACCGTTATTTCCGCGGTCTCTTTATCGACCAAATCCTGTCGTCCCGCCTTCTGGTATTGTTCAACCGAATCGCGGCGCTGCTTTACCTGTGAACGCAAAAGCTTCATGACATCTTCATCCGTGAGGTCGCCCGCGCCTTCTTTCTCGCGATGCATAATCGCCGCCTTGACCATCCGCAGCGTTGAGGTGCGGTCCGCATCTTTGGCCTTCATGGCCGCAGTCATGTCGGACGTGATTTTGTCTTTGAGTGTCATGGACTTTTTCCTGGTGCACACTCTAGCGCATCTCGGTGAACTTCGCTGGGCGCCAGAGACCGCGGGATTAGCTAAGATATTCGGTTCCCATTTGATGTCAGCAAATGCTGTTTCAGATATTTCCCCGTGTATGACTCTTTGGCTTTAATGATCTCCTCAGGAGTTCCCGTAGCGACCACGTGCCCGCCTGCTTCTCCACCTTCCGGCCCCAGATCGATTACATAATCCGCCGTCTTGATTACGTCGAGATTGTGTTCGATCACCAGCAACGAGCCGCCGGCATCAATCAAGGCGCGGAACGCTGCCAGCAGTTTGTTGATGTCGTCAAAATGCAGACCCGTGGTGGGCTCGTCAAAAATATAGAGGGCTCTGGCGCCGGCGCGCTTCGAAAGGTGCGCCGCCAGCTTCACCCGCTGAGCTTCACCACCAGAGAGCGTGGTCGCCGATTGGCCCAGTCGCAAATAACCGAGACCAACTTCATCCAGCACGCGCAAACGATTGGTGATCTTATGCACATCGCGGAAGAACGTGATTGCTTCACGCACGGTCATCTCGAGCACGTCGTGAATGTTCTTGCCGCGATACCGCACGTCCAGAATCTGTTGTTTGAAACGCGTGCCTTTGCATTCTTCGCAGACGAGTTCTACGTCGGCGAGGAATTGCATCTCGACTGTGACCGTGCCATCACCCTGGCAGACTTCACAACGACCGCCCGGCACGTTAAATGAGAAGTGGGACGGATCGAACCCGCGCGACTGCGCTTCGCGGGTGTTCGCGAAAGTTTCGCGAATGGCGTCGTACACCTTGATGTAAGTGACCGGGTTCGAACGCGGCGTGCGGCCAATCGGCGATTGATCGACGAGAATCACCTCGTCGACGTGCGCCGCGCCTTCCAGTTTCTGAAAGGCGCCGACGTGGCCCTGCCATTCACCGGCTTCCTTTTTCAATCCCGCATAAATGCAGTCGTGAATCAGGGTCGATTTGCCTGAGCCGCTCACTCCCGTAACGCACACCAGCATGTTCAGCGGAATGTCGACATTAATTGACTTCAGATTGTGTTCGCTGGCGCCGCGAATCTTCAGACGCTTCAGCTGTAGCGGCCGGCGATGCTTCGGCTCTTTGATGGCCGCTTCACCGCGCAGGTAACGGCCCGTGAGCGACTGGGACTGGCTGAACAAACCTGAAAAGTCGCCTTCATAAATCAAACGGCCGCCCAGCTCGCCTGCCGCCGGGCCAATGTCGAGGATATGATCGGCCGACCGAATCATTTCGGCGTCATGCTCGACCACCAGCACCGTGTTGCCGATATCGCGCAGGTTATGCAGCAAGCGAATCAAACGATCGTTGTCGCGCGGATGCAAACCAATCGACGGCTCGTCCAAAACATAAAGCGCACCGACGAGTGACGATCCCAGATTGGTAGCCAGTTGTATTCGCTGGGCTTCGCCTCCTGATAAAGTGGAAGCCAGCCGGTCAAGCGTCAGATAATCCAGGCCTACTTCGACAAGGAATTTCAGCCGGCGGCGTACCTCGAACAAAACGCGATCGGCGATTGCTGCCTGCTCAGGTGACAACTCGAGCCCATTGAAAAAGACCGCGGCGTCCTTAATCGACAACGCAGATACTTCCGGCAACGTCCGGCCGCCAACCCGCACGTCGCGCGCCTCCTGTCGCAGGCGGCTGCCGTCGCAGTCAGGACAACGCGTATAGCCGCGATACTTGGATAGAAAGACGCGCACGTGCAGTTTGTATTTCTTTGTGTCGAGCCAGTCGAAGAACCCGCGCACGCCGCGCCATTCGCCTTTGCCGTTGATGATTGCGTTCCGTTGCTGCCGAGTTAACTCATTAAATGCCACGTTCATCGGCATGCGCTCCGCGCGACAGAAACGCTTTAACTCGGCTTGCGCCCAGTCGTATTGCGGTTTGGTCCACGGCTCGACGGCGCCTTCGCTGAGACTCAGACCTGGATTCGGAATCACCAGATCAAGATCGAGGCCGATCGTGTTACCGAAGCCCTGACAGGTCGGGCAGGCGCCGAAGGGATTGTTGAAACTGAAGAGCCGGGGCTCGGGCGTGGCATAGACGGTGCCGTCATACTTGCATTCGAACCGTTCGGAAAAGCGCAGGTGCGTACGGGCGCTGTCGCTACGGCCGCCGCCGGCGCGCTCAGGTTGCACACCAGAGGCGGGCGCACCATCTGCGACCTCAATTACGGCCTGTCCATGGCCTTCCCGGAAACACGTCTCCAGTGAATCTACCAATCGCTGGCGCACGTCCGGGCGCGCGACCAGGCGATCCACGAGTACATAGACGTTTTCGAAATCGTTACGCGGATAATCGTCCGGCGATGACAAATCTATCTGCTTCCCGTCGTAAAACAGACGCGTGAAACCGCGCTGCATCAGGCTCATGAGGTGAGCCGTAATAAGATGTCGATCGCTGTTCGGCTGCACGCTTCCATTCGCTCGGCGGCCGCGCGCTTTGCCATTATTGCGGCCAGTGGCCCTCTCTGACCGCCCCACCGCAGCCGGGCTGTCCGGCTGGGAACCGCGGGGTCGGGCTTCTGAGACATTCAACCCGGCATTCGCCGGAAAGAGCACATAAAACCGCGTGCCTTCGAGCAATTCACTTAAGATTTCGTCGGCCGCAGATTCCGGCGAGTCACGCCGCACTTCGCGGCCACAGACACGGCAGATCGTCGTCCCGACGCGCGCATACAACAAACGCAGGTAATCGTAAATCTCAGTTTGCGTTGCCACCGTGGACCGCGGATTCCGAGTCGAATTCTTTTGCCGAATAGCGATGGCCGGAGCGATGCCGCGAACTTCATCGACATCGGGCTTGTCCATACGCTCGAGAAACTGGCGCGCATAAGCGGACAGGGACTCGACATAGCGCCGCTGGCCCTCCGCGTAAACCGTGTCGAACGCGAGCGATGACTTGCCGGAGCCGCTGACGCCGGTCACTACGGTCAGCTGATTTATCGGAATGGAGAACGAAATGTTCTTGAGGTTATTGACGCGAGCGCCCCGTACTTCGATAGCTTCCTGGGTCATTGCTGATTTGGTTGCGGGTCCCACAGTGGACAAATCCGCATGCTTCGCAAACCACACATCTTACGCGAAATGACGAACAAAGCGAAGTTAGCTGGGAGCGCGGGCGCCCTCGCCCGCATTGAGCGCGCAGCGCGAAATGATAATCCCACGCGGATCGTCACTGACACCTTAAAACTAAAGGTTTCGAAATTAAGTAACCGCGGCGGCTCATTCTTTACCCTGACAACTTTTCACCCTGACAACTTTTCGCGCTTCGCGCTCAGTGCGGGCGAGGGCGCCCGCGGTCCCAGCAATCAGCTCAGTGTTGAAATTCTGGCAACAGCCATTCGATTCCGCTCATCTGAGAAGATTGTCAGGCTTACTCAGCTGGTATAATTACTAAATTACTAAGAGTGAAGAGCCCCTGCCCCCCGGCGAAAGGAATCAAGTCATGCGTTTTTCTAACTACTTACTGAGAATCACACTTGGCGCTGCCGTGGTCTTCGCAGCCGCACAGTTCGCGGCCGCGCAACAGACAACCGCCGATGCCAAAGGTCCGACCCTGAGCGGCTCAGCCAACCTTACCCCGGCCCAGATCGACGACATCGTTCGCAGGTTTACCGCCAAGGAAACTCAGTTTCGGCAGGCATTGAACACCTACGCCTTCAAGCGAGATGCGTTGGTTCAGGAATTGGGCATGGGCGGTCAGGTGATCGGCGAATACCATCGGGTGTCTGACTTCACCTTCGACGACAAAGGAACTCGATTCGAGAAAATAAATTTCTTCCCGATGCCGAGCCTGCAGGGCGCGACCATGACTAATGAGGATCTGGACGACCTGGGAGGCGTAAATCCCTTTGCGCTCGAAGGCTCCAAGGCCGGCCTTTACAATTTCAAGTACGTCGGCAAAGAGCGCATCGACGAGCTTGACCTGTATGTATTCGACGTGTCGCCAAAGGTGATGCCCAGTCCGAAATCAAAGGACCGTGTTTTCGTGGGACGAATTTGGGTCGACGACCACGATCTGCAGATCGTCAAGGCAAAGGGCAAGGCCGGCCCGGAAACGAAGACGAACAAGTTTCCGGTGGTCGAGACATATCGCGAGCAGATTGATGGCAAGTATTGGTTTCCCACTTACGTCTACGCCGACGATGACCTCGTTTTTGACAATGGGACCGACTTTCGCGTTCGCATGCGGGTTAAGTACACGGATTACAAAGTCGGCCGCGGCAAAGTCACCATTACTGAAGTTGGCGAAGCGCCGGAAACTGAAACCAAATCCCAGCCGAAGCCGGAAACCAAACCAGAGACGCAAAAACCTTCTGCTCCGGCAACTCCACCACCGGCGATGAATTCAGAAAGCTCCTCTGACGATAAGGCGCCCGTCGAAGGTGGTTTTCTCAACGGCAAGGCGGTCGATTTGCCCAAGGCCGCCTATCCCGATGCCGCACGCAAGAATCACGACGCGGGAACGGTCCAGGTTCAAGTGATCATCGATGAGAGCGGAAAAGTAATCTCGGCAACGGCGGTTTTTGGACCCGAGGTTTTGCGAGACTCTGCGGTGAAGGCTGCGATGCGCGCGAAGTTCAAGCCGACAGTCGTCAACGGTGTGCCGGTGAAGGTTTCGGGAATACTTACTTATGATTTTGTGGCGCCGTAGCTTTCGGCCGGCGAGCTGACAACTGCTTGATTCCCAATTCGCGCATGATCGTGTTTTGAACCTGTGCTACGAGCGCATCGAGATCCTCGTCATTCTTCACCCAGGACGTCTCGACGGACGGCATCATCACCATTTCGATTGTGCCGGGCCACGCTTCGCCGGTTCCTTTTCCCATCAACACATCTGAATTCTTCAAAGCGATCGGGACGACAGGTACTCCGGCCTGCACGGCCATGTGAAATGCCCCCTTTTTGAACGGGAGCATCTCTCCCGGCAGGGCGCGCGTACCTTCGGGACAAACTCCGAACGAAATTCCTGAACGTAGCCGTTCAGTTGCGATCTTCATTGATTCAACCGCGCGTTCGCGATTTGATCGATCGATCGCAATGACATTCACAAAGCCCATGCCATAACCGAGAATCGGGGCCTTCAAGAGTTCCTTCTTCGCGACCATCCCCATGCGACGGCCGGTAAAGGCGAAAAGCGGCGCCGCGTCCAGATAAGAAAAGTGATTCGCGACGAAGACATAAGGCCGGCGCGGATCGAGATTCTCTTTTCCGGTCACTTTTACTTTCACGCCGGTGAGACGCAACCAGTTACGCGCACCCCAATTGGCCCACCAATAGATCCAGTCCTGTCGCTTGAAGAGACTTCCCAGCAAGAGCACGGGCGGCGCAAAAAACAGCAGCAGCGCGCCGGCGACAAACCATGACCAGGCGAAGAGCAACATGCCGACGACGTGTGGGCCGCGTCTTGTGCTAGACTTCGCCGCGCCGTCAGTCTTCTGCGCAACTATTTCACGAGAAGGAATGTCAGTATGCATCGCAAATCGATCGCGTCCCCTGAACGCGCCGGCGGTCGGAGCCATGTCTATGCGGCGCAGCCGCAGCCCAATGCGGAAAGGCTCTGCCTTTCCGGCACGAACGCCAAAATGAACAGACGAGGCTACGCCTCGGTTGCTGTCTTATGTCTCGTATTATTGGTAGCTGCGGCAACGAATGCACAACGCCGCCCCGCAGCTCCAGCCACTGCTCAATCCATCCCCTCACCGCGATCTGTATTTGGCTTCAATCCTGGTGATGATCGAACCATCGCCGATTGGAAACAGATTACTGACTATTTTGCCCGGCTGGATAAAGCCAGCGATCGCGTGCACATCGAAACTATCGGCACGTCCACACTCGGCCACACCATGATTGCCGCTTTCATCAGCGCGCCCGAGAATATACGCAATCTCGACAAGTACAAAGCAATCCAGGCAAAGCTGGCCGATCCGCGCAAAGTGACGGGTGATGCCGAGCGCGATGAACTTATTCGCGACGGGAAGACGGTCGTGGTTATCTCGTGTTCGATCCACTCGACTGAGATAGTGGCCTCACAGATGTCGAGCCAACTCGCCTACAACCTGGCAACTGCGAACGATCCGGACACGCTCTCGATTCTCCACAATACGATCTTGATTTTGATTCCATCTCCGAATCCCGACGGCGTGGACATCGTCGCGAACTGGTATCGCAAAACGCTCGGCACGCCGACTGAAGGCCGCGAGCCTCCTGAGCTTTATCATCACTATGCCGGCCACGACGACAACCGCGACTGGTTCATGCTCGATTTGAAAGAGACCAAGGCGATCACGCGGTTGTTTTGGAAGGAATGGTTTCCCGAAATCGTTTACGACGTCCACCAGCAGGGATCGAACGGATCGCGGTTCTTCGTGCCGCCTTTTTACGACCCGCCCAACCCGCACATCGATGCTTTGCTGCTGAGGCAGGTTGGATTAATCGGCCACAAAATGGCTGCCGATGTAACCGCCGCCGGGTTCAAGGGGATTCTGACGAACGCCCTCTATGACACGTGGTGGCATGGCGGCTTTCGCACGGCACCCTACTTTCATAATTCCGTCGGCATTCTTACCGAGGCATCCAGCGCACGCATCATGACGCCCAGCACGGTCACGCGCGAACAGCTCGCGCGTTCAAGCACGCGCGGGATGGTGAGCGCGATGGAAGCCACTACGAATTTTCCGAACCCGTGGCCGGGCGGCACCTGGCATCCGCATGACATCATGCAGATGGAGTTGATTGCCTGCCACTCCGTTCTTTCGCTGGCGTCAAATTATCGCAGCGACTACTTGCGTAATTTTTATGAATTGGGGAAAGCGAACATGGCCCAGCCGTCGAGCGCTGACACGATCGCTTACCTGATTCCTGCCGGCCAGGGCCGCGATGAGAATGTCGCGAAGATGATCGGCACGCTGGTCGAACAGGGAATGGAAGTTTACCGGCTCGATCATGAATTGCACGGCGCCACCGGTCAGGTCGTTTTGCGAAAAACCGGAAGTGGCGCCCCTGGGATCACTATCGTCGGACAAACACCGCCCGTTGAGATTCCCGCCGGCAGCTACATTATCTTTCTCAATCAACCTTATCGGCAGAATGTGCTCGCTCTGTTCGAGCCACAGGTTTATCCGAATCGCACGACGGCTACCGGCGAAGCCGAACGGCCGTATGATGTCGCCGGCTGGACGTTGCCGATGCAGATGGGAATCGAGGCGCCCGCGGTGGTGTCTATTTCCGAACCACCCAATCAAAGAAAGCTGACTCTGATCAACTCCGAAAACGATGTGCGCAAGGATCTCGGGTTGCGGTTAGCGAGCGGCGACAAGTCGCCAATCCTTGCTCCCATCGAGCTGGGCATTCGCGTCGCCGTCTATCAAAACTCGCGCGCCGGTAACATGGACGAAGGCTGGACGCGCTATGTGTTTGACACTTTCAATGTGCCTTACAAATCTCTAAGCGAGTCCAGCATCAACGACGCCAATCCGCGGCCGAATTTCGACGCCATTGTCTTGCCTTCTGAGCAGACGCGCGCCAATCCTGACGCCGACGTACCGTCAGAAGCTGCCGCGAGAGGAATCAGCGACAAAGGCTATGCGAATCTCGCAAAGTTCGTGGAAGAAGGCGGGACGCTGATCTGTTTCGACGGATCCTGCGCGGCTGTCATTAGGCAAATGAAGCTGCCTTTGCGTAATGTCCTCGCCGGCGTGCGTTCATCTGATTTTTATTGCCCGGGATCAATTCTGCGTATCAACGTTAATACTGCTAATCCCATCGCGCACACGATGGCGAAAGAAACTGATGCCTACTTTATTAACAGCTCGGCGTTCGAGGCGACCGACAACAAAGTAGAAGTTGTCGCCCGTTACGCAAAAGACGATGTGCTGCGTTCCGGGTGGTTGCGCGGTGAAGACAGGATCAAGGACAAGATTGCTCTGGCGGAAGTCGCGATGGGCAAGGGCCGGATAGTGCTTTTCGCATTTCGACCACAGCATCGCGGCCAGACCTGGGGCACGTTTCCCTTTATCTGGAACGCAATCAACCTGAGCTCGGGGAAATAGCGTGCGGCGGGCTTTGCCTCAAAAGTCGGCGAAGCCGACGAATGAGAATAGCCCACCGATTCATCGGTGGGGTTGAATGCGTGCATAGACGTAGTCCGTGAAACGGACGGCTGAATCATAAATGTTCTACTTCCATAGTTTTGTCAGTCGTCCGCTTCGCGTATTACTTGGATCTATACCTAGTAACCCAGCGCTAAAGCGCTGGGCTATTTTCACTCCGTCCGCTTCGCGGACGAGAACAAGACTAGTTTTGAGGCAAAGCCCGTCCGGCCCAGGTTACCATCACATACATGAGCTTTACGCCATGGCTCCGGCTATCGACTGGAGCGCAACCGTCCCGGTTGCAGAAGGTCAAGGATTGACCGCGTAAAAGCCCTCGAAACGCTTGCCGTCGTCGAACGGCGGTGCTATCTTCTCCTCGTCGCTAAGTTCTCTCCCCGATAGTCTCTCCACCAGTCAGTTCAGAATTATGCTTAACGGCAATTTGCGGCGGAAACTCCGCCGCCTAACAACCTGCTTATAGGCGGGCCGCATCAAATTCCCGGTTTTGAACGGTTCCGTACGTGCAATGAAACGGTAATCGTCTCTCCAAGGAGTTAGTCATGAAGAAGTTTTCTGCCCTCGCCTTCGCCGTGGTCATCACCTTTGTATTGGCAACCGTGGCAAATTCACAGGTTACGCGTCCCCGCCGCGTCAATCCGAACCCATCGGCTCAATCAAATCAGCAGACCCAATCGCCATCCTCGCCGCAGTCAGGCCCCGCAACGTCACAAATGGGAAAGCCTCCGGCGCCACCGGTGCTGCGCGGCGCTAACCGCGATCCTAACGAGCAGAGGCCCACCACGCCGCAGAAGGATGCCGGTCCCGAAGAGGTCGGCGCAGGCGACGTGGTAAAGGTTGACACGACCCTGGTCAGCATTCCGGTCGCCGTTATGGACCGCGATGGAAAGTTCATTCCAAATCTGACCAAAGATAATTTCCGAATCTGGGAGAATGACGTTGAGCAGAAGGTCGCCTATTTTGCGTCGACTGATAAGCCTTTTACGGTCGCCTTGCTGATCGATACCAGTGCGTCAACCAGATACAAGATTGAAGAGATTCAGGACGCAGCGATCGCCTTTACCAATCAATTGCGACCTGACGACAAGGTCGTGGTGATCTCTTTCGACGATAAGATTCGCGGGCTCGAGCGACAGCCCACGAGCGATCGCTCGGTGTTGCGGAACTGGATCCTGCAGACGCGGATCGGCTCGGGGACTCGGCTCTACGACGCGATGGATTCGGTGCTCAACCAGTACTTAAATCACATCGAGGGTCGCAAGGCGATTGTGCTTTTCACCGACGGCGTCGACACCACCAGCAGGCATGCGACGTATGAGACCACCTTGCGAGACGCGGAAGAAACCGACGCGCTAATCTATCCGGTCGACTTTGACACTTCGGGCGACATGGGAATTTGGTTTCCCGGCGGCGGCGGCGGATATCCCGGTGGTGGTGGTTCGCGACGGAGCGGGAGAAATTATCCGGGTGGCGGCGGAAACTATCCGAACGGCGGAAACAATCCGAGCGGCGGAACCTACCCGAACGGCGGAAACAATCCGGGCGGCGGCGGAAACTATCCGAATGGTAATGGTAGAAACTACCCGAATAGCGGCGGTAGCAGCATCCTCGATATTCTCGGAGCAATTCTGAACGGCGGTGGTTACCCGGGCGGCGGCTATCCCGGCGGTGGACGTAATGGTCGCGGCGGCTTTCCCGGCGGCGGCGCGGGCACCACGCGCGCGGAATATGAGCTTGCCGGCGAATATCTTCATGACCTGGCACGTGAAACCGGAGCCCGGTTCTACGACGCAGATCAGGATCTAAACAGCGCGTTCCAGTCGGTGGCGGACGAACTGCGCCGGCAGTACAGTCTCGGCTATTACCCGAAGAACAAGCCGCAGGCGGGCGAACGCCGGAACATCAAGGTGCGCGTCAACCGGCCGGAACTGGTTGTGCGCACGCGTGACAGTTACGTGTTTCAGCCCGGCACAAAGTCAGCAGCCCAGGGCGTCACGCAACAGCCGGCCGGCCCGCCCGTCTTGAAGAAAGATTATTCAGGGGTTAACTAATTGAGGACTGGAGCGCAACCGTCCCGGTTGCTCTCTCCCGTTCGCGCTTCGCGCTCATTGCAAGCGAGACGCTTGCGCTCCAGTCAGCTTGCGCTCCAGTCCGCCGGCCTTCGTGCCGGCGCTTTTTTTACACGGCGGTCCCGTCAGGAATTAAAGCGTTCTTGGGCACGATAATAATGCGGTCGCGGATGTAATACATTCCGTTCGGGCCATCGCTGGTCTCAACTGCTGCCTCATTCAGCAGGCTAACATCTCTGCCTATGCGCACGTTCTTGTCGATGATTGCCCGTCTAACGATCGTATTTTCTCCTATGCCGACGCGGGGCCGCCGTGCTTCACGGTCGCCGAGCATGTCCTCCAGGGTTTGATAATAGTCGGCGCCCATTATGTAAGAGGCATCGATTTGGGTGCCTTCCGCGATGCGGCTGCGCAACCCGATCAACGAGCGGCTAATTTTTGCGCCGTTGATAATGCAGCCGTCGCTGATGATCGAATCGCGAATCTCGCAGTTATCGATTTTTGAGGGCGGCAGGTAACGCGCGCGGGTGAAGAGCGGCGCTTCCGCATCGAACAGATTGAACGGTGGAAGGGCGGAAGTCATGTCAAGATTTGCCTTATAGAATGCGGCAATCGTACCGATGTCTTCCCAGTAATCGTTAAAGAGATAAGCCTGCACGTTGTACTTATTAATACTGGCCGGAATGACTTCCTTGCCAAAGTCAAAGCGCGCGTTGTCTTCGGCGAGTACTTCTTCGAGCCGCTCGTATTTGAAAACGTAGATGCCCATCGACGCGAGAAATGGCCGGGCGCGCGCTTCGTCTGCGGACAAGCCCATCGAAGTCGTTTCAACGCGCATCGTTTCCAGCTCGTCGCCTTTTGGTTTTTCGCGAAATTCGACGATGCGACCGGCGTCGTCGATCTTCAACAGGCCGAACTCGCTGGCCGAATCCGGCGCAATTGGGATGACTGAAACTGTGATGTCGGCATTGGTATCGAAATGTCGCTTGAGAAACTTTCGATAATCCATCCGGTACAAATGATCGCCGGACAGAATCAGGAGCGTATCAATGCGCCAATCACGTATGTGCGGTAGCACCTGGCGTACCGCATCCGCAGTGCCTTGAAACCAGTCCGGTCTTTCCGGAGTTTGCTCGGCCGCGAGAATCTCCACGAACCCATCGGCAAACGGCGAAAAGCGATACGTCGTGGCAATGTGCCGGTTAAGAGACGCGGAATTGAATTGGGTAAGCACGAACATTCGAATCACATCTGAGTTGATGCAATTCGAAATCGGAATATCTACCAGACGATATTTGCCGCCGAGCGGTACCGCCGGCTTTGATCGTTGCGCCGTCAGCGGAAACAAGCGGCTGCCGGCACCCCCACCAAGTATTACCGCCAGAAGATTGTGTCTGGAAGGCATAAGAGATAGGCGAGCATATAAGGAAGCGAATGCGGTTTCAAGAGCGCTTGCTGCGTTCGTGCTAACATCTTGAACTGTGACCCGCAATCGACTCGAGGCTTTCAGCGATGGCGTCATCGCGATCATCATCACCATCATGGTGCTCGAGCTGCGCGTGCCGGCCGGAGCGAATCTCGCGGCCTTGCGGCCGATGACTCCGGTCTTTCTCAGTTACCTTCTCAGCTTTGTGTTTCTCGGAATTTACTGGAGCAACCATCATCACCTGCTCCAGGCAGTCGAGCACGTAGACGGGAAGGTTTTGTGGGCTAATCTGCATCTGCTGTTTTGGCTTTCGCTGACGCCGTTCGTGACGGCGTGGATGGGTCAGAATCATTTTGCTTCGTTACCTGCAGCGTTGTACGGCGTGATCCTATTGTGCGCGGCCATCGCCTACTTCATCCTCACGCGCGCCTTACTTCGGATTCACGCAGCTGACTCTGTGCTCGCGACGGCGCTGGGCGAAGATTTCAAGGGTAAGATTTCGATCGTGTTTTACGTGATTGCGATCCCGCTGGCCTTTGTGAGGTCGTGGCTCGCCTGCTCGATCTATGTCCTGGTGGCCGTCATATGGCTGGTACCCGACAAACGGATTGAGAAAACGATCGCGGCGTAATCCGGCTTTGCCTCAAAAGTATTAAATGAGTTTCGTGTAGTTCGTGTGATTTCGTGGATCGGTTCGTTCGTTCGGGAAACAAGGACGATCCACGAAATCACACGAAGCAACACGAACGGAACACTTCTGACCAGAGAGCAAGATCTGGCTTTTGCGGCAAAGCCAAGTGGCCTAGTTCTTCTTCGCAAAATACCCGGGCCGGTAACGCAGGTTCCATTTCTCTTTCGCTAAGGCGGGATTAACGACCTCGAGCTTCATTGAGCGAAACTTGCCGTCATGCTGTTTGTTGGTTGAGGTGTAGGCGATCAGATACTGCGACCGTAACTCCTGTTCAATTTCCTGAAAAGCCGCGGCCATATCGGTGCTCTTCTTCGGATAAAACGCCCGGCCTCCGGTTTTCTCGGTAATGTCATCGAGGGCTTTCTTGTTGATGCCGTCATATCGCTTGTCGCCGATTCCGATGGCATAAACGACAGTCTCTGCCTGGATCGCCTGGTCGATCGCCGTAGATCGCGGCACCCGGCTGCTCGTATCCTGACCATCAGTGAGCAGAATGATCGCGCGCCGGCGCTGGGTGTAACTGCGCGCCAGGATATTGTGGCAAGTAATCGCGATCGTATCCCAGATTGCGGTGGAACCTTCACGCGGCGGACTTATGGTTCCGGGCCCGGAAGCAATGCCGCCGAGCGGCGGCGCGGCGCCGGTGTAAACCGGAAAGGCGACTTCGACCCCTTCCAACGCGCGATATATTGAGAGCACATCGCGCGTCAACGGCTGTTCCAGATGCCCGTAACCCTCGAACGGAATAATGGCTGCCTGGTCCTTGTCAGAACGAATCACATTTTCAATGAAGGTGCGCGCGGCGGCCTTTTCGTCCGGCAGCGTGCGCTCTTCTGAAATGCTGACGTCTATTAAGAAAGCTATCGCCAGTGGTCGATCGGTTTCACGTTGGAAAGTGAAGAGCGTCTGCGGCACACCGTCTTCCAGCACGCGAATATCGTTCTGCTGCAGGGTGGTTACGTAACGATTGTTCTTGTCAGTCGCCGTGAACAGCAGATTGGTGAGATCCGTCTCAGTGCGGAGCACGTCAACGTCCTGATCCGGGGTCGGCGTGGGGGCCGGTCTTTGCGCCTGTGCTGTCAGGCCCGAAGCAAGTAAAGAAGCAAGCAGGACAAGATTGAAAACTGAAAATTGAAAATTAAGAATTGAAATTTGTGATTTGCTGTCGTGCAGCTTTGGATCCACGTACAGGGAGATCGGATTCGTGTAGGAACGAGTCAATTTACAATTTTCATTTTTCACTTTTCAATTTTCAATTTCCTTTTTGGTGGGCGTACGTTCCTTAGTAGGCGAGAGCGGGCTGTCCGTTGCTTTTCACCCCGGCAGCTTCCTGCGCGATCTTCACTCCGACACTGGCGCCAATGCGGGTCGCGCCGGCTTCGACCATGGCCCGCGCGTCATCGATGCTCTTTACTCCGCCTGAGGCTTTCACTCCGAGCTCTGATCCGACCACCCGCCGCATCAAGGCAATATCGGCGACCGTGGCGCCGCCCTTCGAGAAGCCGGTAGAAGTTTTCACGAAGTCAGCTCCGGCATTTTTCGCCGCCTGGCAGGCCCGGACTTTTTCGTCGTCAGTCAGCAAAGCGGTCTCGATGATCACTTTACAGGTAACGTCGTATTCGTGAGCCACCTCGACCACGGATCGGATATCGTGCTCAACCAGACAATCGTCGCTGCTTTTGAGGGCCCCGATATTAATCACCATGTCGACTTCGCGCGCGCCGTCCATGATGGCGCGGCGCGCTTCGTACGCTTTCACATCGGGCAGCGTGGCGCCCAGCGGAAATCCAATCACGGTGCAGACCGGCACGCCGCTGCCCTGCAGGTGGCAGGCGCAGGCGCGCACCCAGGTTGGGTTTACACAAACCGAAGCGAAATGATACTGGGCGGCTTCTTCGCACAAATTTTTGATTTCAGTTTGCGAGGCGTCGGGTTTTAGCAGGGTATGGTCGATCAGGCTGGCCCAATCCCGGGCTGAGGCAGTTTGGCCCAGCACTAAGCCGATGCGTGCGGCGCCGGCGTCCACCACCCGGTGCATGCGCTCAGGACAGCGATGAAAGCACTCAGATGTGCAGCCGCACATCTTCGCTTGATCGACTTGCTCACCATTCAGACGCGCATAGATTACATCGGTAATCTGCTCGACTAATTGCTCAAAATCGCCGTTGGATGAATAGGGCATGGTGACTGGAAGTATTTTAGCACGCACTTGTTTGGAGTCCCGCCTTTAGGCGGGGATAGGGTAGTGGGTCAGGTTGAGAAAATTCTCATACTCGGCAAATCAAACAACTAAGCCCTCTCCCTTTGGGAGAGGGTTGGGTGAGGGCCTGGCGCGCAGCCAAACTAGTCCTAAGAACAGCGAGAGATCAATTCGCACAGCGAATTCATCTCTCGCAAACTATTCAAAAATTTCCGCGCGCCGTAGGCCCTCATCCCCAGCCCTTCTCCCAAAGGGAGAAGGGAGATAAGCAATCACAGAATTGAAGCAACCACCCGAAGGCCGTACTCCAAACATCATCTTTGATACTGTCGCTCGATGGCCTCGATTTTACCCACGCGTTTGCGATGGCGATCTTCGGTCAGATCGGTCGCGAGCCAGGCGCGGACAATCTCACGCATCTGATCGCTGGTGATGGTTTTGCTGCCGAGCGTCAGCACGTTCGCGCCGTTGTGTTCACGTGAATTGCGAGCGACCTCAACGGAATAACAGGCTGCCGCGCGCACACCCGGCACCTTGTTGGCCGTCATGGCTGAGCCGACACCCGCGCCGTCAATCACGATTCCGACGTCAACTGCATGATCGGCAACCGCGCGCGCGACCGCATGAGCAAAATCAGGATAATCGACGGCACTTTCAGAATTGGTCCCGAAGTCGTTAACGCGATGTCCCAGGCTGTTGAGGAAACTCTTCAATTCCTCTTTCATGGCAAAGCCGCCATGGTCCGCTCCCACGGCGATCGCTTTATGATTGCTCGATCCGGCACGCGGCACACGCCGCACGAGTTCAATGCCGCGATCGTTGACCATGTCTGCGGCGAGCGGCGTCAATCGCGCGCCCTCGGCAATCCGCAAAACGGCGCCGCGTTCAAGCCCGCGGACGTCATCCTCCGTGATCACGAGCTTGGCAGATTCGTCGCGAGTTACCGTTACACCTGGCGGGTTGCTGCGCGGCGGTTTACCGCCCGCCATGTTTGTTTGCGCCGGCGCTTCGGACGGTGAGTCCGGTATTGTCTTACTCAGTACATCTCGGACGAGCGCGCGGACCCGATCTCTGGTTGCGTCATCAGCCATGATTCAGTTTAATCGCGGCTTCCGCGAAACATCCACGATGCGACCAAAGCGGCGTCAAGCCGCCGCACTCCAAAATTCGTCTCTCAAATCCAATAGCCGTCCCCCAGACGCGACGACTTTTCCATCCTTCATCTTGAAATCGACCCGACCGACATAGATGCCGCTTTTGCCGACTTGAAAAATGATGGTGTCTTTGCCGTCGGGATTTTTTTGCAGCACCGGCTGCTCCATGAACGTGTGCGTGTGTCCTGAAGCAATAAAGTCTATGCCGTTGACTTGCGCCGCCACTTGCGTGTCGCCGATCTCGCCGTGCTGCGGATTCTGGTAATAGCCCAGATGAGACATCCCGACAACCAGCTGACACTTCTCCTGCTCGCGCAGCGAGTGCACCACATCGCGACTCGCCTGGACCGGGTCGAGATATTTCACGCCCTGGAAATTTTGCGGCGTGATTAAGTTATCCGGGCTGATGCCCAAACCAAACAGTCCGATCCGAACCCCGGCCAGCGTGCGCACTACGTAAGGCTTCACGCGGGCTGCGAGCGGCGTGTCCCGCACATCGTAATTGGCTGAGACGAAATCGAAGTTGGCGAACTTCATGGCGGCGGCGAGTCCGGCAACGCCGTTGTCGAAATCGTGATTGCCAAGCGTCACCACGTCATAACCGATCAGCGACATCGCCTTGTACTCAACTTCGCCTTTATAAAAATTGAAGTAAGGCGTGCCCTGGAACACATCGCCGGCGTCAATCATCAGCGTGTTCGGATTTTCGCGGCGCACGCGTTTGACCAGGGTGGCGCGACGCGCAACTCCGCCTTTGCCGCCATACTGTTTGTCGGTCGCGCTGACGGGATCGATTTGCGAGTGCGTATCGTTCGTGTGCAGGATCGTGATGAGCGTTTCGCCGGCTGCGATCTCCAGCAGCGGTTCAGCCAGCGCTGACCATGCGTCTCTGGAAATAAAGCGGGAGAGCGCGCCGGGAAGGGCCAGAGCCGCGCCACCAGCGAGCGAGGTTTGCAAAAATCGTCGCCGGCTAATCATTGTGTCCTCCTCCGGGATTCGGGACCACACCTGCTAAAACGAATCGCCCGTCAACCTTTGGTTTTATGTCGCGGCCGGCCGCAGTCTCTTTTTTCACGTAATCGATGATTGCGTCGCGGATCGTCAGGCCCAGCGGCTCGATCTTCTGCGCCTGGTTCAAAACTGAGTAGTCTCCTTCAGTATCCGAAGGGCGCGTCGCTGTACGCTTCCAGAGATAATCGATACAAATTACTTTGTAAGTTGCCGACCTGTCGATCTCTTGTTCTTTCCCATCAGTCAACAGGCGTGCGCTTTCAAGCTGCGGCCGGTTATTGGCATCATTCGCGTACTTAATCCGCGCCCCGGCCTGCGCATCCCGGTGTGAGACAACCTGCTGCAGCAGGCTCAAAACCTGTGCGCCCGTCAAATCGAACTCAACCAGGGCATTTTCAAACGGCAATAATTCAAAGATATCGCGCTGAAGTAAATCGCCTTCAGAGATGGCGCTTTTGCGCAAGCCGCCGGCGTTGGTGACTGCCAGCGCGACCGAGTTTCCGAGTTTCTGCCGCGCCTCGAAAAGAATTCCATCAGTCACAAAGTTGCCAAGCGTGCCGGCGCCGATACCGCCTTTGCGCAGGTCGCCGCCTTTGACTTTGCCGATAACGTTCTCGAGCTCCCGGACTTTCGGCGCATAGGGTGCGATCATCTGATCTACCGCCTGATCGTCGGGTATTGACGAATCGATCTGTGTTTCACTGGCGCGGGCGGGCAGGTTCGCACCACCGGTGTGGCCCGTCGTCGTCTGCGGTTTAGCCGCCGTTTGGCTGAGGCCGGGGATCGCAGCCGCAAACAACAGCATCAGCAGCAAAGGCAAGAGCGAAGCAATGCTGCGCGCGTATTTCGTGCTGAAAGCTTTCATCGTAATCTGGTTCAGAGAATTGTCGAATGAAAAAATAACAAGCCAATGATCGCTAATGATTTGACCTGGCCCGGAGAGCTTCAATAGTATCTCGCAGCATCGATAACCGCGCAACGCTGGTGTTTAGTAGTTAAAACCAATTCTTTGAAGGAAACCTAAGACAGTGGCAACATCAGAAGCACGCATCATGTCTGAGTTCGGCAATCCTAATCTTGAGGTCCTGATCAGCGCCCAGGAGATTCAACAGCGAATCAGCGAACTGGGAGCCGACATTGCCCGCGACTATGCCGACCTTAATCCGCTGATGATTGGTGTGCTCAAGGGCGCCTGCACCTTTCTGAGCGATTTGATTAGAGCGGCGGATATTCGGCTCGGCATTGAGTTCATCGCCATATCCAGTTACGGGGCCAGCATGCGCACCTCTGGTGAAGTACGCATCCTTAAGGATCTGGACGTCGCGATTGAAGGCCGCCACATTCTGGTCGTGGAAGACATCGTCGATACGGGACTGACCCTCAGTTATCTGCTGGCGAATTTGAAATCACGTGGCGCCGCGAGCGTGAAGCTGGCTGCGCTCCTCGACAAGTTCGAACGACGTGAGAAAGAGGTACCGATTGACTATTTGGGATTTCGCATCCCTGACAAATTCGTCGTCGGATACGGACTGGATTTCGCTGAAAGGTATCGCAACCTGCCTTTTATCGGGGTGGTAAAAGATCCCGACGCTTAGAAATGTCAGAACCGCCTGCGGTAGCGGGTGGGCCTTTTTTAGTTCGTCGCGCCTGCATGGCAAGGAACAAGCCCGCCCGCTACCGCAGGCGGTTCTGACACTGCTATTTGAGGACCCGGTCGAGCTTCCCCTTTTCGACTTGCCATAAGACGACTGAAGCATTGCCGGTGCCGACAGCCAGGGTCGAAGCGTCAGGAGAAAATGCGATCGAGGTAACTGCCAGATCGTGACCGCTTAAAGTGTGACGCGCCTTGCCCCCGTTGACTTCCCAAATGATCGCTTTCCGGTCGTCACTCCCGGTGGCCAGCAGCATACCGTCTCTTGAGAAGGCAATTGCATTGACAGCGCTGGTGTGCTTCCTGTTCTCGAAGATCACTTGGCCGGTCTCAGTGTTCCAAACAGCCACCGTCCCATCTTTGGATCCGACCGCAAGCAGGCGGTCTTGTGCTCCGAACTGCAAACCGGTGACTGGGCCATGGGCCGCAATTTTAGATTTGATTTGTGCGCGCTGCCCGTCCCAAATTGCCACTGCGCCTTCGCTGGTGGCGGCCGCCAGTAATTTTCCATCACTCGATAAACCGAGAGTTGTGATGTTCCCGACGTCCTCAATATGACGCTGGCTCGTGAGGTCACTCGTCTCAGTGAGCGAAATAGTTTTACCGAGAGCGGCTGCCAGGATTCTCCCATTGCCGGACAAAGCAACTGCAGACGCCCTGGATTTCGCGGGCAGAACAATCTGAGGCTCTCCGGTTTCCAGACTCCAGAGGCGTACCTGTTCATCAGCTGCAATGTCCGCCACTGGATTGCCGCCGGACGCAATCGCCGCGATCGGGCCGGTCTCTGCCTCGCGGCCGAGAGTCTTCTTCACCTCGCCGGTTCGCGTGTCCCAAACCTTGATGCCCCCGGCTTCAATTTCACCGACTATAGTTTTTCCATCACCTAAAAACGCGACGGCCTCGACGCTTTTTACCGATAACAGGAAACGACGCACGAGAGCGTCATCAGAGCCCGACTCTTTCGGCCCGCCTAACGTGCAGACCGTTCTCCAGTCACGCGTGCTCAACAATCTGACCGTTGAAGCATCGGTCTGAAAAGCCATCAAATCACCGTCAGGGGCGACACGAATCGAAGTGCCCCCGTTACTCTCGTCTTTACCGCGCAGCCTACCCAAACTCCCGCTTTTCAGATCGACAAGCTCCATGCTCGGGTAGCGGTGCTCGCCGTCCATAACCAGACCGCCGACTAAAAACTGCTGGCCGTTTGCGGCAAAGATCAGGGTCGAGACCGTATTGGTGGTTAGTGGAATAGCCGGCAGTGGGGTTCCCGTTGCCGTTTCCCAAATGCGGATTTCGCTTTTGAAGTCGACCGGATAACGATCCTTAAAAGAAATGTGGACAATCGCGGCAGCCAGCAGACTGTTGTCGGGAGAGAACGCCACCGAACTTACATTTCCTTTGAGGTTCTTAAACTTCAGGAGTTCGTCTCCGGTCGTGCTGCTCCAAAGCTTTATCTCTGAGATGTTCCAGGCCGCGATCATTTTTCCATCAGGTGAAAAAACCGGAGGCGTCATTAGTTGAGCCGGAGGCAGAGAACGCATGTCTTCGCGCCTCACCAAATAAGGCAACAAAAAAGGCACCTGCGGGCCGGCGAACTTATTCTTCAACTTTAGGCTGACCTCACCGGTCGCGGCGTCAACAAGTTCAATCCGGGTTTCGGACATTGCTGCGCGGGCAAACGTAGCAATACCGGGTCGAAGCGTCGCCACAGAGCTCGCAGCCGTCCCGCCGACATCAACGCTGGGAAACGAAATAGGCATTCGATTTTCGGCCGTAGCCAGCGCGCGGCCGTCAGGTGAATAAGCGGCGACAATTCTCACCAGGTCTTCTTCCGTAAATTCGCGACGCTGCTTGAATTCACCGGTCTTTACGTCCCACCACTTTAGTTCCGTAAATGACTTGCCGCTGTGCCTGGTAGGTTTGTCGGCAACTTTCTCCGGATGAATGCCGCCACTGGCAGTCACCAGGGTGCGGCCATCGGGCGAGAACGAAAGGGACCAGACCGGACCATCGAATCCTTTGATTGCCAGTCGCAGCGTTCCTTCAGGCACGTCCCAAAGTTCCACGCGTTGCTCGTCGCGCGATCCGCGGGCAATGGCCAGCGTGCGGCCATCCGGGGAAAATTGCAGGTCGATAACAATGTCTGTCGCCGCGTTGAGGCGCGGTGAGCGCCGCGGTTGCGCGGACACCACGAGTGGAAAGACGCACAAACTTATTGCAACCAGTGATTGAAACGCGGGCCGCAATGAGTATTGAATCTTCATCCGGTTGAAAAGTTAATTAAGGGATGAAATCTCTCAGGAAGCTTTCGCCGGCTTTTAAATTCAGCTGAAAGTTTTCGGCGACGCTCGCGCCGATGTCTGACAGCGAATTGCGAGTTCCCAGCTTAACCCCGGGTTGTGCTTTCTTCCCGTAAACAATCAGCGGTGCATATTCCCGAGTGTGATCGGTCCCCGGATACGTGGGATCGTTTCCGTGGTCGGCGGTAATCATCAGCAAGTCATCGTCACGCATCGCGCTTTCGATCTCAGGCCAGCGTGAATCAAAGTGTTCGAGCGCCCGCGCATAGCCTTCCGTGTCGCGGCGATGGCCATACAACATGTCGAAGTCAACCAGGTTCGAGAAGATCAGTCCGCGCGTGTCGTCCTGCAGCGCCTTGATTGTCTGATCGATTGATTGTTCGTTGTTTTTGGCGGTGAGTTCCCGCGTGACTCCCTGCGAATCGTAGATCGAAGCGATCTTGCCGATTGAAACCACGTCCAATCCGTTTTCGCTCAAGAGCGGCAGAAGGTTTTCGCGTGGCGGCGGCACCGCATAATCGTGCCGGTTCTCAGTGCGATAAAACGATCCCTTCTCGCCGCGGAACGGCCGGGCGATCACGCGGCCGACTTCATGTTCACCGCGCAGCATGTCGCGCGCAATTTCGCAAATCTGATAGAGTCGCTCGAGTGGAATCACCTCTTCGTGCGCGGCAATCTGAAACACTGAATCAGCGGAAGTGTAGACGATTGGCTTTTTTGTTTTGACGTGTTCTTCCCCGAGTTGTTTGATGATTTCCGTGCCGCTGGCCGCAATGTTGCCCAGGATTCCCGGCACGCCGGTTCTGGCAATGAACTCATCAATCACGGATTGCGGAAAACCGTTCGGATAAGTCGGAAACGCGCGCTCAAGAATTATGCCGGCCATCTCCCAATGACCCGTAGTCGTGTCCTTGCCATTCGATTTCAACGCGCACTTGCCGTAACCGCCGCGCGGATTTTCGATTGCCGGCACACCCGATAATGCGCGAATGTTTCCCAGCCCCAGGCTTTGCAGATTGGGTAGATTCAATTGGCGGGATTCGCAGATGTGGCCAAAAGTATCTGAGCCTGCGTCGCCCCAATCAGGCGCATCGGGCAGCGCGCCTATTCCGGCGCCGTCCAGCACGATTAGGGTGATGCGGTTGAAATGATTATTTGTCACTTGTGATTTGACATGTGTCATTTGTCATTTCGAGACGCGAGAGGTATTCACGCACGGTGATTTTCAACGGCAGATGCCAAATGTCAAATGGTGGATGAGAAGTGCCTACGGCTTCGGCGCGTAATAGCCAGCTCGCGCGCGCACGCTCATGTCTTTCACACCGCGCAGCTCAACCTTGATTTGCCGAAAGCGGCCGTCCCGCGTTTTGTCCGACGGATAATAACCAAGGCTGTATTGGGTGCCGATTTCATTGGCGACTTCAGCGAAGGCCGCGCGCGCCTGCTGCAAGTTAGCGGCCTCAAAATTCCTGCCGCCGCTGGAACGCGCCAACTGATCCATCTCACGCCGGGCAAGATTGTAGAGCTGCCGGCTGATATCCATTCTTTCAAACTGCCCCAGCTTGCAAAAGTCCTGATAGTCCTCGCGTTGCGCCGAGGGCAGAAATAAGCGCCGAAATCGCTCCAGCTGTTTCGCCGAGAGCGTCAGTCGTCCGTCGTCCTGACAATCCTTCAGCAAACGATCTTCGACATAATCTTCCGTACTAACCTGAATGAAATATGCAGCCACTCCGGCGCGTGCCAGTTTCCCCCGCGCCTCATCGAAATCGGAATTACTGCTGGAATCGACACCGTCCGTCAAGGCCACCACCGCGCGTCGCCCGCGAAATTCTTCGGCAGGCGAATCGTGGAAAATCTGTGCGCCGACCTTCACCAGAGCATCGTACAAAGGCGTCCCGTTGCTGGTTCCCAGGTTCGCAATCGCTGTGCGCAATACTGTGCGCTTATCAGTAAGGGACGCCAACACATCCACAGTTGCTACGAGACCGGTCGTCAATCGCTCGTTATTGAACGCGACGACAGCGATCCGATCGCCCGGCCTTAGCGCGCTGATAAAAGCATTAGCCGCGTCCCTAATCAGTCCGAGTTCTTCACGCGTTGAGCCGGACGTATCGAGCAACAGCGCAATTTCAAAAGGAGCCTCAGTAGTCGCGAAGTTTGTTAGTCGCTGCGGCTTGCCATCTTCGAACACGGCAAAGTTTTCCAGCCGCAGGGTTGAGATTGGGTGACCACTCTTGTCGATCACGACCGCCGGCACGGTGACCAGCTGTGTCTCGACGCGCACGACGTCACCTTCTTCAACTTCTTCCGGCGACGATTTGGTTGGCTGTTGGCTCGCAGGCTGCTGCTGGCCGCTGTTTTGGTTTCCGCCCACAGTTCGCGGACGTTGCCCGTTCGTTTGCGGATTGCTCTGTGAACTTACTGTCTGCAGGACGAGGAGCGGCGCGACTAGAAACAGAGGCCAGACAAAGTGTACGAGCGTATTAATTGAAAATCGACGTACCCGCATGGGATTGCTGCAGCCGACAGGTCCGGGGTTGATAAATAATAGCCTCAAAAAGCGACGCGGCCAAAACCCACTGGAGCGCAAGCGTCCTCGCGTGCATTATAGCTACCACCGCTTCTTGACACCCTTCCGTCCTTTCCCTAGGATCACACTTCGTCGTGACAAAGTAGTTCCGAATTGATTTTTTGAAACGGGCACGTATGTCAATGGTAGACGGCTTCCCTTACAAGGAAGAGGTTGGGGGTTCGAGTCCCTCCGCGCCCACCAGTTCTCAGATCTCAAATTTCAGATCTGAGATCTCAGATGCGGAGTCGTAGTTCAGTTGGTTAGAACGCCGGCCTGTCACGTCGGAGGTCGCGGGTTCGAATCCCGTCGGCTCCGCCATTTAATTATTACCACTCAATAAGTTAGCGCTGTAAGAATGCGCTAACTTTTTCTTTGTGCCTCGATCATTGCGGGTCGGAGGTCGGGCGCCACAGTTTCTGAGGATGCGTGAGCCTTTTCAATGACTTAGCGGCTGCTCGGAAGAGCTGCTAAGAGTGGTGTGCTACTAATTGTGTCACTAAATCTTCCGAGATCTTGAGACATTAGCTCGACGGCGGCTTGTTGCTGAAACAGGGACTGAGGTGCTGATAGCGCTGCAACTACATCTTCTGCTGACGACAAACACTCCCGTTAGAATTAGACCCGGGTCTGCTATTAAGCGCTGAGCTTCGAACCGTTCTGCTTGGATCGATGGATTCCCGAACGACCCTGCAGCCGTACACCACGTAAAGG
>JBKPEE010000049.1:0-36280 GCA_046728235.1 Acidobacteriota bacterium
TCACAGCGAGGGAGGTAGGGAGATCTGTATCGGTTGTGAAAGCGGTCAATCGAACCTCGTTCATCGCCATGCAGCCAGGTTCCGTAGGACCTGAAAGTGATCAGGTATGCGAGTGGGATCTCGGTATCGTTCCACATATAGCGTCACTTTATCCCATCCGCTGACTCGGATGGCACTGACTGGTTATCGCTTTATCCCATCCGCAAATACTCTGCTTACCATCCGGTCGCATCACGCGGCCGCTGATGGTACTGCCTCTACGATCTGCGCGAAGCGCGCGTCCTCTCTCAACGTGCTCAGGTTCGGATCGTGCTCAAACAACAATCTGTTTTCATTTCCCAGGGCAATTGATCGACGCAGCCATTCGAAAGCCTCGTCCCGGGCATCGAGCCGGGCGTACGCCGCCGCGACGCTGTAGGCGATATCTGCATCCACCGAAGCAGTCCGCTTCACGGCCGTATTCAACTCGGCGCGGGCTGCGTCGGGTTGTCCCTGCGCAGCCAGACACATTGCCAGCAGCGGCCGCACGCCATGAAGATTCGGATTGGCGGCCAACACTTCGCGCAACAAGGCTGCCGCCTGATCCGTCTCGCCCTGGTAGAACATCAATAAACTCCGGAGGCTGCGCAGCAACGGATTGTTTGGCTCGATAGACGCGGCCCGATCGAGTTCACGTTGCGCCTCGTGGTATTTGAGTTGATAAAGAAAAATCAGGGCCCGGTTGCAGCTGACCACTACAAAGGACGCGGGATCCAGATGGACCAGACGATCATAGCTGCGCAGGGCGCGATCGTATTCGCCGTCCAGCCGGTGCAACGTCGCTTTCACGAAATAGACCACGCCTTCGTTCGGGGCTTCGCGCCGCATGCGCGCAACCTCGTCGCGCGCCTTCTGCTTTTCGCCGCGCCACAGAAGCACGAACACCATCAGCATGCGGGCTTCAATGATGGCTCCGTCGATCGCCAGGGTGCGATTAAAAGCAGCTTCTGCCTGCTCGAAATCTTCCACCCCACCCAGCCCCTTCAAAACGCGGTTCACATGACAGGCGCCGAGGCCGTCATAAGCCAGCGCGAATTCATGATCCAGTTCGATTGCCCGTGTGAAGTGCGCGATCGCGGCATCGCAATCAGCTGCCGACACCGTGCGAAAGATGAAGCGCGCAAATCGATCGCGGCCGCGCAGGAATTCTTCGTACGCCTCTGCGTTTACGGTCGCCGGTTGCGCGAGGACTTTTTCTTCATCCGGGCTCAGTTCCAATCTGAGGCCGTCGACAATCCGCTTGGTAATCTCGTCCTGGACCGTGATGATGTCTTCTGCGGACGCATCAACGCGATTGCTCCAGATGATGTTCCCGGTCTTCACATCGAGCAGTTGCGCGTTCACGCGAAAGTGGCCGCCCACGGCCAGAAACCCGGCGGACAAAACGGCGTCGACGCCAAGCTCGCGTCCCACCGCCGGCGGATCCACGACCTGCCCCTGGTATTTCGACATCACCGATGACGGCCGCACCACGAGTGATCGAATTCGCGCGAGTTCGGTGATGACCGCATCAGCCAGGGCGAATTCATAGAAGCTCGCGGCCGGATCACCGTTAAGATTCTTAAACGGAAGCACCGCGATCGTTGTCTTTTCGCGATCCGTGATGGTGTTCGTTATCGATCGCTCATGCGCCTCAGTTTGCGCATGCGATGTGAATTGCGGCGAGCTGGTCGGGCTGTCTTTTCCGCCACCAACCTTGCGCAGCCAGCGCATTGCGCGTGACACCGGGCTGCCGGCTGTCAGATGACGTGGCGCTGCGGCAACATCCAGGGCCGCGCCAGTCGACACATCCTTCAGGACCTTCCGTAGTTCGTCGCGCAGCTCGTCGATCCGCTGATAACGATCGCGCGGCTCTTTCTGCATGGCGCGGTCGAGAATCTGCTGCAGCCGTAAAGGGGTTGCGCCAGGTCGCATTTCCGCAAGCGTTTTCGGCTGATCGTAAATCACCGCGTGCCGGACATCTATTGCCGTTTTGCCGCGGAAGGGCCAGGTGCCCGTCAACATCTCGTAGAGCAGCACGCCGGTGGAAAAAATGTCGGCGCGCGCATCGACTTTATCGCCGCGCGCCTGTTCCGGCGCGGCATACGTAGCGGTTCCATAAGGCACGCCCACTTCGGTCAACTCAGTTTGATGAATGCCCGCGGCTGCCGCCTGCTGTTCGTCAATCAGCTTCGCCAAACCAAAGTCCAGGACCTTCACTTGCCCGTTCTGACTCACCATTACGTTGCCCGACTTGATGTCGCGATGCACGATCCCGCGCGAGTGCGCGGCGGCGAGCGCGTCCGCGACTTGGATACCGATGCGCAGGGCACTGTCCAATTCCAACGGTCGCCCATTGCATAGCTGGCGGACGTTCTTGCCTTCAATGTATTGCATCGCGATGTAATGAAGGCCATCCGCTTCATCCATATCGAAAATGGTGCAGATGCTCGGATGGTCGAGGGCTGAAGCAAGTTGCGCCTCACGCTCGAAGCGCTTCAGGTTGGCTTCCTTGACTGTCAGTTCGGCGGGGAGAATCTTGAGGACGACCGTGCGTCCAAGTTTCTGATCGACAGCTTTGTAAACCGTGCCTTGTCCGCCGGCGCCAAGTTTGGAAGTGACCTTATAGTTGCCGAAGAGCTGCCCGATCATGGCGGCCGTATTCTAGTGCAGAAGTTGACCGAGTACCATCCTGTCCGCCGATGATTGCCGGGGCCGCAAACAAACATTGTATTAAGATCTACTTATGCAGAGGGTAGAACAACAAGCGATATTCATACCCGCGCATAAGCGTGAACGCCCACTTAGACCCCGCGAATAAACGGAGTCATTACTTCAGCAGCCGAGCTTCAGACGTTTTGCGAACGTCAAGTTTTGGCGCTTCCGTTTCCGCCTGGAGCAGACTGGAGCGCAACCGTCCCGGTTGCTTTTTCGCGCTGCGCGCTCATTGCAAGCGGGACGCTGGCGCTCCAGTGCCGACGCACGTGTCGGAAACGGCGGTCCGATCTGCCGCACCAGCGGTCACACCAGTCTCATCTTGCGGCGCGTCGCTGAGAACTCAACATTGACCCGGGCGCAGTTTAATCAGGCCTTCGTTTTGATGGAATACTTCGGGTATCTTAGACGTGATCCTAACTCAGGCGAGGATACCAGCTTCGCGGGCTACAACTTCTGGCTCGCCAAGCTAAACCACTTCAACGGCAGCTTTGAAAACGCCGAGATGGTCAAGGACTTCCTTTCGTCGATCGAATATCGCGGGCGCTTCCCGCGCTAGCCGACGCGAGCCAGGCTGCCACGTCCAGCTTAACCAGGCGTTGTGGGATTAATTCACAAATCTGCGCAGCTGCACGCTAATAGCGAAACCAATCGCGATGAAGGTCGCCAGCACCGACGATAGCCCCGCACTCATCAATGGCAGCGGCACTCCGATCACTGGCAACATGCCTAAAGCCATGCCCACGTTGATGAAGATCTGAAAGATTAACCCGCCGACAATTGCCATGATTACGAGCATCCCGGTGCGGTCGCGCGAGCGACGTGCGTCACTGATCAAACGGATCAACAGCAAAGCATAAGAAGCCAGCAGCAGCAGGCAGCCGATAAAGCCGGTGGTTTCAGCGGTGACAGCAAAAATGAAATCTGTGTGCGGCTCAGGCAGAAACTTCAAGCTGCTTTGCGAATATTCGCTGTTGCGCGCACCGGTCACGCCGCCTTCGCCTACGGTGACCATCGATTGCCAGGTGTGATAGCCAAATCCGCGCTTGTCGGCATTTTCGGGATCAAGGATTACGTTGATTCGCTCGAGTTTGTAACCGTGTAGCAGTCCTGTCTTTACTCCGACCGTGTAAGCGAGAGGCGCGCCGGCTATGCACGCCACCAGCACCGCCACCACCATCCACATCCGCACCGAGGATAGGAAGAGGATAATTGCGAGTAGCGGAAGATATGTGATCGCCTGGCCCATGTCCGGCTCGAGCAAAATCAAACCCATGGGCAGACCGAGGATTACACAACCGACGAAGAACTCTTTCCAGGTCAGCATGCCCGTGCGATGTTTGCCGAAGTATCTGGCCAACATCAAGACCACGGGAATCTTGACGAATTCAGAGGGTTGAAATTGTCCGGCCACCGGCAGCTTGATCCAGCACCGCTGACCATTGATTTTCATGCCGACGCCGGGCACCAGCACCACGACCAGCAGCAGCAACCCGATAATGTAGAGTATCGGAGCGATCTCAACCAACCAACGGTAGTCGCTGAACGAGATTGCGATCATCGCGACCATCGCGATCGCCAGCCCGATTAATTGCTTTTGCCAGAAAGTTTCAGTTGGTTGGGCGTTATGAATTTCCCAGGTACCGAAGCCGACGATACCAATCGCCAGCACGGCGATTAGCCAATCGAAATCCCGAAGCGTGCGTTTTTTGATGATGGCGACCATGAAAATCAGATCGGCAGTGAGCAATAAGAGGAGAAAACCTTCTATCTAATCTTTAAGGCAATCGTATTCTTTGGCGGTTCGGGCTGGCGGGTTTTCGCATAGTAAACGTCATAGAGAGCGCGCACTGCAGGCGCAGCGTTTCTGGCGCCAAATCCTGAATTCTCAATTAATGCGATTATTGAAATCTCCGGTTTGTAGGCCGGTGCATATGATACAAACCATGAGTGGTCTTTGTTCTTGCCGGTATCCTTGCCTAAACCTACAACCTGGGCGGTCCCCGTTTTGCCGGCGATATCGAAACCGGCCATCTTAATCGCCGCCGCGGTGCCGCCGTTGTTGACGACGCCCCACATGCCATCGACCACCACCTTGTGCTCATCCTCGGGGATGGGAACGATCTTTGGATTAGGCCGTTGCGGATCGAGCGGTTCCCACAAGTGGGCTGGTCGATAATCCGGATCGGTGGCATTACCGATTGGCTTGAATTCCTTGAGCAGGTGCGGAATGTAGAGCTTGCCGCCCATTCCCACACTCGCAACCGTGCGCAGCATCGCCATCGGCGTGACGATGTCATAGACCTGCCCAAATGATGCATAGACAGTATCGATGTCGCGCCAGTCCGGGTCACGCGGATTCATTTTGGCCTTAAATTCCGGAGAAGGCGTAAAGCTCACCACTTCATGTGGCAGGTCAATGCCGGTCTTTTTATTGATATCAAATTCATCGACCATTTCCATGATGCCTTTGATCGTCATTTTCAATCCCAGCCGGTAAAAATAGCCGTCACATGATCTTGTGATTGCCGTGCGCAAATCGGGCGAACCGTGATTGCCCATACAACGCGTGAACTTGTTACCGACCTGGATGCCGCCACCGCACATCAGATTCGATTTGTCGATCGTTATAACGCCTTGTTGAAGTCCTGCCACGGACATGGGAACTTTCCACGTTGATCCCGGCGGATAGCGGCTCTGGATGGCGCGGTTCAGCAGTGGCGTCTGCGGGTCGTTCAGCAGCGCGTTATATTCCGCGCGGCCGGCCTTGGTAGTGATTCGCTGCGAGAAAAGATTCGGATCGAAGGTCGGGTACGAGGCCATCGCCAGGATTTCGCCGTTGTTGGGATCCATGGCCACGATTACGCCACGCTTGGTCAGCGAATTTTGTAATTGCTCCTCGGCCGCCTTTTGCAGATCAATATCAATTGTGGTGTACAAATCCTGACCCGGCTGCGGTGGTACAATCTCGAGCTCTTTCTGAATGTGACCGCGACTGTCAACTATCACCTTTCGATATCCATCTCGACCCCGCAAATAATCGTCATACGTAACTTCCAATCCGCTTTGCCCGACGATTTCGCCTGGCTTGTAGTGCTTTTCTTTGTAACGCGGATCGTCGAGTTGCTGCGGGCTAATCTCCTGCACGTACCCGAGCACGTGCGCCAGCATGCCGGTGGCTGGATATTGCCGTTGCGGCGTCTGTTCGACGCGCAGCGCGGGAATCTCAAACTGATGTGCATCAACCCATGCGATGTCTCCAGTACTGGCGCCCTCTTTGATGAGAATCGATTCGAACGCCGGCTGCAGCTTCACCTCGTCAAATTTTTCGCGGAGGATCTCAGGCTCAAGATTCAAGCCCTCGGCAAGTGGCTTAACCAGCGAGTTGCGGTCAATGTTCTTGGTATCTTCGCGGGAAAGAATAATGCTGTAGATGGGACGGGAATCGACCAGCAGATTGCCGTTGCGATCGAAGATACATCCCCGCGGCGCAGGTATTGGCAACAGCCGAATTCGCTGGTTCTCGGCGACTTCGGCATAACGGGCGCCGTTCACGATTTGCAGCAGGTAGAGCCGTACGCAAAGCACTCCGAGCAACAACAGCACCATCACCTGAATCAGGCGCAAACGCACGCGCAAATTCTGCGAATCGTCAACGAACTTCATAAAAACGTGGTACCTGGTCCTCGGTACTTTGTGCCCTGTCTATTGTCATCTTGGTTTTGCAGTTCGGCAACCCGGCAAACCAACTTACAAAGTACTAAGTTCAAAGCACAAAGTACAGTTTTTTCTCATCTCCTGCGCGCTGCCGCCGACGGACGCCGCGCGACCCTGCGCCGGATCGTAAATTGCCGCCGCTGCCTGGCTTTGCCGCTGAAGTATGCATCGTACACGTAGAGCAAAATCGTTCCCGCAATCGTGGTGGCGATCATCTTATAAGATAACGATTGCACAAACGGCATCGGCGGCCGCTGCCCCAATAATCGATGCATGCCCACATAAACAAGGTTGTCAATCAAACTCGCACAAAATAGGACGGGAATCCGCAGCAACGTCGTATCCAGCATGACGCGCACGGCCACAAAGTAAACCGCATAAGCAGTGAGGACTTTGGCGAATCCATTGGCCCCGAGCAGGGCGGGCGGACCGCTGATGAGGTCGAGTGCCAGCCCGGCCACCGCGGCCGTAATCAACGCCAGCAAAGGCTCGCGCTGCAACGCGAAATAGACCACCAGGACCAGCGTGAAATCGACATAACCCAGCGGCTGCCATACGGCACGCAATGCTGACTGCAAAGCTATGGCGACAATCAGAACTATCGCGACGGTCAGTTGGCGCATGGTTCGGCAGTCAACAGCGGGCAGTCAGCCATTAATATTGAATCGGTGACCGCCGAGCAGTCACCGCAAAGCATTTCGCATGTGATCCGCTCCGGAAAGTGTCTACTGCTCACGACGGGACCGTTCACTGCTTACTTTTCTTGTCCATGTTAGGGAGAGTCTGGTCGGGTTCCGTCCGTTGCGGCGGATGATACATAAGCACCGCAACTTCCTTTAATCGTTCGAGGCCGGCGCTCGGTCGCACATGAATGATCAGCGGTTGCGTGGCTGAACCCGGCCGCACTTCGATCACCTGACCGACATTATAACCCGGCGGATAGATACCGTCCTGTCCAGTCGTAACCACCGTATCACCGGTTTGTACTTTTTCCAGACCAGATACGTAGCGCATCTCGAGCAGGCCGCTTTCGCCCATCCCTTTCACTGAACCCATTGCGGTTGACTGGCTGAGTTGGCCGACAACTGCGCCCGCGCCTGATCGCTCATCGGTCACCAGCATCACCTGGGCACTTAGGGGGCTGGTCGAGATAACTCGTCCGACCAAGCCGCCCGGTGTGACCACCGGCATGTTGACATCGATTCCGGCCCAACGCCCCTTGTCGATGGTAATGCTGTCAAACCACATGGATGGGTCGCGGGCGATTACGTGAGCGACAATCGATTTGTATTCGCTGGTCTGCGTCAGCTTCAGCAATCCTTCCAGGCGTTGCGCCTCAGCCGCGCGCTCACGAGTGTCCCGCAATTCGGCCTGCATGTCCTCGACCTGTTTTCGCAGCTGCTGATTTTCGGCTGACGCCCGGTGCAACTCAGAAATCCTGCCAAACAAACCGCCAAACCACCCTGCGCCGCTCGAGGTGCCACGCTGGAGAGGATACATGACCAGCTGGGCAATTGAACGAATCTTCCGCTGTTTGGTGTCGGCGTCACGAGCGTCATAAGTCATCAGACCGAAGTTCAACGCCAGCAGGGCGAACAGCCACCAGGGTGCGCGCTGACGAATCTCTCTTTGTGTCCGAATGGCAGCCATTGGTCATTGCCAATTGCCGGTTGCCAATTGCCAATTCGGTTCAATCGAAAATCGGCAATCGGAAATCGGCAATGTGATTACGCTCCGGTCGTCAAACTATTATCCCACTTCACCCGTTTCAGCAGATCAAAATCTGAAAGCATCTTGCCGGTTCCCAGCACTACCGAGGCCAGCGGATCTTCCGCCAGCGAAACGGGCAACCCGGTCTCAATTGAAAGCCGCTTGTCGAGGTTTTTTAGCAACGCCCCGCCACCCGTCAACACGATTCCACGTTCCACGATGTCGGCGGAAAGCTCTGGCGGAGTGCGCTCAAGAGCCACGCGCACGGCGTTAATGATCGTCGAGACCGAATCGGCCAGGGCTTCGCGGATCTCTTCGTCAGTGATGGTGATCGTTTTCGGGATTCCTTCAATCAAATTCCGCCCGCGGACTTCGAACGACAATTCTTCATCCAGGGGGAAGGCTGAGCCCAATTCAATTTTGATTGCTTCAGCCGTGCGCTCGCCGATCAGCAGGTTGTACTTCCGTTTGATGTACTGGGTGATCGCCTCGTCCATTTCGTTACCGGCCACCCTGACGGATCGCGAGTACACGATGCCGCTCAAGCTGATAACCGCGATGTCCGTCGTGCCGCCACCGATGTCAACAACCATATTTCCGTGCGGCTCAGTAATCGGCAAGCCGGCGCCGATAGCGGCGGCCATCGCTTCTTCAACCAGGTACACTTCAGACGCCTTCGCGCGATACGCCGAATCTTCCACTGCGCGACGTTCGACCTGAGTGATTTCAGAAGGGATTCCGATTACCACCCGCGGGCTGACCCACGTCTTGCCGTTATGGGCTTTGCGAATGAAGTGTTGCAGCATCTTCTCAGTCACTTCAAAATTTGCGATCACGCCGTCCTTCATGGGACGAATGGCGACAATATTTCCCGGCGTGCGCCCGAGCATCTCTTTCGCATCACGCCCGACCGCCTCGACCGCATTGGTTACCTTGTTGATGGCGACGATGGAAGGTTCAGAAACTACGATCCCGCGCCCTTTCGCGTAGACGAGCGTATTTGCCGTGCCGAGGTCGATGGCCAGATCGCTCGAGAACAGACTGAAGACAGATTTAAGAGCCATTTGAAATCGATTTCCCTGACTGAAAAACTGAGTTATCCGAAGAGGTGAGGGCAGGCCGGAAGCCACGACGGGCGCGAGTAGCCTGGCAATTGATAAATCGACTCACCGAAGCAGAACCAAACGAATAAAGATACAACGATTCGTTTCGTAACGCTATCAAGAAATGAACTTCTCGTCGGGAATTCTTTGGAATTGATTGCGGGGTGGGACACCCTCTCGGCCCGCAGGGTTCAAGTTTGTCACCGCCGTCGCCGCCAGGCGGACACAGTTCTTGTTCGCCGCCTTCGCGGCATACATCGCCTGATCCGCGCAGGAAATGAGTTGTTGCGGCGACAGGGCATTGTCGGGAAAGACGGCGGCGCCGAGGCTTACGGTAAACGAGATTTTCAGACGCCGTCCGCCGGTGAACTTGTGCGTTTCAATTTTCGAGCGAATTCTCTCGGCGACAATCGCCGCGTCTTCGGGGCCCGCCTCCGGCAAAATCACTACGAATTCGTCGCCGCCATAACGGACCACGCAGTCGGTATCGCGCACTGAGGGTAGCAGCAGCGCAGCCACTTCCATCAGACAATGCGAGCCGGCCAGGTGGCCATAGAGGTCGTTGACCTGTTTGAAGTCGTCCAGGTCCAGAAAGAGCGCCGTAACTTTGGTCTGATAACGACGCGCGCGCTTGATCTCGTTAACCAAAAACGCCCGCAGATAGCGCGCGTTGTGCAAACGCGTAAGTTCGTCGGTCAGCGAGAGCCTTTCCGCATCGGCGATTCGAACCGAATTAGAAAGCGCGCGCGCGATCGAAGACGCCACGGCGTCAAGCACGCGGGCATCAGCGGCTGAAAATGATCGATCCGCCGCTTCGCGGAATCCTTCGATAACGCCAATCACCCTCTCTCTGCTTACCAGTGGCGTAGCCAGAATACGTTTGCCGGCTTCCGATCGCCGCACCATTGACGCCGTCGCGACGGCTTCCAAAGCAGCCGTGCTCGCGGCTTCCTCGGATGGCGACGAACTTTCGAGCAGTTCGAGATGCCATTTGTGATCAAATGCCAGCGTTTCATTACCGGAGAAAGTTCTGCTGGCCAGCGATTGCAACTTGACTGCCGGTCCGGCGCTCTCGTCAGTGACGAAGATGGTCCAGTGGCCGGCTCCAATCAGGCGGCCGAGACCGCTGACGGCAAACGATGCAGCTTCGATTTGATCGGCGGCGCCATGCAGTGAAGCTACCAGGGCAAAAGCACCGCGCAGCTTGGGCTTGCTCAGTGAGTCGGTGAGGGTGAAAGCAAGTTGTTCGCGCGCCGCCTTGAATGGCCGGGGGTCATCGTCATTTTCGCGATCCTCAACTTCGCGGATCAGTACGGGTAACTGTGCCGGGCTGTCTGCCAGGGCGTCGAAGCCAGCCTGCGCAATAATCTCTCGCAAAGCGTCTTTGTGACGCAGGTCAGTTTGCGCACAGGCAATTAGAGGCAAATCGGGCCACGTCAAGCGCAGTTGTTTTACCAGCTTTGGCAACTCGGTTGTATCGGGCTTTACGGGCAATTGATAAATGACAGCCACCGCCGGAAGAAGGCTTTGTTCCTGATCGCGCGCAGCATCAGCCGCGAGTCCGTGCGGCCTGACAACCATGCCTGAATCGCACAGGATCGTTAGCAAATCGGGCGAAATCTCAGATTTCTCTGAGATTACAATAACGCTTTTCTTCATCCGGCACTTCGTCCTTGTGTGACTTAATGCTGAGGGATTTTGGCCGGGGCGTGCCGTTTCTAAAACTGCAACTCTCGCTAACTCGTCCGCGTGAGGGCGACGCGGTAGCTGCTGGTATTACCGTGTGAGTCAGATGCCTGAACTGTAATCTCGCGCACGTTAACGGGTGCGGTGATCTGAATTTGAAATGTGCCGTCAGCCAAAGCCGGAGCCTCACGACCTGAGACACGAATGTTCGCACCGGGCGAGGTGGTGCCGCGAATCAAATACACATCTCCGCCAAGATGTACGGCTGTCAGGTTTGAAACCGGTATCAGTGACCCGTCGCCGCCTGACGAGATGACAAAGAATTTTTCCGGCTCGCTCCATTCGCTTGTTTGTCCCGACGCGGCGGTAGCCCTGACGCGCCAAAAGTATGAGCCGGGACGCAGATCAGAAGCGTTGAATTGGGTGACTGATAATTGATCGCGTTCGATCACTTTTCCTTCCTGAACAAAGAACGGAGACGTAGCCACCTCGACTCGGTAATAAGCTGCGGCGCCGGTCTGAGGTTTTTGCCATTTCAACGGCACGGTCGCCGAGCCATTACTAGCGGTAGTGATCTTCTCCAAATCCCGAGGCTGCGATGGTTGTGGCACATCCAGTAACTTCTGCGGTTTCGAAATCGTTCCGGACTGATTGACAGCGACATAATCACCACCCTGCAACTGAACCCGTTCACCCAGGCGGTTAGCGGCCTGCACAGTTCCGCTGTTGACGCGAATCTCTTCAGTGCCTTCCGGGGTTACGCCAAAACTCGCATTGGTCTGTCCGGCGATCTGGTTCTGGGTTTTGGGCGTCTCGATTACGTTCTTATTGTCTTCGCTCTGTTCAGCAGTGCGGACCAGCATCTGACCGCTGTCGACCACGACGTGCACGTTAGAACGTTTCCCGTTGTCGGCGCTCTCATTATCACGAATTATGATGGTGCTATTGGGCCGCACGACGACGGTTGAACCGTCGGCCATGCTGATCCGCGCGCGGCCATCTGCCTGGGTCTGGACCGTATCTCCGGGATAAAGTTGAATGTCATTATTGGCAAAGGTGATTTGCCGGGTGGCGGCGCGAATCACGCGCACATCACCTTCAAACGACATGAACCTGGCGCCCGCCGGCAGGTCAGACCGGGCCGCCACGCTCTTGAATGGATTTCCGAACTTCCAAACGTAGAGGCTGACGCCGCCTGCAACTACTGCTGCGAAAAGAATTATCGCGCCGATATAGACAGCGCGTTTTTGAATGACCCACCAGTCAAAATTGAAGTGGTTTGCGCCAGTTGTTGCCATTTATCGTCCCGGGAATGTGAGTGAGGCGCTTGAGAGACTAACTGCGCCAAACATAGATTAACACAGTAATACACGGCTCATCAATACCAGTTTTTTGAGGTTTTGGCTGATTTACTTTACATAAATCGGGTTTGAAATGATCCACGGCTGACCTTTTGCGGGCGCCGGCAGCGCTTCGAGATACGCTTCGACGCGATACGTGCCGGCGCCATCAGGTGAGAAATGTGCCGTGGTTCCCCATTGCTGGCCGAAAACATTCCCATTCTTGAAGATAACGATGTGTGATGCGAGAGGTGTGTTGACGACAAGTTGGGGTTGCCGGTCAAGCGCGATCTCATCTCCCATGATCAGATCAGAATTGCTGACCGAGAAATCAAAGCCAGTCGGGTCGGCGAATATGTCGAATGACACATAACAATGTCCTTGCGAAATAGCTTGCAGCAGTGACTCTCGATTCAACTCAATCCCCTTCCGAATCAGAAGATGCGTGCGAACCACGCGAAAGCTGCGCTCATACGGATCAAGCTTGATTCCGATCAATTGCTTTCCCGAAGAGTCGTTAAGACTGACCCCAACGTTAGAGTGCGCGTCGTTACCGGCAATCGCCACCAACTTTCGATCCGGATTCGTCATCGCGGTGTCCCACAAGCGCAGGTTCTGCTCGGGCCGGGTAAAGAAGTTTACAAACATCAGATCCGCATAACTTCGGTAAGACCACAGTCCATCAAAGAACGTGACGATCGAATTTATCTGCTTCGCATTGGTGAAAAGGTTATAAACCTCGACGCCATTTGCCGCCGTGGCTTGCCAGTTCTGTGAATCGGCTGGATAGGCGACGAATGACAATCCGCCATTCGACTTCTGCTCGTCGACAATTTCCTGAGTCGAACTGCGGCCAAACGATGCCGCATTGGCCGAGCCTGGAATCAACAACAACCGATCGCCACTCGCGGTTGCAACCTCGTTTCCGTTTACGAACAAGACGCCATCATGAACTCCGTTAAGCGTCATTGCGGAAGTATCAAAGCTCGCCTGCGGATGTTCAGTCATAATCACAAAATTCAGTTGATTAGCCGTAGCGGCGTCGATGAGGTCGGCAAATGTCCCCGTGCTGTGCCCGCCCAGCAACGAGTGAACATGAATTACTCCCTTGGAATCGACGTACTGGGTTTCAGGTACCGGAACGGTCCGCTGCGCGGCGAGTTGCTGAATTACGGTCCGCAGCCGGTGAAGACGATAACGGCGATAGGCAAACGGAACCTGAGAAATGACAATGAGCAGTAGGATCGCGAAGAGAAGTTTGCGTCTCATACCGGAGCGCAGCGTGGCCTCAAAAAGTCATATCTAGCTCTGGTCAGAAGTGTTTCGTTCGTGTTGCTTCGTGTGATTTCGTGGATCGTCCTTGTTTCCCCAACGAACAGAAACAATCCACGAAATCACACGAACTACACGAAAACTCACGACACGTTTAATCGACTTTTGAGCACTACCGGAGAGCGCCCGCCCCTCTCATTCTTCAAAATCAACCTTCGCCATCTTTTCCGTGATGCCGCGGCCGAATTCGACCGCTTTCACGTGCTCGGGATGAACGGTGTAAGCGTCGAGCACCGACCGGTCGCGGAAGCGTGCGAACAGCCCCGTGTCGTAGGAATTCGGCGCCCGCAGGAAGTCAAAACCAACGGTCAGTTCATCGATGCCCGGCACCACGTTCCTCAATGACCTTAGCATCCCCCGGTGTTTTTCGCGGTCGCCCGGCGGTACATCCGCACGATATTTCCAAACTACAAGGTGAGTCAGCATATTTTTTCTCAGGACTCCTGACGCGGCCGACTATTCCGCCGCCTAAAAGCAGTTAACCGTTACTAAACTCATTTCAAGTAGCGATCGAACCAGTCAAGCGTTCTCTCGAGCGCGTCGGTACGATGTCTCGGCTCGCGCAAGCCGTGACCTTCGCGCGGATAGCGAACGAAGACGGCATCCATGCCGCGACGACGCAGGGCCATGTACATTTCTTCGGCTTGCGTGATGTGAACATCATTGTCCTGCTCGCCGTGAATGAACAGGGTCGGTGTCTGGACCTGTCGCACATAACGGATCGGCGACCATTGCCAGAGCAGATCGTAATTGTCCCACGGGAATCCGCCAAACTCTGCATGAATCAAATCCTGGTAAAGTGATGTCGCATAGAAGCTGATTAGATTGCTGACGCCCGCGACTGAGACTGCCGCTTTGAATCGAGCCGTCTGCGTTATGATCCAGTTCGTCATAAACCCGCCATAACTTCCGCCGGTCAGGCCCAGCCGGCTCTGATCGACCCACGAGTATCGTCGCAAAGCTTCATCCACAGCTGTCATTAGATCGCGATAGTCGCCGCCGCCCCACTCGTTCGCGGTACCGTCGGAAAATTTCTGGCCGTAACCGCTCGATCCCCGGGGGTTCAGATAAAGCACCGCATAGCCACGCGCGGCAAACACCTGGAAGTTGGGATTAAAGGCATAGCCATACATTCCGTGCGGCCCGCCATGAATGCTGAGAACGAGCGGGTACTTACGATCTTCACGCCAACCAAGGGGCTTCATCAGCCACGCCTGGACTTCGCTGCCGTCCGAAGTCCTGAACCGGAACTCCTGCGGCTCGACCAAACTCGCGGCGCGGCGAAAAGCATCATTGTGATTTGAGACTCGAAGTATTCCGTTAGCTCTCGCCAGCCACAATTCCGTGGGGTGCGTCGGATCGCTGATGACTGCCGCCGTAATCGGATCGTGCAGCGACGGCCTAACCCGACCAGGCACAGCCTCCGGCGGCTCAAATCCCTCAACCACGCTGAACGAACTGACCTGTACACGCTGATCGAGGGCAACGGGCGCTGTCGAGTCAAGTGCGCCTTTGACCTCGCTGATGTTCTCCCGACTCCGAATCTCGTCGATGGCGCCAAACAATGGTCGTATCTTTTCGGTTTGCGCATCGACTTCGAAGACCAGGGTTTGTCCGTGATCGTTTGCCAGGAAATAGATCGCGCGGCTGTCAGATCGCCAACGTGGATTTCGCGCCCGCCGATCCTGCGCGGCATTAAGTTCGCGGCGAATCTCGCCACTGGCCGACACGATCCACACGTGAGTGTCTTCGGCGATACTGTCGATGGTCGTGACCTCGCGCCTGGTCGCGGTGTAAGCGATCCACTTTCCATCCGGCGACCATGCCGGTTCGTATTCGCAGCCACCCGTGGCGGTGATCTGATGCAGCTGTCCCTGAAGGTTAACCGCGAAGATATCTGAGTTGTTGTTCGCGTCCGGATCCGATTCATGGTTCGAAAGAAAAGCAATCTCGTCCCCACGCGGACTAAAACTGACGGCGTGATCATAGAAGGCGCCGGAGGTTAGCTGCCGCGGCTGCGGCGCATCGACATCGGTAATCCAGACATGTGTCCGCAGACGATCTGAAAGTGAAGTGCGCGACTTGTATTGAATCCGATCGATTACATGCGGATCCTCAGTCTTATCAGGCTCTTCTTCAGTGGCTGAGATATACGCGATCAATCGCGAATCCGGTGACCACGCCAGCGGCTCTCCCGCATAGGTAATGAAGAAGTTGGTTTCGCGCACGAGCGTAATCAGGCGCGGAACCGCCCGGGCAGGACCCGTTATCCAAATGCCTCGTTGTCCATCGCGAGTCGCGAGGAAGGCAATACTTTTGCCGTCAGGAGACCAGCGCGGATTGGTCGCATTCCAGCCCGGCGGCAACAGTGGCCGGCCCGCGAAACGGAAGGATTCCCAATTCCGTCGTTGTTCTGGCTGGCGACTGGTTGGCGGCCCTGCAAAAAAACGCTCTGCAATGCGGACGATCCATAACGTGCTGATGGTTTCGTTCCCGTCAACCGTGGCTAGCGAATAGACTATCCATTCTCCGCTCGGTGATATCTGCGCATCGCTGAGCGTGGCGACGCGCAAAATGTCAGCCGGCTGCAGCGGCCGCGCTTGCGGACGCGCAATCGTTAATAAAAGCAGCAGGAGCGGAATTGCTGACAGGATTCGCGTGACTGGAGCGCAACCTTGCCTGGAGCGCACCCGTCCCGGTTGCTCTTTAGTTCTACGAATTGGCGCTTCGCGCTCATAGCAAGCGAAACGCCTGCGCTCCGGAATGCGAGCTCGTGTCATCGCGGGGCATGCATTAACTGGTGAGTTTCTGTAACTGCTCGTTTAAGAGTTCCCACACCTGACGCACATGTTTCTCAGTGGTGCGAATGTTTCCGATTGATAGCCGGAGGGTCAGTTTGTCGTTCAATTTTGTATGCGATAAGAATGCCTTACCAGAAGCGTTGACGCCGTGCATGATTGCTTCGTTCAAAGTGTCCAGGTGCTTCGCCCGATCATCTTCACTTTCGCCCCGCGCGGTGGCGGATGCGCGAAAACAAACCAGTGCGAATGGCGTGGGCGCCATGATTTCCCATTGCGGTGACGCCTCAACCCAGGAGCGAAACAGTTGGGCCAGCCGGCAGTGCTCGCGAATGCGCGCGGCTAAACCCTCGTGCCCGTAATAGCGAATGATCATCCACAGCTTCAGGGCGCGGAACCGCCGGCCCAACTGCACTCCATAATCTGATCCGCTGCGAACTTTTTCCTGCTCAGGCGTGCGCAGATATTCGGGTACTAACGAGAATGCGCGGCGCAGCAGATCCAGGTGACGGCAATAAAGAACCGAGCAATCGAAGGGAGTGAATAACCACTTGTGCGGATTAAGCACCAGCGAGTCCGCTCGCTCACAACCATTCAGGATGTATCGCATTTCCGGGACTAAGGCGGCCGATCCTCCGTAGGCCGCATCGACGTGCAACCAAAGCTTCTGTGGCTTGCAAATTTGCGCAATCGCGGAGACCGGATCGATGCTTGACGTCGAGGTTGTGCCTACGGTCGCTACCACGCAGAAGGGCACGATGCCGTTACGCTTGTCTTCCTCGATCGCGTCGGCCAAAGCCTCAGCGTTCATTTTGAACTCACTGTCCGCTGGGATCTTACGCAGGGATCGCTGGCCCAGTCCCAGAGTGATTATTCCCTTGTCGATTGAGGAGTGGGCCTGCTCAGATGCATACACGCGCAGCAAAGGCAAATCCTTTCTGCCGCTCATGCCATCCTCGCGAATGCGCATCTCGACACCTTCACGAGCAGCCGCTATCGCATGCATACTGGATACCGACGCGGTGTCATATATAAAGCCGCTCATGCCCGCATCGAGTCCCATCATCTGGCGTAACCAATCCAGCGTTACTTCTTCAAGTTCAGTTGAGGCGGGCGAAGTGCGCCACAACATCGATTTTACGTCGAACGCGGCGCTTAAGAGTTCGCCGAAAATACCCGGCGCTGAAGTTGAGGTAGCAAAGTAAGCGAAAAATGACGGGTGACTCCAGTGCGTGAGCGCGGGCACGATCAAGCGATCGATGTCCGAGATGATCCGAGCCATCGGCTCGCCATGCTCCGGAGGACGCGAAGGTAACTGCGCTTTCAGATCACCAGGCTCGATCTGCGACAGCACTGGCAGTTCTTCAATGTGTTCGAGATAGTCTGCGATCCAATCGATGAGTTCGTGGCCATGCCGGCGAAACTCGTCGGCGGGCATATCCCCGAAATCCATCAGCGGTTGACTTGCACTTGACATCGTCGTCAGTCTTCGCTTAACGCATTGAGAAGCATGCGCTTTCCATGGACCACCGCGGCAATCGTGACAATATTTGCTTCGATTCGATAGATAACGCGGTAGCTATAGACGAATCGCTCCCGAAGATTAACGTCGTCAAATTCCGGCACGATGCGGCCGGCAACGGGGAAACGGCTTAAAGTTCTGGTAACCTTGATGATCTTTGATACGACGGCAGACGCGTACGCCGGTGAATCGCGAGCTATATATGAAGCAATGGAATCGATGTCGTCGAGAGCCCGCGGGACCAGATTACTCGGTAAGCCATTTGCTCAACCGTTTCTCAGCCTCGTCCTGAGAAAGCGTACCTTCCGTATCGGCAGCATCTAACCCACCTCGAACTTTTTCAATCACGTAGAGGTGATATTGAATATCTTCGAGCGAGCAATCGGGGGGTAGCTTGGCCAACAATTGCTCAACTTCCTGTTTTGCGGTTGCCATCAGTCCGTATTATTCGCGCTACATTATATAGGACACTCAGATTTAACAGAATCAAAACCCGAGTGGCTGCAAAGGTCGCGGCTCGGTGCCTTCGAAAAACCAGCTGGCGCCCACCCGCAGGCGATGATGCCAGGTGGGCAAGCGCGCGGTATACATCGCAAAGCGCGCCTGGCGGGCCAGTGGGCCACCGATAACTTTGCCTTGTGTCAGGACGGCTGCGTGCTCAGTTCCCAGGCTCACTGCCTCGCCGAGCTCGACAAAGTGTTTCGATTTCAGTTCACCACCTTCGATCAACGCACGCACGTTGCGCGCGCACAAGTGCGCCTCCTGCAAAGCCAATTGTGCCGTGCCCGCAAGTGTCGGCTCCACGTCACGGTAAAACGCGACATCGCCGAGCCCAAAAATATTGGCATGCCCGCGGATTTGCAGAGTTGGCTCGACGATAATCAGGCCGCGACGGTCCCTTTCAACCTCAAGCGTATCGACCACAGGACTCGGCCGCACGCCCGCAACCCAGACGATGCCGGCGGTCTTGAGTTCCATCTCCTCGTTCTTATGCGCCAGCGTGATGCTGTTTTGAGTCACCCGCACTACTTGCGTTCCGGTGTGGACCTCAACCCGCTCTCGTTCCAATGCGTCCTCGACATACTTGCGAATCTCTTCGCCCATCCCCGGCACCAGTCGATCGGCCATTTCGATGATCACGACTCGAGGTTCGCCACGCAGGGCGCGCCGCTTCACGGCATCGCGCAACAGCGCGGCCATCTTCGTTGACAACTCGACACCGCTGGCTCCGCCGCCTACCACGGCAAATGTCAGCGCGCTGCGGGTATCCTGGGGCGCCGCATCAGGTTCGACACCGTCCAGCGCTTCAGTCATCACCCGCCGCAGCCGGTTAGCATCATTAAGAGTGCGAAACGGCAAGCCGAACTTCTCAGCACCTTCGACGCCCGCATAATTTGTGATCGCACCTGGTGAAAAGACCAGCACATCGTAGTCCAGCGCTGCCGCGCGGCCTGAAACGGCAACGGTTTGGGCGGCAACGTCGATGTTGGTGACGCAGCCCCGGACAAATCTCACTCGATCGTTGAGCAATTCCTTACAATCAGGCGCGATATGCCAGGCCTCGACCTCGCCGCTCAGATACTCATAGAGCAGGGGCCGGAAAAGGAAATGATCCTCCTCGTTAATCAAGGTGATGTCGCCCGCGCCGGCCAGATCGAGGGCCGTAAACAGGCCGCCAAATCCGCCGCCGATGATGACAATTTTGGACGCGCTTTTAGCCATTGCGACCGAACGCCCGGTTAAGAGATGCAGATGTTACCAGACAAAGTCTGCGCTGGCACCGGGTTGGCCGCGATTGGCCGTGGCTGGACAGTGGCGCAACCGAAATGTTAACTTCTCGTTCGTTATGCAACTTTCGCGGTTTGTTGCTGTATTTACAGCCTTACTGCGGTCCAGGAGGGCCATTTTTAGCAGTGGCATTAGCAAGAGAAGCAAAAGAAAAAATCGTTACCGACTTTCGAGCACATGATTCCGATACGGGGTCAGCCCCGGTCCAAATCGCGCTGTTAAGCCAGCGAATCAACGAACTGACAGAGCATTTCAAGACACACAAGAAGGACAATCATTCGCGGCGCGGGCTGCTAAAGATGGTCTCACAGCGTCGCAGTTTGCTTGATTACTTGAAACGGACTGATATCCAGCGTTACCACGAGGTTGTGGGACGCCTCGGATTGCGAAGATAGGCAATAGGTTTTCGACAGGAGAATCTTCGACTCTCTCAGAAAAGGCACGCGTTTTCGAAGAGCTTGTTCCGAGCCGAACGTGACGGTGATACCGGACCAAAGACGACGCGGGCTGCCTTACGACATCAGAAGGCGGCAAGAGCTTCACGGCCAGGCTCTGCCGCCTTCTCTATTTTCTGGAGTGCGCTGGCAAAGGGCAGCGACGACGGCGCTTTAGATACTAAGCTTGAGCGAAACCAAAGTGGTGTCGCGCTTCGCTTGCCACCGCACTCCAAAAATCGCAGCGGATGAGACGCTGCGTCCCGGCGCTTCCCGCCGGTCGTCAGAAGGAGACAAATAAAAAATGACAGTGAAGAAATATTTGAAAGAATCAATCAGGGTTGGCGATCGCGATCTGACCGTAGAGATCGGACGCGTTGCCAAGCAAGCCGACGGATCATGTGTGGTCCGTTACGGCGATACCATGGTCTTGTGCGCCGCGGTCGGCGCATCGACCCCACGCGAAGGCATAGACTTTTTTCCGCTGACCGTTGAATACCGCGAAGCAAATTACGCTGCCGGGCGCATTCCCGGAAATTATTTCCGGCGCGAGGGCCGGCCTAACGAAAAAGAGGTGCTCACGAGCCGCCTTATTGACAGGCCTTGCCGGCCATTGTTCACCGATGGTTATCGCAACGAAACACAGGTTATTTGTTCGGTTATATCTGCTGATCCAGACAACAATCCGGATGTAATAGCCATCACCGGCGCGTCATGCGCCCTGTACTTGTCGGACATTCCCTTTTCGACTCCCGTTGCCGGCGTGCGCATCGGCCTGGTCGACGGCCGCTATGTCGTCAATCCTACCTACGACGAAGGCCGAGATTCGCGGCTGAATCTGATCGTGGCGGGGACGGAAGAAGCGATCGTGATGGTCGAAGCGGGCGCCCATGAGGTGACCGAAGCCATCATGGTTGAAGCCTTGATGCTCGCGCACAAGGAGATCAACCGGTTATGTCGCTGGCAGAAGGAACTGTACAAAGCGCTGGAGATCGAAAAACGTCCGGTCGAGCCGCCGGTCCTGAACGAGGAAATGATCGGTGAGATCGAACGCAATTACGCGGAACGTCTGCGCGCGGCACTCGACACATCAAACCAGGAGAAACGAGCCAGCTATGCGGCGGTTGACGCATTGAAGAAGGAAGTGGTCGAGTCATATCCGGAAGATCAGCTCGAACAACGGGTCATGGCCAAGGTTTCGTTCGATCATCTCAAAGAGAAGATCTTCCGCGATGACATTTTGAACCGGCGCCGCCGCCCCGACGGGCGCCGCTTTTCAGAGATTCGTCCCATAAACTGCGAGGTCGGCTGGCTACCACGCACGCACGGTTCCGCCCTGTTCACACGCGGCGAAACTCAAGCGCTCGTGACTGCAACCCTGGGCACCAAGGAAGACGAGCAATTTATGGATGACCTCGAAAAGGGCGAGGTCAAACGACGCTTCCTGCTGCATTACAACTTTCCGCAGTATTCGGTCGGCGAAGTTGGCCGCTTTGGCTCTTCCTCGCGCCGCGAAATCGGACACGGAGCCCTGGCGCGGCGCGCGCTCGAAGCCGCGTTGCCGGACGACACCGAGTTCCCTTACACCGTTCGCATAGTTTCAGACATCACGGAATCGAACGGCTCTTCTTCGATGGCCAGTGTCTGTGGCGGAACCCTGGCGTTAATGGACGCAGGCGTGCCGATGAAATCGGCGGTGGCCGGTGTCGCCATGGGTTTGGTGATGGAAGGTAATAAGTACGCGATCCTGACCGATATTGCCGGCGCCGAAGATCATTATGGCGATATGGATTTCAAAGTTGCCGGCACCCACGAAGGCATCACCGCGCTGCAGATGGACATTAAGATCGCCGGCGTTAACGCACAGATCATGGCTGAGGCGCTGGAACAGGCAAGAAAAGGCCGCCTGTTTATTCTCGGAGTGATGGAGCAGACGCTGCCCTCAGCACGCGAGGCAATCTCGCCCCACGCCCCGCGAATTATCAAAATCAAAATCAATCCGGACAAGATTCGTGACGTCATTGGACCTGGCGGAAAAGTCATTCGCGCGCTGGTCGAGGAGACGGGCGCGAAAATCGACGTCGAAGACGACGGTACGGTTTCCATCGCGACCGCTGACGGCGCGGCCGCGGAAGCCGCTGTTAACCGTATTCGCGGGCTGACGGCTGAAGCGGAAATCGGTCAGAGTTATGTCGGCACCGTCAGCCGGATCGTCGATTTCGGTGCCTTTGTCGAGATCTTTCCCGGTACCGACGGCCTGCTGCACATCTCTGAAATCGCCGACAGACGGATTCGCGATGTCCGCGACGAACTGAAGGAAGGGCAGCAAATTCTCGTGAAGTGCATTGGCAAAGAAGGCAATAAGATCAAGCTTTCACGCAAGGCCGTGCTTCGCGACGAGAGCCATAACGCCGAAGCCACAGCAAGTCAGGAATAACCGCTGTGGCACTCACCGGAGGCGCGGGCGACGCTGACACAGCATCGCCCGCCTTTCCAGGTCGGAAAATTCCGCGGAATCCGCGCACAAACTGGAATAACCTGAGGATTAGCGGTCTTTCCTAAGCAGGCAATATTACGAAAAGTGTATTATAGGCTGGTAGCGAATTGTAATCGTACAACTCCGACTTCGAGTGGCCCCCGACGCAGGAAGAACATTTGAATTACTGCCGTAAGACTCGAGGAGGGGGATCCTAATTTAATGAGAACTCGGTTTATCCGAACATGTTCAACTATGATCGGTCTGCTGCTCGTCGTTGCCGTACCGACGCAGGCCGGTCCCATTAGGTTCAGTGATGTCATCAATGTGATCGATTTGCAAGGCGGGGGCCAGATCCAGCAGCTGAGGCTGCCCGCCGCGTTGCAGGACCCAACAACCAGGACCCAGAATCCGTCCACGTCGTCGGGCGGTACTGTAACACCCGCGATTGCGACCGATCCATTAACTTCCGGCATCGAAGTGACGGCGCAACAGCCGCAAAGCAATGTGCAGGTGTTCACCCAGGACTCGGTCGATGGCACCATTTGCGATTGCGGTGAGATTCCCGCAGCCGGAGGGATTCCGTGGTGGCCTTTTCTCGCATTGATTCCGCTCGTTTGCGTCACAGGCGTGTGCACGCATCATCATCATCCGACAGCGTTGCCCTCGCCCAGCGTCAACATCAATCCACTTTGCGTTAACTGTTTTGGCTCGCCAACTCCGCCTCCGGTACCTGAGCCTACTTCGTTATTGTTGTTCGGCAGTGGCATTGTCACACTCACGGCTGCGGCTCGTCGTCGTCATAAAAAGAATCGAGCCGCCAAGAACGCCGAATCAAAAAGGGAGGCCGAATAATGAATCCTCAAAACTTCATGGCTTTCCGCCCAAACAAGAAACTGTTTAAGACTGCGATCATTTTCCTTGTCGGATTGTCGTTTGCGCTTGTATGCACCTCGAACAACGCGTATGCGGTTGGTAAAAAGAAGAAGGTAAAGTACGGCCAACTTGAACTGTCAACGAACCCCGGCGGTTTCCCCCTGAGAATCGATGGTCAGCCCCAGGGTGATACATCACAGACAGTTCGCGTGATCGAGCTGCAGCCCGGCCATCATACCGTCCAAATCGATATGCCGAACGGCGAACGCTGGGTGCGTGATTTTGATATCGTTGAGTCTCGCCGAGTGTGCGTTAACCTTAACTATCATCCCAAACAGTTCACCGTCAACAAGTCGCCTTGCCCCTTCCCGGTTAATGTCTCTGCGCCAACGACCGTGAATGACGGCGATCTGATCACGTTTGCTTCGGATGTCTCTTACGCCGGATCGGCGCCACTGAACTATGCCTGGACTGTGTCACCTGGGGCAGCTCGGATTGTCAGCGGCGGCGGCACCGGAACCATCACCGTTGATTCAACCGGTCTTGGCAACCAACGCGTAACGGCAACGCTCGTGGTCGATGATGGCTCGCGCGATCCTGCCTGCCGCGCCAACGCTCAGGCATCCACGACCGTAATAGCGAAAACGCCGCCACCGATTGAATGCCGTCAATTCGATCAATTCCCGTCAATCGCTTTCGACGATACGAAGGCGCGTCTGGATAACCTGGCGGTTGAGTTGCAAAACTCACCCGATACGACGGCGCACGCCATCGTCTACGCGGGTCGCAACAGCCGGGCCGGACAAGCGGATTTACTCGCCAAACGCGCCATGGACTATCTGACCATACAACGCGGCGTCGACGTGCGACGACTGGTGTTCATAAATGGTGGATATCGCGACGAGGATTTCATTGAAATCTGGCTGTGTCCGCCGGGAGCTAAACCTCCGCAGCCGACGCCCACAGTACAACCCGGCGACGTACAACCGGGGACAGAACGTAGCCGGCCACGCAAGCCTCGACGTCGTTAAGTTGGTTGTAACCTTGAACGTGGGGTATCAACAAAGCGGGTGACAAAGTCCGTCGTCACCTGCTTTTTTGTTGCTCATTTGCTTTTCTGTTTGGCGCTGTGCTAAGAATTTGAATGCAGCAACCCCTGAATTAACTTCCCCTGCTTTCCCAGCCCTCAACAATCAAATAGTCATACTCCCCCGGGAGGAATTGATATGGCCGACGAGGGTGGCAGCAACACTGGTGTGGTCGCGGTGCTCGTTATTTTTGTGATCGTTATCGTGCTGGCGTTCTTCGCGTGGCGCGGAGGTTTCTTTGGAGGCCGGAGCACGCGCATTAATGTCAATGTCGCCGTGCCTCAGTCTTCTCAGCAGCCGGCAGCACCGCGTAGTTCGCCGTGACACGTTGGCAGTTACGAATTTAACTCTTCCATAAAAAATGGAGGCCTTTGCAATGGGTGACAATGGTGGTGGCGGAAGCAGTGCCGGCGTCGTAGCCGTGCTCGTGATTTTTATAATTGTAGTGGTGGCAGCTTTCTTCGCCTGGCGAGCTGGGTTATTTGGCGGCAAGTCCAACAAAGTCGATATCAACGTAACGACACCGTCGAGATGACGAAGGCGCAGGGCTTTGCCTCAAAAGTCAGATCTAGCTCTCAGGTCTGAAGTGTTCCGTTCGTGTTGCTTTGTGTGATTTTGTGGATCGTCCTTGTTTCCCGAACGAACAGAAACGATCCACGAAATCACACGACCTACACGAAACTCATCACCACGTTTAATCGACTTTTGAGGCAAAGCCAAGGCGCAAACTTTTGGTTCTTACTTCGTCCGCATGAATTCCGTGGATCACCTTCTCTCGTGCTCAGTCTGCTCACCGCGCGGGAGAAGCCGAGTCGAATTTGCCGGACCGGTCAAATCATCCAGATTAAGACGAATCGAACCGCCGGCATCCGAATAAGCCGCCGCGCGCTGTGCTCGCCGGTGGCGAAAAAGCAGTGCCCCGAGCAAGCCACCAATGCCCAGGCATAAAACGAGAGACAGCCCGGAACTCTTGAGTACGGCGACCAAGACTCCCGCTGAAGTTTGCGTCAAATATTTTTGCAGTTTCTCATATAAATGAGGATCGTCGCCCAGCCATTGCACCACCTGTTCATACTTGACTTGATCGATCAACGCGTTCGCGGTCTTGTCGTCCGCAGCATTGAATACGAAAACCGAGTAGTTGCCTACGCGTCGATAAGCACTGGGCGTTGGCTGTCCCTGGCTCTTCAGCTCCGCAATCTTCGTCCAAATGCGTGAGTCGTTATCGACCGAAAACTGAGGTGTGGTGAACTCCACGATTACCAGTTGTGATTGTCCGTAGTTTGCGACCACGGCTTCCGTGCCGCCTTCGAAATTAACTTCCTGCAAAATGGGTTGGTTGGAAATTACATCGTGCAATGGGCCGTCGTTGACGGCGTAAACAGCAGTCGCCTGTTCTGTTTCCCAATTCGGGAGATGCTTGACGAGAACTGGAACGTCATCTTCACCTTTGTCAACGTTCGCTGCCAATAGTCGCGCCAACTCAAGCGCGGGCCTGGAATTCTCCGAAGATTCATTCGTCACGCGCGCAAAAGTCGCGCCTTCGAAAAAGACGACACCCGATCGAGTCGAGAAACTCGCTGCGCCCACTGTTGAATCACCGGCGGCAACGATTTTCCCGCTGTCGTTAGTTGCTTTTCGAACCAATGTAAATAGCGAATAAGCACCCGAGTCGTTCGGAACGCGAACCAGCTCAACCAGAAGCTTTTGACCATCCGCAGATTCGTATTCAGTTTCTGCGCCAATAAATCGCCGGGCGGTTCCGTCTGGAGCTGACGCAAAATATCGCGGCTCAAGAATGCCATCCTTGGCGAGCGTCACCAGCGGTCGTATGGAGAGCAGTTGATGGTAGGTGCCCAAGTTGGGTGGAAGACTCTCTCCGATTTCTGCGGGTTGCAGCTCGGCGACGGCAGTAATTCCAGGAACCGCAAATAGAGTCAGCGCGATAAAAAGAATAAACGAAGTGTAGCGCGTGTTCGCCTTGTACTTATGCAGACTCATCCACTTACTTAGAACCCACTAACAGGTGAAATGTTTCCTCCTCCGCGGATTTACCTCAAAAATCAGATCTAGTTCTCTTATGAGAGGTGTTCCGTTCGTGTTGCTTCGTGTGATTTCGTGGATCGTCGTTGTTTCCCAAACGAAGAGAAACGATCCACGAAATCACACGAACTACACGAAACTCATTACCACGTTTAATCGAACTTTTGAGGCAAAGCCCGGCTCCGCGATAGGATCAGTTTAATGCCACTGCCTGAGTTGCCGCAAAATGAGGTCAGCGTGATGACGAGGATCATTGATGTTGTGCAGAGTGGTGGTGCCGCCAATTTCACTGGCGTTATCAACCACTACGTCACCGAAGCCGAGGATTCGTTGCGGCATCGAGGCCGAGACTGTCACATCCTGAATCTTCGCGAGCAAAATGTTTCGGGTCGTTCGGGCAATCAAACCATGATCGATCTCGATCTTCGACTCGGTCAGCGTGTAACGAACCATGTTTCGCTTCAGGTGGTAAAAGGCGGGAATCAATAGCAGGCTCAACGCCACCGGCAGTGAGATGTACCAGGGGATATCGATGAAACGGACCATGTTCAAAAGCACGGTGATTAGAATCGCGGCCAGGACGGCCGCGGCATAGCCCAGTTTGATGAAGAGCATTGTCGGTCGAACCGTGAAGATAACTCTGTCGACCTCGTCATCACCGTACTGCACAATCGGTGCGGATCCTTGCCGCGCAATCCTCGTTTCTTCGGGATCGCGCGTCGCCGCTCCACATTGATTACAAAACCGGCTGTTGGGATTTAGTTCCGCGCCACACTCAGGACATCGCATTGGACCGTTGACCTCTTCGCTGTATACGCTGGCGGCAGCGTCTGAGATGCGTGAATCTGCGTCATCATACTAAAAGACGCTGGGACGCCAAATGAAAAAGGCGGGCGTCACGGGACGTCCGCCTCGCCACCTCAGGAGCTGCCTCGATTTACTGACTCATCAACTGCAGCTTGCCATCCGGCAGCCGTACAGTAGAAACCGTTCTTTCGTAGATCGTCAACGGAGTGGGATCCTTTGCCTGCAGACGGCTAAGCTGTGTGCGGTTAACCGGCTGTGCATAGAGCGCTGCGTTGGGATCCTGAAGCAGCGAATAACGCCGCGAGATTCGCCTCACATACTCCTGCGTCTCAGCATACGGCGGAATGCGCCAACCATATTTCTCCACGGCGCCTTCGCCCGCGTTGTAACCGGCCAGCGCCAGATTCACATCCCCCTCGAAATGCTCCAGGAGGAATCGCAGATAGCGCGCGCCACCCTCAATGTTCTGTCTGGGATCGAAAATGTTGGTGACGCCATAGCGAATCGCGGTTCCGGGCATCAATTGCATCAATCCGCGCGCGCCTTTGGGCGAAATCGCGCGAGACTTGAAGCTCGATTCCTGATGCATTACGGAGTAAAGCAGGAGAGGATCTACGCCGTTATTTGTTCCGGATTGAATCAGGTAACCGTCAATTTCCGCGCTGCCGGTAGTGTAGCCGCGAAGCGCGGCGGCGCCCGCGTTGCGGACCATTGGGTTCGGACTCAAACCCGAAGTAAGCACGGTGGGAACCACAAGTGCGGATGGAGAGTTCATGGGGGCTGAACTGTTCTTCGCGGATCGAGTCGTTCTGGCTTCCGGTTTCAGTGATTTGCCGGCGACTCTCTTTGCCGGTAGCACAGGCTCAACGGCCTTAACGCCATTGCGGACGTCAAAATTGTCAAACGAGTAATCCGTCCGTTGCGCGAACACAGAAGTGCCAATCGATAGGAGCGTGAATACGACCAGGGGGATTTGCTTCATCGTTGTTTCAGCTTAGGTGCGGCAGGTGTGAGAGCGACGATCGCGGGTCCGCGAAGCCATAATAGCAGGTTGTTAAATAATTGCCAACGATTTTGACCACCTGGTATCGAGAGCTGCAACCATCCGCCTAACGCAGCTAACCTCAACTATTCTAAAGTATAGAGCATTTCCTGATCATGGTTGACAGGCCACATATGATGGCGTCAGTCAGAATCTGGCTTAGATTTTTCAACTTTGGGCGCCTGGTCGCCCTAACTTCAGGAGAATAAAAATGAAGAGTCTCACTTGGGTCGTAGTCTGCCTTGTATTCGCCTTTGGGACAACCGTCTCGGCTCAGAATTCGAATACGAGCCCTAAGGGCACTAACAAATCCGGCACGAAAAGCAGCGCCCGTCGAGGTCCGGTTTTTCGCGCGACCACCGATCAGATCAAGCAGGCGCAGGGTATTCTGAAGCAGAGAAATTTCTACGGCGGTGAGCAAAGCGGAAAACTCGACGACCCCACTCGTGCCGGGCTGAAGCAATATCAGCAGGCGGAAAGTCTAAAGGTCACCGGCACGCTTAATAAGGCGACACTGGAAAAAATGGGAATCGCGCTAACTAATCAGCAGCGATCGATGTGAAATCCGGGAAGTGCCCAGTTTGGAGTACCGCCTTTTGGCGGAAGGGGACCAATTTAGACGTTCCGCCTGAGCGCGGTACTCCGAAACAGAAATTAGGGGCGCTACCGAAATCCGGAATAGCGTCCAGGCTGTAGGGGCTGTAGGCGTCATGACCTACAGCCCGTGCTCATCACGGCCGCTACAGCGAATGGTCATTCCACGCGAACGTATTCGGCGCCGATGTCTTCCAGCAGGGTCTCGAGCTTGTCGACTTCTTCGCTGGTCTTGGCTTCGATTCCGAGGAGAATACCGCCGCCGCGAACACCGGTGTCATAGACCCTTGCGCGGTGTTCCGGAATACCGGTGCCGATCAGCAACCCGATCAACCCGCCGGTTGCTCCGCCGGCACCAGCGCCTGCCAGCGCGGCCGCAATCGGTCCGGCGACCACCAGTCCTCCCAAGCCCGGGATCGCGATTGAAGCCCCGACGGCGGCGATGGCCGCCAGGACGGCCCCCACTGTTCCTCCAATAGCGCCACCTACGCCCAACCCATCAGCGGCATGGGATCTGGTCTGCACCGCGAATTCTTTGTTCCTCGTCGCATCTGACATCAACACGCTGATGTCATCGCGCGTATAACCTCGCTTTATCACCGCATCGACCGCTGCCTCTGCCGCGGCGCGCGTTTTGAAAAGCCCTGTTACGAAAGTCTTGGACATCCCGACTCCTCTCGTCGTATTAAGGTTTGCAAAACTCACACAGGGGAATGCCGATCGACGTTGAATGCCGATCGATTAAGAGGGATTGAGGGGATGAAAGTATCTTGCGGCAGCCGGCGATAGGGTGTCAAACTCGCGCAGGTCTGGCGTGAGCGAAACTAATAAACCGCCCCGCTTTTGCTCTTAATCAGCTGGAGCAGGGAAGAAAGTTCAACCGGCAATTCGGCCTTGAACTTCATCTCTTCACCCGTGGCTGGGTGCCTGAAACCGAGCTCAGCGGAATGCAGGAATTGCCGGTTAAGCTTTGACACCGCCCGCCGAACTTCCGCATCCGCAATCGTCTTGTCGCGCCCAGCTCCATAAATTTCGTCGCCGACGACGGGGTGTTTCATCCAGGCAAGATGCACACGAATTTGATGAGTGCGGCCGGTTTTCAACTCCACCTCCAGAAGGGTAAAGCGATCAAAACACTCGCGCACTCGATAAACCGAAAGCGCGGGGCGGCCACCGCGCACGACGGCCATGCGGACGCGACTTCCCGGATCACGCGCAATCGGCTGATCGATCTCACCTTTTCGTTTTTCAACCTGCCCGTGCGCCAAAGCGAGATAGGACTTGAAGACTTTACGAGCACGAAACTGGCCGGCGAGATGCTCGTGCGCAGCTTCGGTCTTCGCCACCAGCATTAAACCGGATGTGCCTCTATCAAGCCGGTGCACGATACCGGGCCGCGCCACGCCGGCCCTGGTCGACAGTTGCTCAAAATGAAAGGCGAGCGCATTTGCGAGGGTGCCGTGCGAGATGCCCGCGGCCGGATGCACGACCAGACCGGCCGGCTTGTTGATGACAATCAAATCATCATCTTCATAGATAACGGCTACGGGAATGTTTTCCGGCGTGAAGGCTTCCGCAGGTGGGAGCGTCAGTTCGATCTCGATGCAATCACCGGCGCGAACTTTGTAGGCAGGTTTTGCGGTCCGGCCATCCACCAGGACTGCGGCTTCCTCGATCAAATCCTGCAGCCGCGCGCGACTCCACCCTTCAACGCGCGCGGCCAGAAACGCATCGAGCCGCTCGCCTGCTGCTTCGGCTGTTACCTTGAGACTGAGGTGAGAATTGTGATCGAGTTCAGAGTTCACGCGTTTGGAGTACCGCCTTCAGGCGGTGTTACCGACAATGAATTCCGCCTGTAGGCGGGACTCCAAACTTTATTGTTTACAAGGCGCAATCACCTGATTCGCCGCCAGGCGATCGTGGATGAACTTGTCTACGTCGGCTTCGATTAGTTCGCCGTTCACCACCCACGCTTTTTCCGTCAGCACATCGCCGTCGGAGTTGCACTTCGCCGGATCGAGAAAGATGTTCCAAGGGGATCCCCACTTTCTCGTGTCACCCGTTAATTGCCGGTAACCATAATGCGGGGTCTTGTCACGATCTTCGCGAGACTCGGACTCGGTCACTACCGGGTAAGGCGGGCCATTAGATCCGAAGAAATTCTTCACATCGTCGCGCGATCCGTATTCACTGACACCGATGATCTCGAACCCCTGCGATTTGTACTTGTCATAGAGGCTGGCGGCCACGGGCGCTTCATTCTTCCAGTTGGGACACCAGGGGGCAAAGTAGAGGACCATCACCAGCTTCTTTCCGGCCATCAGAGATCGCAGGTTGGCCGGTTTATTGCTTGCCAGATCGTTAAGTGTCCAGTTCTTATAGTTGACCGTTTTCTCAACCAGGGGAGAATACTCGTGGCCGTTTTGTGCCTGGAAAATCGTGGCAGCCCCAAACACTAGAGACAAAATCAGCAGCAGTTTTTTCATCGTGTTACCCCAGAAAGTTCGTTTAGTTCTGCGCGGTCGTTTGACCTTCGTCGAGCAAAGGTTTGATGACGGCTTCGAAAGCTGAACGGGTGCGCTCGCCGATCATCTTTTCCCGGATGCGTCCCTGCCGATCGATGATGTAGGTGGTTGGCAAAGGCGATGCGGGCAATTGGGATCCTACCTCGCGTCCGCCCAGCACAATCTGATAAGTCTGCGGGATGTCCTTCTGAAACTCCTGCACGAGATCGGCGGTGTCATCATATGAAACGCCAATCACACTCAGCCCGCGCGAATCCAAATCCTTCTGCATCGCGCTTAATGAAGGAATTTCGTTACGGCAGGGCACACACCAGGTGGCCCAGAAGTTCAGGAGCACGACGCGGCCCTTCAGATCGTTGAGCCGAAACGCACTGCCGTCAAGCTTCGTGAATTGAACATCGGGAGCCGCCGCATATGACTGTTCCGGCGCCTTCGCAGGCGGCGGCGCTTCCGCCCCGCGGAAGTGCAACCATGATTCGAGACTTGGTATGATGCCCGCTAATCGGGAACTCGCCAGCAACGTTACGCGATTGCTCATTACCAGCACCCCGATCAGGATCAGAATGATTCCGGAAACGACTTCGACCTTGTGCAGGTGCCGGCGAAATTTTGAATAGAAGCCGAGAAACTGATTAATCGCGAGCCCGGTTACCAGAAAAGGAACCGCCAGTCCCGCCGAATAAAAGGCCGAAAGTATCAGACCGCCCTTCCAACCACCGCTGGTAGCGGCCAACCCGATGATGCCGCCCAGGATGGGGCCAATGCACGGCGTCCAACCGGCCGCAAAGGCAATCCCGAGCGTCAACGAGCCTAACATCCCATGCGGCTTTTCATTCGAGAACTGTCGCGTATCTTTGTAGAGGTACTTGATCTTCAGCAATCCGATTAAGTGCAGACCGAAGACGATGATTACCAAACCGCCGATGACTCGCACCCAAACGTTGTTGATTATCGTGGCGCCGACCAGTCCGGCAGTGCCGCCGAGGGCCAGAAAGATCACCGACAAGCCCGCATTGAAAGCTAGCGAATTGGCGATTACTGCTTTTCGCGAACTGGTGGCGCCTACACCTTTGAGGTGATCGATGCTGACACCTGACATCAATGAGATGTAACCGGGAACCAGCGGCAGCACGCACGGCGAGAGAAAGGACAGCAGGCCGCCGGTAAACGCAATGATGATATTAAAGAGGGATACTTGCATGGATTAACTTCGCCGCAATAGTTTCCCAAACCGCAGCGTCAAACTCAAATACAAACCTGACATTGCCGACAAACCCGCCAGGGCCGAAGCGATGATTAGCAAGGGCACCTGCCAGGCACCGGCGAAAAAATAAAAATGCGCCTGGCGAAAATACCGCGTGAGCGCCCGCGGTGGCGGCGTCTTGATAACCACTCCGGTTTCGGCGTCGATCAGCAAAGAATCGGCGCCCATGCCGCCGACCGCCTGATAGACAGGCCGCCCGTCGCGCATCAAAAGTGTCAAGGCCGTGACCGGCAGCCGAGTCCCCACGAATTCGTTGGCCTTCACCAAAGCATCAGACGGTGAAATGTGAACTCGCGTTGCGTCGATACTCTCAATTTTCCCGCCTTCAACTGCATTCGGCCAGGCATACAGCAAACCGCTCGATGTGAACGCCAGCACCGGAACCGCAACGATCAACGCCAACCACACATGCGCCCGATAGATGAAGGAACGCATCAGTTAATTTCTCGCAGTCGCGACCGGCGCCGGCTCTTCGATCAGTTTCTTGATCATCCTGTTCAGGGCCGCGGCCTCCACGTCACTCGAACCGATACTGATAAACCGCACCACACCGCGCCGATCAAGCAGGAAGGTCGTCGGAATGCTCGACACGCCATAGCGCAGGTCATTCCGTCCCTGTTCCGAAACGGCAAAGCCGTACGAAACCCCGAACCGCTTTTTAAAGTCGCGCAGGTAATCCAGCTCCTGCGCCCGCGTCAGGGACCTTCCTTCAGCATGCCCCTCGAAATTCGTCAGGCCTATGACAACCAGGCCTTTGTCCTTATATGTGCGGTAAGTTTTTTCCAAACGCGGCAGAGTTGCTCGACAAGGTCCGCACCAGGTGGCCCAGAAATCAAGCAGCACCACCTGGCCGCGCAAGTCGGAAAGTTTCGCCGGTTGGCGGTCAATCCACTCAAGCGCCGAGATATCGGGCGCCGCGCCGGTCGCGGACGCAAGCTCCTCGACATTCTTAAACAGATCGATAGCCGGGTCGATCTGGATCAATCGCCGCAGCGCTAATTTGTAAAGATTCCCTGACGGCAGTGTCAACGCCAGTCCGCGCAGCTCCTGGACCGTTGCGATGGCATCCTCTTTCTTGTTGAGCCTTAAATCGATCTCAGAAAGTGAAAGCATCGCTTCATTCAGCATCGCGTCGCGCGCAAACGCCGGCTTATCTTTGGCTGCGGTTCTCGCGGTCATCCACAGTTGTTTGGCGTGCGGCAAAGCCTGGCTATAATCCTTCGCGTTGAAGTAACCGGCGGTCATCCAATTTTCCAGTGAGTATCGATCATCCGGCACTTGCGGCTGATTGTCAGCATATTCTTTGAGGCGCACTTCGGCGGCAGCCAGGGCGCCTCTCTTCGCCTCGTGAATCACGACAATCGCGCGGGCGTTCTGCGCCGGCTCGCCGGTGACAGTCGGATTTCCATCCAAAAAGCGCTGCATGGCGTCGAACGCACCGTCAGATTTTCCGGCGAGGTTGTAAAGCAAACCCAGGTAATAAATGTCCGTCCCGCTCAACTTGCGCGCCGTCAATAAGGTTGCGTATCTGGCGGCCAGGTCGCGCTGCTCGTTCTCAATTTTCAGCTTGAGCTGCGCGTCGTAAGGTACCTTCTGCTTTTCGAGAGCTGCGAATTTTTTGCGCGCATAATTGTCAGCCTCCGCGAAGAGCTGCGAGGCTGACCGGGTATCGGAAACACCCGAAGACAGGTTCGTTACTTCTCCTGTTTGCCCGCTGTCTGAATTCTTCGGACCGTTAGATTGAGCCGGAACACACAACCCCAAGCAGCAATAACAAATAAAAGCCAGGAGGAAGGAAAACAGTTTCATGTGACGCGCGTTCGCCAGTGCTACGGAGAGACTGTTCGAAATGTTATGGCACACAGGCAGAGGTGTCAAAAATGACTGGAGCGCAAGCGTCCTCGCTTGCTAACGCTGCAACCGAGACGGTTGCGCTCCAGTCATTCACGCGCTTGACGCGAGGGCCCTGAATCTTTCCGGCGAAAACGGCCTAATCAGTCCGGGTACGTTGCCGGACACGATCGCTTCAGCCATCAGTTCTCCGGTGATCGGAGCCAGCAGAATTCCATTGCGATAGTGACCGGTCGCATAGCAGAGTCCAGCAATCTTAGCTGACATTCCCAACACCGGCAGATCATCCTGTGCGCGAGGACGGAATCCGGCCCAGGTATCTATTAATGGAAGCTTGGCCACGTCCGGCGCAATTTCCAGGGCCATCGCCGTGATTGCCGCAACGCCTTCCTCAGTTACACGTTTGTCGAATCCGGCAGCTTCGCTGGTTGAGCCGGCGAGCAAGCGTCCATCTTTCCGCGGAATCAAATAACCTCTCGCCCCGTAAATCACATGACGAGCGAACTGCGGCTCGCTGCGAAAGCAAAGCATCTGTCCGCGTACCGGCTCGACTTTTAAAATCCCGCAAGGATCCAGCGTCGCAGACCATGCGCCGGCGGCAATCACCACACACTTAGCGCCGATAAATCCTTGCGAGGTCTGCACCCCGCTTACTTGTCCCGCGGCGACGGTAACCTGCTTCGCGGCACAATGATCGATCAACGAAACACCCAACTTCCGGTTGCTGAGGAGCAGAGCTTCGACCAGGCGCCGGTTCTCAACCTGAAAATCATTCGGAAACCTCAGCGCGCATCGCACATCCTCGGCCAGACTCGGTTCCAGTGTGCGCACTTGGTCACGCGTCAGTGACTGCACCTCGAGTCTTTCACTTTGCTGCCACTGGTAACGGCGGCGAAGCTCGATTTCCTGCTCCTCAGTGAAAGCAACGTAAAGCGTCCCGGTGGTGTCGAGTTCCACGTCAATGCCGGATTCAGACCGCAAAGCCCTGGCAAAGTCGGGATAAAGATCACGACTCGCCTGAGCGAGATGAAAGAAATCATCGGCTGCGTCCGCTTCAACCTGGGGCGCGAGGATACCGCCGGCGGCCCAGGACGCCTCGCGTCCCAGGTCATCCTTGTCAATCACAGTCACATTGCGCAGGCCTCGCAGGACCAGGGCCCGCGCCATCGCCAGACCGACTACGCCACCGCCGATAACGACTACTTCTGAATTTCCCGAGAATCGATTTGAATGCGTGGGCATGAGGTTGACTACTGACTACTGACTACTGTCTACTGACTCCCGCGTTATGAAGCATCGTATCACACTGATTCCGGGCGATGGCATCGGGCCGGAAGTTGCTGCCGCGGTGGTGCGCATCATCGATGCGTCCGGAGTCGAGATCGAATGGGAAAAGCACATCGCCGGACAACAAGCGCTGGACAAGTTCGGGAAGACCTTGCCGGACGAATTGATCGAATCGATCCAGCGGAACAAGGTTGGACTTAAGGGGCCCATCACCACTCCGGTCGGTAAAGGGTTCACCTCGGTCAACGTGGGCCTGCGCAAAGC
>JBKPEE010000050.1:0-6933 GCA_046728235.1 Acidobacteriota bacterium
GGGACGGACCAGAAGCTGTCAATTCTCGACGGTGTTTCGACCAGGGCGCCCGCGCTGATGGAGGCCCATCAGATCTCAACCAAAGTCGCGCGGGTGGGTTTCGACTGGAAAGATATCGAAGAGATTTTTGCGAAAATGCACGAAGAGCTTGACGAATTGCGCGCCGCGATTACGACCCACGCTGAGACCAACAACGAAGCCGATCACGCCCACGTGCGCGAAGAGATCGGTGACCTGCTCTTTGTGATCACCAATATCGCCCGCCGGCTGAATGTCGAGCCTGAGGCCGCCTTAAAGTTAAGCAACCGCAAGTTTCGGCAACGGTTTAATTTTATTGAGAACGCGCTGCGCGAACAGCAGCGGAAGTTTGCAGACGTGACGATTGATGACCTCGAGCAGATTTGGCAGCAGGCAAAGAGTCAGTCCAGGGAGCGTTAGCGACCTGGTCTCCCGGCACTGAGCCAAATCACAGCTTCACGATCTCGGGATCAAGTTTCTCAGCCTGCGGCTTAGGCTCGGCTCCCTTGACGGTCCCCTCGGCCTTAATCGCCTGGGCCGTGGAGGTGATACCCGATACCCGCATCTTGAATTCATCCGCGTTGGTCGCGTTATGCACCGCTTCTTCCAGGGTGATACGGTGCGATTGCAAAAGCGTGAACAGCGATTGATCGAAGGTCTGCATGCCATATTGCGACGCGCCGTTGGCAATCGCTTCGCGAATCAAATAGGTTTTCTCTTCGTTGATGATGTAGTCGCGAATCAATCCGGTCGAAACCAGGACCTCTACCGCCGGCACTCGTCCCGATCCTTTAGCGGCGCGTACCAGACGCATTGAAATGACTGCTTTTACGATCCCGGCCAGCTGGATACGAACCGACTTTTGCTGGTGCGACGGAAAGGAAGAAACGATGCGCATGATCGTTTCGGTGGCATCAAGGGTGTGCAAGGTCGACAACACGAGATGGCCTGTCTCGGCCGCAGTCAAGGCGGTCTCGATCGTTTCCAGGTCACGCATTTCGCCGACCAGAATCACGTCCGGATCCTGACGGAGTGCCCCGCGCAAAGCTTCGGCAAACGAGCGGGTGTCGACTTCCACTTCGCGTTGCGTGACAAACGCCTTCTTGTCGCGATGCAGGAATTCGATTGGATCTTCGATGGTGACGATGTGGCCTGAACGCGATGAATTGATGCGATCGATCATCGCCGCCAGCGTAGTCGATTTTCCTGATCCGGTTGCGCCCGTTACCAGGATGAGCCCGCGCCGTTCTTCGCAAATACGTTCGACAACCTGCGGCAACCCCAGCCCCGCGATATTCTGGGTTTGATCGGGAATCACTCGCAAAACGAGGCTTACCGATCCACGTTGCTGAAAAATGTTCGCGCGAAATCTGCCCAGGCCGCCCACACTGTAGGCAATATCGACTTCGGAATTCTCCTTCAGCTTCTGTTTCTGCCGGTTCGACATAATCGAGAACGCCATGTCGAGCGTATCGTCCGGCGACAGTCGCGGTGCGTCCGCGATCGTATGCAGTTCGCCGCCGATGCGCATGACCGGAAATGAACCGACCTTCAAATGCAGGTCCGAAGCAAAATGGGCCGTGGCAGTAACCAGCAGGTCATCAAGTTTGACAGCCATAGTACACCGAGTCCTGAAGTAGTTCCTTAAATAGTTGACAGAAGCGTTTCCGGTCGAAAGACTTCGCCCGTGAAGTGCCTGCTACCAATGTTTCGAGAGGGGTTTGGGCAAGAACCGAAAGAGATTTGAGGCGCCTCCGGCAAGGCTGAGCCGAACTCATCATAACGAGCCGAGGGAATGCGCGTCAACGATTTTTGTCATATCGTCGGGCCTTTAGGGCGGTTAGGTGGTATGACCACGCTCAGACGGCGGTACTCGAAACTAGGGAATTTGCCCAAAGCCGCGCCAGCTATTCTTGTTGTGCCAATTAATGTCAGCGTCGGAAGCGCCGATTTCCCTCCACCAATCGGTGAATTCATCGCCCGGAATATAAAACGCCGTGGGCGCTATCAGGTGGTCAAAGACAATCGTTTGTTGCTCTCGCCACCCGAATCCGGCAATCGCTTTGAGATAATCGTTATAAAAAAGATGACGCGCGATCGCAGCGCCGCGGGGTGACCGGTTGAGCGGGCCGTAGACAGTCTTGGTGGCGGTAAACATGATTGCGGCGGGTATTTTTGACAGGTGAAGCAGCAACCTTGGAGACATCTGTGACGTGATCCGCTTACGGATCGGGTTAACCCAACGTATGATCCATTCATTGTTCTCGGCGCCGTACACCCACGCCGACATGTGGCCGCCGGGCTTCACTTTTGAGGTGAGCGACTTAAACCCGGCCCGCGGATCCGGAAGGTGATGGAGCACGCCGACTGAAAATGCGTAATCAAAGACCCGGCCGAACGGCAAGTTGTAGATGTCCGCTTGCACGATGTGCGCATTGGGCAGATCGCGCGTCGCTGCGAACGCGGTTTCGACGGCTGCGCTCAAATCGATGCCCACGACATCTCGCGCGCCGAATTGCGCCGCGAGTTGCGTGTGGCGTCCTTTACCGCAGCCGCCCTCGAGCACAACCTTGTCCTGGAAGAATTCCCGGGTCACCGGCGCAATCCAAGCGAGAAACTGCTTTTCATATTCCTGGTCGAATTGAGTGAAGTGCTGCCACTGCCAGCCGAACTTCTCTGCCGTTGCGGCTTTTTCCGGCTCGACTTCCTCAAGGGCCGCGAAACGCGGCACGCCCCGAATGATGGGCCATGTCCTGGCGCACGAAGAGCAGGAGAGTCCTCCCGTAATGATTTCACGGCTATCTCGTTCCGGAGCTGACGCGAGTGCAATTGCGCCGGAGCACGACGGGCACGAGAGATATTGGATGAGCCGTTCCTTCAAGCAGGTCTTCTGAGAGTACTTTTGACTTTACTATCGCCTGAGCGTCTTAGCCAAGCAGCCGCATGGTAACGGTCCGCGCGCCGTTGGCGAAGCGGCCCGGGCGTCGCGCCCGTAAATCAGGCGCCGGATGCGCGGGCCACCTTCTAACTGCACCGATACTCATCGTGATATATTGCGGCCTCAGATTCCGCTCGACACTCGGACCAAATGATTGAGCAACCAACATCGCGCGACGATCGTTTGCAATGGGCCAAGGTAATCGATCACACGCGCTGCATCGGCTGCCACGCGTGTACCACCGCCTGCAAGTCTGAAAACGTTGTCCCCATCGGCGTGACGCGTACCTATGTCAAGCACGTCGATGTCGGTGTGTTTCCGCAAGTGCGGCGCGCGCACCAGGTGACGCGATGTAATCAGTGCGCGCATGCTCCCTGTGTCGTGGCCTGCCCAACTGCCGCTATGTTCAAGCGCGCGGACGGAATCGTTGACTTTGATAAATCCATCTGCATCGGCTGCAAGGCCTGTATGGCTGCTTGTCCGTACGACGCCATCTTCATCAATCCGGAAGATCATTCGGCTGAGAAATGTAACTTTTGCGCGCACCGAATCGACGTGGGGTTAGAGCCCGCGTGCGTGGTCGTCTGCCCCACACAGGCAATTCTGATCGGCGACATGAATGATCCGTCGTCGTATGTGGCCCAGATCGTTAATCGCGAACCCGTCAACGTCCGGCGGCCGGAGAAAGAAACGCTGCCGAAACTTTTTTACAAGGGCGCCCATCAGGCGACGCTCGATCCGCTCGCCGCGCGCCGGCCTGAAGCGGGACTTTTCATGTGGAGCGAACAGCGCGAATCCAGCGAGCACGTTGTCTCAGGCAATCCAACTTTCAACAACACCTCAGCCGCCGCGTTGCTCAGCTATGACGTGGCGCATTCGATTCCCTGGGATTGGCGGGTGAGTCTGTACACGTGGACCAAGGGAATTGCGAGCGGAGTTTACCTGGTAGCGGCGTTGCTATTTGTATTCGGCTTTATGACGTTGAATGCGTTGTTTAGCTGGATCACTCCGGTCGTATCCGGCGTCTTTCTCGTCGCCACCGGTCTCTTACTGATTTGGGATCTTGAGCATCCCGCGCGATTCCTAATGATCTTCACCAGGCCACAATGGCGTAGCTGGCTGGTGAGGGGCGCATTTATTATTGCGGGTTACACCCTGATCCTGGCGGCACATTTTTTCGCTAGCCTCACGGCAGCGGATTATGAATTGGCAGTTTCTGTCCATCGCTGGTTGACAGTCGCCGGAATACCGCTTTCGGTTTTGACCGCGGTGTATACCGCGTACCTGTTTGCTCAGGCGAAGGCACGGGATCTTTGGCAGAGTTCACTGCTGCCGGCGCATCTCTTGACGCAGGCTCTATTGTTGGGCGCTGCAGTTTTGTTGCCGTTCGCAGCCTGGACGGAAACGTCAAACTCAGGCGGCCTTTGCTTTGTCTGCCCGAGTAGCGTCCTTTCTCCGCTGCTATGGCTTCTGGCCGTAACCAGCCTGCTACACGTGCTGATGATCTGGGGTGAGGTCTCGCTCACTCATACGACTGCGCATGCTCGACAGGCAAATTGGGAGCTGGCGCGTGGCCGCTTCGCCAGGTTCTTTTGGAGCGGACTTTTGCTGAGCATACTGGGCGGATTGTTGCCCTGGACCGTGATTGCCGGTCATTTAGACATCGCCAACGCGTGGGGACCGGTCTCGGTATATGTGGGCGTGGCTGGCACCGTGCCGGCGCTGATTGGGGTGCTGCTCTACGAACATGCCTACGTGCAGGCAGGGCAATCGGTGCCGCTGGCTTAAACGGCGTTTCACTGGTGCGCGAGGCGCGCTAATAAAGAACCAAACGCTATTCGACTTCGAGAAACTGAAAGGATGAAAAAAATGGCTAATCCCCGATACCTACGCAGTCTGGTGGCCCTATCACTTCTGGTCCTTGTGGTTTTGGCTTGTCGCGGCGGCGGTAGCATGAGCAACGATACAGACAAAGCAAACAAGCTGGTCGACGAAGGGAACGCGGCCGTCCAGGAGGCGAAGAAATTTGCCGCTGATGCGGAAGACAAGAAAAACCAAATAATGCAAATGGATATCCGACGTCTGGCGGAAGCACGCGTCAGGGCTGCAGAAGCAGTCGCGTCCTACGATAAGGCCGCCGAGAAATGCAAAGAGGCGGCGCAGAAGTATGACGAGGCGAGCCGCCTTCAGATTAACGACAACTTCAAGCAGTATCTGATTCTGAAAGTGAGGGAATATAACAAGCGTGCGGAGATGGTCGATACAGCCAAAGGCACCCCGCAGGCTTTGATTGAGAGCACCAATAGATCGAGTTTCGTCATTCGCGCGAATTCCAACAACGCAAAAGTCGATCAGCTCTCCAAAGAGGCCGATAATATTGGCGCGCAGGCAGAGAAGATCCAAAAAGATAATCCTGACCTTTTCAAGAAGTAAGTTTGTCAATCGGGCCACTGTCAAAGCATCAACTTCAGACTGGGCTCTTCGTTCGCTTAGTGATATGCCAACTGAAGTCGGTACTCTAAGGCCTTTCTGAATTGAAAAGGTTGATTGAAGGCGCGCTTTGACAAACCCAAGGGTTTGCTTTTGCGCGTGTGTGACTTGCGATAAGATTTGTCGCCAGCATTAGCTTTGTTCCCAGGTTATCTATTGCATCTGCCAGGAGGAAGAAAGTCATGAATAGCAAACATTACTTAATGGTTTTGGGTCTTGCCGGCTTAATCGCTTTGAGTCTATGTGTCACTACCAGGCCGGCCAAAGTCTCGGCACAAAACAATCCGCAGGATCCAACCTGGTGGACCAAGTATGAATTCATTCGCGACAATGGTGGTGATGCGGCGCCGCTCATTACCTCATCGACAACGGTAAACGGCAATGTCGACGTGTCGAATGAATGCGGTCCGCAGAGCGAGACCTTCATTACCCTCAATCAGAACAGGCCGAAGATTCTGGCCGCCGGTTCAAATGAAATCTTCCGCCTCCCCATGCGTGGTTATTTCTCGACGAACGGCGGCAGTAGTTGGGGTGGCGTCGATTTGCCGCTGCCGCCGGCGAAGGGCGCAAACGGAATCGATTTCGGATCCGATCCCTCGCTGACATTCGACAGCCAAGGTAATGTTTTCTACAGCTACATCGTAGTCTTCTTCAGTAACGGAAATGGAATTAATGGCACCGAGATGGCTGTGGCGAAATCTACTGACGGCGGCAAGAGCTATCCTTCGGTGAACTTCTTTTCTTTCGAAACCGGAACGAACCACTTTAACGACAAGCCAATGATCACTGCCGACACGAATGCCGGCAGTGCCCTGCGCGATAACATCTACGTTGCCTGGGATGCCGCGTCGGGCGGATCGATTGGCGGCGGCGTGCGCGTCGCGACTTCTTCAGATCACGGAGCTAACTTCTCAGTAACTCGCGCGGATGATCCGTCGGGTCCGGGACGCTCGATCGGTGCTTCACCAGCCGTGGGACCAAACGGCGAGTTATACGTCGCCTGGAATGACTACGTAGCCAACGCAATTGTTTTCAATCGCTCGTTCGATGCCGGTCGAAGCTGGGGCGTTCCGGTCACTGTCTCCGCAAAGACTCTGCCCTTTGACATTGGCATTCCCGCGGAATCATTTCGGGGTGCATTGGTTTATCCGTCGCTGGGCGTGGATGTTTCCAGCGGTCCGCATCGCGGCCGCATCTATTGTTCATGGATGGATCTGACGCCGGCGAATGTGACCGACATCTTCCTCTCGTATTCCGATAATGGCGGCGCCACCTGGTCCAGTCCTATTCACGTGCCGGATCAGTTTACGTTTCCGGTGGATCGATTCAATCACTGGATGTCAGTCGATCCCATTAACGGTGAAGTTAACGTGGCCTTCTATGACACTCGCAACGACACCACGGGCGCGCGCTTCCAGACTGATTATTACCTGGCCCAATCGACCGACGGCCTGTCTCTTATACACATCTGACGCTGCCGACGACTC
>JBKPEE010000051.1:0-10244 GCA_046728235.1 Acidobacteriota bacterium
TCAAACGATAGCGCAGCTGATCGCGCGAGATACCCAGCATTTCGGCTGCCTTGGTTTGATTGCCGCCGCTGCGCTCGATCGCCTGACGCACCAGAGACATTTCGACTTCATCGAGTGACACTCCACCCGGAGGCAGGTGGAAGACTTCGGGCCCGTGGTTGTCGGACAGACCGCGATCGGGCGCCAGCCGGCCGGCCACGGCGTTCGGAATGTACTTCATGGTGATCACTTCATCGTCTTCCAGGATCATGGCGCGCTCAATCACGTTCCGCAGTTCGCGCACATTACCCGGCCAATCGTACTGGCGAAAGGCCCTGGCCACCTCCGGAGAGATTCCGGTAACACGTTTGCGCAGCCGCTCGCCGAACGACTCGATGTAATACTCTGCCAGTGACAGGACATCGTCACCGCGTTCGCGCAACGAGGGAATGTCGATCTGGATTACCGACAGGCGATAGTAAAGATCGAGCCGGAAATGTCCTGCTTCGCTCTCGCGTTTCAGGTCCCGATTTGACGCCGCGATGATGCGCGCGTCGAAAGGAATGTCTTTCAGTCCGCCTACGCGACGGAACGCGCCTTCTTCGAGCACGCGCAGAAGTTTTGCCTGCAGGCTCAATTCCAGTTCGCCAATCTCGTCGAGCAAAAGCGTGCCACCTTCGGCCTGCTCAAACATGCCTTCCTTGCGCGCCTTCGCGTCGGTGAACGCGCCCTTCTCGTATCCGAAGAGCTCGCTTTCGATCAGCGTCCCGGGCAAAGCCGCGCAGTTGATCGCCACAAATGGCCCTTCGGCGCGATCCGAATGATAGTGAATCGCTTTGGCGACGAGATCCTTGCCGGTCCCGGACTCGCCCTGCAAAAGAACTGACGATACTTCACTCTCGGCAACTTTTTGCGACATCGCCAGCATTTCGCGGATGGCCGGCGACTTGCCGATGATTTGATCAAAGCTGAACTGCTGCGAACGTTCGCGCCGAATCAGATTTACTTCGCGACGCAGGCGGCTGGCTTCGATACCGTTGCGAATCGCGACGTGCAACTCTTCGAGGTTGATTGGTTTGCCGATGAAATCATAAGCCCCGCCGCGCAGGGCCGCGATTGTTTCATCAACCAGCACGTTAGCCGTGATCATAATGATTACGGCTTCGGGTTCGCGTTGCCGCATCTTGCGCAACACGTCGAGTCCCGAGCCATCCGGCAGATTGATGTCGAGGAGCACGGCTGCCGGCGTTTCGGCTTCAAAGGCGGTCATGGCTTCGCCGGCGGTGGCGGCTTCAACGGGCATAAATCCCCAGCCACGCAGGGCCTCGCCCAGCGACCAGCGAATCATCTTCTCATCATCGACGACGAGGATTCGTTCTTTGTAGTTCTTCAGGGTTTTGTCCTTCTTCTCAGCCGCCATCGCGACTGCATTATAGGCAACGCCGCGATCTTCAGAGAAGTAGCCGACGCTCAGGGTGCGCAAAGCTAATCGGGCGCGCCAGAGAGATAGCAAGAGCCGTTCTCCAAAAGGAAGTGGGCTTTTACGCATATTCCAGCGGGAGTTTGGGGAATTATTCCCAGGCGAGCAGGCTAAGGTGCGAGATTTTACCCGATACGAATGTTGCGCCACAATTTGAAGTTTTGCTCGGAGTAGCACCAAAGCGAACCCCATTCGCCATGGCTCGGCCATGCTGATGCGGGGCAAGCTTTCTCGGGCTTGCTGACCCGCGCTCTGCTTACTCTAGCAGTCTATGAACCCCATTTACGGCTTCAGCGAAAAATTGTTGATTTTCTTTTCGACGCCTGATTATTATGTTTGCGGCATTTAGCAAACTTGTTTGGCGAGAATGCCGGTCTCAGTTCTTAAATATCATCCCGTCTTCGAAGACTGTCCCACAACCCCGACCTAAGCGAGACTTACGGCAGGCGGTGCTGTCTTGCCAACGTCCGCGCGGTAAAGATCGCCAGGTCGCGGAAGAGAGGTTCGATGCCGGCTTCTTTCTCGGCTGCTGCTAATTGCAAATGCTGCTCAATTCGCGATGAGATGTTCTGCCATTCATCTTGGTCGACATTAGCGCCGAGGTAATCGAACAGCAGCTCATGGGCGCGCTTGCGCTCGATCACCTCCAGGCCATCGAGCATCTGGCGATGAGGAGTGCCTTCCCAGATTGGCAGAATCATCGCTTCGCGCAGCAAACGTTCTGCTGAGTACTCTGTCAGCACGCCCATGCCGCCGTGCACCTCCATGTTCCACTTCGCAAACTGCACCGCGAGCTCAGCCGTCCAATACTTCGCCAGATGGGTAACCAGGCGAAACAGGTGATAGCGATTCGAATACGGCGGTGTCTGTTGCCAGACTTCGTCCAGCAGTTCGACGGCGGCCCACATCAAGGCGCGCGCGTTACCCAGCTCGGTGAGATGCTCCTGAAGCTGCCGGCGCATAAGCGGGTGTTCGATAATCGGTTTGCCGAAGGCCACGCGACTTTCAGCAAAGGTGAGCGCGTCAGCCAGTGCGCGTTGGGCCAAAGCCACGCTGCCGACGATGTTGCCCACGCGCGACAGATTGAGCGATTCGAGAATCAGATAGATGCCCCATTCCTCTTTGCCGAGCAGGTAAGCTTCACTGTCGCGCAGTTCGACTTCGCCGGTGGGAACTGAGCGGGTACCAATCTTGGGCTTGAGGCGGCGAATGAAGTAGTTGAGCTGGTGCTCGGAAGGCCCGCCCGCTGCCGCCGGCGGTGCTGACCGGTACCGCGGGACGAGGAAGAGTGCCAGACCTCCTGGCCCTTGCGGAGCGCCTTCGGGACGCGCGGCCACAATCGCCAATTCCGCGCCGACGTTGCTCGCGAAATATTTGTCGCCATTGAGCAGCCAGTGCCCGCCCGCTACCGCAGGCGGTTCTGACCGGCGGGCAATTGTCCCGACATTTGCGCCGAGATCAGAGCCACCTTTGACTTCCGTCATCCAGGTTGCGCCTTGCCAGTTCCTGGCGTCACGACGCAACAGATGCGGCAGAAATTTTTCCTGCAGCTCGGGCGAGCCATATTTTTTCAACGGCACAGTCGTGGACAATGAAACGATGTAAGGACAGCCGAGGCCCGCATCGAAGAAACAGGTCACGTAGTCAAGCAGGTAATGCAGCTTGAGCGAATTACCTTCGCAGGCGCGCCACAGTGCTCCCGCTTCATAGCCCTTGCGCAGCATTCTCCAGTAGTCAGGTGGGAAGAGAATCTCGTCCGTGCGGCTGCCGAATTGATCGAACATGCGCAGGTGAGGAGTGCCGGCGCGATCGATTGACTCTGAAATACGCATACCTTCAGTCCGCCACCATGATTCGTAGTCTTTGAGATGGACCAGCTCTTCACCAGCGATGAGCGGCGCGAGGAAGGTTAAGGGCGATCTAATCGGTTCGAGTTCCATGTGTTAAGGGTGCTACGGTCTTGTTAATCCAACAAGTGCGCAAAACGTACAAATGGATTGGAGTCAGTACCATCCGCGTCAGCGGATGGGTTAAAGGAGACCTTTATCCCACCTGCTGACGCAGGTGGTACTGACATTCCATTAATGGCCTTATGGAGTGCGCTGCCTTGTCAGCGCTTTGGAAGCGGCGACTAGTCGCCGCACTCCGAAAAGTCACTCCGGCAGCACTTCGCCCTTTGTCTCTTTGCCGAAAGGCAGCAGCAGGAGGCCTACGATGAAAGCCACTGAAGTAAGCGCTACCGGGATACCAATCGTGTGCCAGCGAGCGACGCCTGCGCCTACCAGAAATGTAATACCCGCGCCGGCAAAGCGTCCCACGGAAGTCGAAAAGGCAAACGCGCTCGCGCGGCATTCGGTCGGATACTGCTCGGGCAGCCACAACGTATACATCGCGAAGTTCGCGCCGCCGATGCCGAGAAAAAACAGACAGACCATGAACCAGAGCAACGCATGCTCACTCAGGTAGAAGACGTACCCAAAACTGAGCGCGATGAAGACAAACATCAGCACGAAATAAATGCCGAGGGTCACGCGCCGGCCCAATCTTTCAGCGAGGATCGGCAAAATGACGCAGCCGATGATTGTGCCGGCTGAAAGCAACATCGTTCCGTACGACGCGAGCTGTGTCGCCTCCACAGAACCAAAACCTGACCTGGTGGCAAGATAGTTGATTGCCGTCGGCACATAGACTGAGCCGGCCCACAATCCGGCGATCGAGACTAGCAGGTAGGTCGAATTGAGCAAGGTGCGCCGGCGATAAAGCGGCGAGAAAAGCGCGGCGCTCGAATGCCACATCGTTAAGCGGCTGCTGTTTTGCCATCGCTTTGGCTCGGTAACGCCATAACGGATGAACGCCACCAACAACGCGGGTGTGCCGCCAACGGCGAACATGGCGCGCCAGCCGAAGCGCGCGCCAACGACATAGTTCACGATCGCTGCCAGAAAAATTCCGAAGTAATACCCGGTGTGCATCAAACCGGCGGCCATCTTTCTTCGATCTTCCGGCCACTCTTCAGCGACAAACGTTCCACCCATGGACCACTCGCCGCCGATGCCAACTCCGGCCAAAAGGCGGAAGGCTGCCAACTGCCAGACGTTCGTTGCCACCGCGCCGAGAAAAGTGAAGACCGAATAGCAGACGATCGTGAGCATCAACGTGCGCACGCGACCGAAACGATCGGCGATTGGTCCCCAAACAAGTGACATACCCCAACCGACCAGGAAGAGCGCGAACAGCAAGCCGCCGTAAAAACCTGTATTTGCCGCATCGCCTGGTATTCCTGAGTGCGGCAGCAGTTCACGGAGCGCCGGCACCATCACCAGCGCATAGATGAACGAATCCATCCCATCAAGCGTCCAGCCGCCCCAGGCTGCGGCAAAACCTCGAAGCTGGTTTTTCGTGAGCGGTGTGGCTGTCTTGAGCGGCATTGGCGGCAAAATTTCCTGTCAGAATTAACAGTTACCGCACTAAATTCGTGTCACTAGAATCCCGCTTCATTAGGGGATAAAATCGCTGGCCCTTAGAAGAGATCCGCAAAAACACGCGCTGGACCAACTGATTGGACCTCTTCGGAAAGCAGGTCAAATTGTATTCTCTACGTCTGTCGTTTCGGCGGCGCGGATCCTGTCGGCAGCATGCCAGGCCGGCCGGTCTGCTCGTCGCCTTCGGAAGCCTTCTGCCCCTGATACTGTTTCAGCTCAACACCTTCGCACAGGATCAACTTTCACGGAAAGCCATTTCTACCGCAGATAGCCAGATCACTCAGCCGAGTGATAACTCGCCTCAACCGACAACAGCTTCAACTGAGGCCGAGATCGACAAGCTGAAAACAACTGTTGCCGATCAACAGAAAAGAATTGAACGGCTCGAGCAGATGCTCGAGGAACAAAGGAAAGTAATTGAGCAGGCACTGCACGTTCAGTTAGCTGCAACGACTGTAAGGAACGATGCACCGGCGCCTGCTAAAGTCGAAACAGCGGATGGCGCCACTGGTGTGGCGGCGGCCCAACCACCAGCAACGGAACCAATTCGGCGGACTCAGACCGAGGAAGCGTCGCCGCTGACTGTGCGAATTGGAAAGGTATCGATGACGCCCTATGGTTTTCTCGATCTGACTACGATCATTCGCGATCGGAATGTGGGCAGCGGCGTCGGGACCAACTTCGCCAGTTCACCGTACCCTGATACCACAAATGGACACCTTTCAGAACTCAGGTTCACCGCCCAAAATTCACGGTTGGGTGTCCGCCTTGACGCTCATCACGGCGGTGCCGACGTCCTGGGATTCATCGAGACCGATTTTGCTGGCTTTGCTCCGGGAAATGTGCCTGTGACTACCAACAGCAACGGCATTAGGATGAGGCTGTTCTGGGTAGATGCCCGAAAAAAGAGGTGGGAAATTCTCGGCGGACAATCATGGAGCCTGCTGACGCCTAATCGCAAAGGCCTCTCGCCGATACCGTCCGATATTTTTGCCACGCAGAACATCGACCCAAGTATTCAGGTCGGTCTCACCTGGGCGCGCGATCCGCAGTTCCGCGTCATTTATCACGCCAACAGAACGGTGACGCTGGGCGTATCGCTCGAGGCGGCAGAGCAATACGGAGGCGGCTCAGCCGGCGCGGGTCAAATCACTCTGCCGGCAGCGTTGGTAGATTCGTATAGCCCCCAGCTGAATCTTGGTGGGTCGACTTTCGGCGTTCCCAACCTTCATCCCGATATCATCGCTAAGCTCGCGTTTGATCCCAAAGTCGGTCGCCGCGATTTGCATTTCGAAATCGGCGGACTGCTCAGCGGCTTTCGATTCTTCAACTCGGCGGATCAAACGAAACATCATGCAACCGGCGGCGGAATCGTAGCCGGACTTAATTATGAAGCGTTCAGGAAGTTTCGTTTGATCGCCAATGGCTTCTATAGCAACGGCGGCGGCAGATGGATCTTTGGCTTAGGACCGGATCTGATCATCAATGCCGACGGCAAACCGTCACTCGTTCATTCAGCGTCGACTGTTTCCGGCTTTGAATACGAGGCGTCACCTAACCATCTCTTCTATGGGTACTACGGCGGTGCCTACATCTACCGCAGCGCCACGGTTGATCTGGATGGAAAGCTTGTCGGATATGGTTATCCGGCTTCATCTTTGGACCACAATCGTTCATTGCAACAGTTAACCCTGGGATACACGCGCACGTTCTGGCGTGATCCGAATTACGGCGCTTTACAACTCATGTCGCAATACTCATATGTGGTGCGGCATCCGTGGTCTGTTGCGGCCGGCCAACCAATTGGGGCGCCGGTTAACTTTTTGTATTTGTCGTTTAGATATGTGCTTCCGGGCGCTCCGCCGACACATAAGTGAAAGGGCTAATCATGAATCGCCTCTTTAAGCTGGCCATCGTAATTCTCCTGCTCGTCATGGCGACCTTCCCCGGAACCGGCGGGCGGGCTCAAACCACCGTATCGGCAGATTCGGCCCTGGCGGAACTAAAAGCTGGTAACGAGCACCACGCGCGCCATCAGTATCAGCATCCGCATGAGAACGCGGCCAGACAGCGCGAACTGACAGAAGGACAGCATCCACACGCCGAGGTTCTTAGTTGCGCCGATTCACGCGTGCCGCCCGAAATAATTTTCGATCAGGGCCTCGGAGATCTGTTTGTCGTGCGCGTGGCCGGCAACGTCGCCACAGATACTGAGATTGGCAGTCTGGAGTACGGGGCCGAGCATTTGGGCATTCCTTTGCTCGTGGTCCTGGGACATGAACGCTGTGGCGCGGTAACGGCAGCGGTCGAGGGTGGTCCACCCGAAGGTCACATTGCGGCGCTGGTGACCCTGATCAAGCCGGCGGTAGAAAAAAGTCGCGGTTTACCGGGTGATCCGGTAGCTAACGCAGTCAAGACTAATGTCGAGTTGGTGGTGAGACAGCTCCGCTTATCAACGCCAATCCTGTCGGAACTTGTGGCGCACGGCAAACTGAAGATCGTCGGCGGAGTCTATTCACTCGAAACCGGAAAAGTTACATGGCTGACTGACAGCAACTAACGCCCCTTTAGGCGTGGTGTCGTAGTTACCGCGTCGCGTCAGCGACGCTTGAATTGCGCGATTGTTCGGCCGTCGCTGACGCGACGGGATGAGCTGCGGATCCGGGGCCCGGCGTTAAAAAGCCGGGCTACAGTCACGCCGACGCTACGCGTCGAAAGCGCTCAAGCAATCCAAGCTGCGGAACAAATTGCCCGCGCGGTTGAGCTGGGCCTGGCGGTCACTCATCCCGATCAAATCGAACTGGTAACCAGCGATTCCGACAGCGCGGACTTTGCGAAAAGGATTCGGGCCATTCTCAACTGACAACTGACAAATGCATAGCGTCCTGATTCTTAAGAAGAAGATCTAAGTCGCCGCGGCGGTCACTTGTTCGCCTGATGGCGAACCGTTGGACCTGGATTTCTTCCGGAGAATAATTGCTGAGATCAGTGTCAGGATTAGGCCGACCGGTAAGGGCTCGAGAAAAGTAATGGCCGCGTTGAAAAAGGGATTATTGTAAAGCTCCTTGAATCTTTTCATTTCCTGGAGCTTTGCTTGAATCGCCTGCTCACCGGCGCCCGAGTTTTTGACTTGCTCAACCATGTGCGCGGCGTACTTGTCGACAAAATCGTGCATAAAGTTGAAATAGACAATCTCCCAGGCAATCACATAACAAACCGTCGCAATCAACATAATGAGAAGCCCAACGGATAACGCGCGGCCGAAGGAGATGGTCCCGCCGCCGATGTTCTCGCGATAAGACCGGATGCCGAAAAACACCAGCATAAAGGCGAGCACCATCCCCGTGTAACCGACGATCTCGGCTTTGTCAAAACCGATATTAGTAACAAAAAGCAAGGTGCCGAACACCATCCCTGCCATAATCGCGCCGGAAATCAATCCGAAAACCAGAACTGTCTTTTTCATCTTGAGAGCCTCCAAAAGTCGAATTGGTAAGGCGCCGCGAAACTACGTTAATGGACCCGTCATGTCGTCATACTTTAGGGTGATTTTCCTGTTTACAGAGGAGAATCATACTTTCGGGTGACTATTTGGAGACTCTCCGGCGCGCTCAAATGCGAACATGTATGGAGTCCGGCGACTTGTCGCCGCTTTTACTAACTGAAACGTACGCGTGCGAATTGCAAAACTAAAACGAAAAGCGCTGACAAGTCAGCGCACTCCAAATTGCAACTAAGGAATCAGCCTTAGTTCTTTGGCGATCTGCACCGCCTGAGTACGCCGTTTGGCGCTCAACTTGTCGAACAGACGGCTTGAGTGCGTCTTGACCGTGTTTTCACTTACGAAAAGCTTTTCCGCGATTTCTCGATTGCTCATCCCGCCGGCGATTAACTGCAGGATCTCAAATTCGCGTGCCGTAATACCCAGTTGCTGGAGCTTCACCTGATCGAGAATGAATGGTTCGCGTGCCGGAACCTGAACCTCCTTGACCAGCACCGTTTCTTTCGGCTTAGTCAGTTTCAGGCCGACCCAGATTCCGACCGACGCGAACATCACCGCGATCAGTCCGCCATAGATCTCGATTGAGCGCTCGATCACCAGAAAGCGATACTCAACGAGCTTGAGCAGCACAATCAACAGACCGCCACAGACGCCATAGATCAGGATGTGCTTCTTCAATGGAAATCAATCGTGATTGCGGAATGGTCTTTTCACGGCCCCGGAAGTTTAGACGCCAGAGAGGTAGATCGCAAAATTGTGGAGGAATAAGGGTGTCGCGAGCAGTTTCCCCTCTCTGCGAGCGAAAGGGGTTAGGGGAGAGGTAGCGGCCTCGCGCAACCCCACCCCCTCAATACCCTCCCCGCGTGCGGAGAGGAGAGGCCGATCAGCATGAGTGAGTTCCAACCTCAACAGTTTGCCGTCACGGCAGAATCACCTGTGAATCGCCGTGTGATGCGTTGGCGGTGGCAGCGGTAAACTCCGATCCACGACCAGGTCCGAATGCTCGCGGCGGAATTCCTGTGCGATCTGGCAATTCCAGCAGATCGGCAGACAGGTCGCCATGGCCTCGGTCACTTCTGAGATCGGAACCTGCTTCCATTCGATGGTGACGCCGTTCGGATTAAGCAGCGCGGGCTTGTGATCTATCAGATCGATCTTCTCGAATGGTCGCTCGCAAAACGCGCAATGTTTGTCGCGATACCATTTCTCGAGCACGCTGCGCACGAGGCAATTGTCATCTGCCACGTCGAGTTGCAGCAGGCACTCCTGGCCGCAATTCTCTTTCATTGGCCAGCGCCAGCAGTCTCCCAGGCGCAGATCGGTTTGACCTAACAGCGAGGATAGCGCCGCGTGACGAATATCAATCTCGACCATTGCCTGCTTGCCCGTTTCGGGGCAGGTGATGACTCGTTCTCCGCCGAATTTTTGCGAGGCTCGCACGAAATATCTAATGCCCAGGTAAATGGCCGCGACCACCAGGGCCGCGATCATCAAGTAGATTATGGTCATGATGCACCTCCAATTGCTCTCGTCAGCGAGGCGCCGATTCCGGCCACTTCTTGCGGTCCGCTTCGATCTCGCTGATCTTCGCGCGCATCCACTCTTTCAAAGCCTCCTCCAGTTTCGGCTGATTGCCTTCGAGGCTGTCGACCGTATCACCGGCGGCGTTCAGCGGAATTGAGTGACATGGCATCTCGTCGTCCTGCTTGTCGCGCGGAACGAACTCGATTAGGTGACATTCAGAGCATGGATGCGTCTTTTCCGGCAGCGCATAGTTCACGCAGGTCAATGAATCGCGAAA
>JBKPEE010000052.1:0-14467 GCA_046728235.1 Acidobacteriota bacterium
CGCCAGCACAATCCTTCCGCGTCTCAGTGTCATAATCATCATCGTTTCTCCAGGTAAGGCAATATTTTCTGCAGATGCGATTCAGCCATTAGGCTGCTGTTTGTTTTGAATTCCGTCGGTTGATCCAACGATAGTTTCTCGAATTCGTAAACCAGCGCGGCACACCAATGTCGGTTTGTGTATGGAAAATCTTCAAACGAAACAGGCAATTTATTCGCGCCGTTAATGGCGAGCTGTTCGGCTTGGTTAACGTCCACCCTTTTGCCGTTTGTTTGATTAAAGAAATCATCATCGCTGACCACAAACACAATGACGCGATAATGGCCGGTTTTTCCCTCGAGAAGCGTTAACCAATAATCAATCTTGAAGATCGAAGGGTTGGCAATCTGCTGGGACCAACGATAGGGCTCATCCGCGGGAGCGCCATTCGGCTTGAATTGCTCAAGACGCGTCACCAGAGCAAAGCCGCGCGGAACTGAGTAATAGCCGAATTGCTGGTAACCGCCTTGCTTTAACGCGCGCTCTAGTCGCCGGGCAACGTCAGCCAATGCCGTTGGCCCTGACCCGTTCATCACATACGCGGAAGGTATATTTGTGAAAGCGGACGATCTTGGAGGCCAGGGGAATTCTGGGAGGATTTCTTTTGCATCTGGTGGCGGGGTTGCTCTTGGCGTTGGCCCTCCCGATCGCGTATATCTGCAGCTTAGAAACGTGATTGAAAGCAAGAGGAAGCCAATTAAGAGAAATCCGTGGCGTGCGTCATTGAAGAGTCGCATCCACGATCGCTGCGGAGGCAATTTTGGCGGCTGCGATACTATCGACGATGTCTTTTGATCAAACATACTTTAGAACCTCGTGAACTAAGAAAGCCCACAGCTGTGTCATACGCCTTTTCGTTTTTAGGAAACGCGTCCTTGTAACCGATCGTTTCCAGCACCGAGAATCGCCGTGCAGAGTGTCCAAGCATTCCACAACGACGCCGTCTGGCGAATGTCCTAACCTGCTCGCCCGAAAATCTACCGCCTAGCCAAGATTGTGCGTAGAAGCTTCTGGATCAGACTTGCGCTTGGTATGAGTCATGTTTCGAAAACCTCCTTTTTGAGGAAGAAGGGTCAAGGTTTTGACTTCGCGACCCTGGGGGAGGTCGGTAGTGAGTTCAATTTGCGCCTTGCTTCAAGAGAGGTCACGACACTGCGTGAACGAGTTTTGGCGCGACTCTATTAGGAACGGCGCGGATTCTAGCATGAATTCTTGCAAGAAAGATAAGAATCTTTTGTTGCAAGACACGGACGGCCTGGAATGGGCCAGCAGACGGTTGAATCTCAACGAACCATTGATTCATTCTTTCATTGGATCAATGATTCAATGGATCAATGAATCAATCCCTAAACCGACGCGGCTTCTGCACTCTCGCCACCGGCGCGGTGACTTCGCTCGCGCTGGGCGCGGCCTGTCGTCGTAGTTGGGCCAACCTGCCGAGTGACGGGCGAATCAAGGCACGGCCGAAAAGTGGCACCGGCGTCCCGCCCGTGGATCATGCGCAGGATGCGCGTGCCACTCCTTCGCCGCTCGGCAGCTCATCTGTAGGGAGACAAATTTATCTCGGACTCGATCGAGACCGCGACGCAATCCTGCAACTCCCCAAGTCAACCAACAACCGGCCGCTGCCGTTGCTCATGTTTTTGCACGGCGCCACACAAAATGCCGACGACATGTTCTGGTATCTCGATTCAGCTCCTGACGAAGCGGGTGTGGCGATCCTGGCCCCCAATTCGCGCGACACTACCTGGGATGCAATTACTGACAGCTTTGGGCCTGATGTCCAGTTTCTGAATAGCGCGCTCGAGCGCGTTTTCGATGCGGTGGAGATCGATCCCGCGCGGATCGCAATTGGAGGATTCTCGGATGGCGCGACATACGCCATCGCGCTGGGGCTTATCAATGGGGATCTCTTTAAGCACGTCCTTGGCTGTTCGCCCGGGTTCGTAGTTGATGGCCCAACCACGGGCAAGCCGAGCTTCTTCATTTCGCATGGCACGCGGGACAACATCCTGCCCATCGACCGGTGCGGACGCAGAATCGCCGCCGACTTGAAAACGCGCGGCTATGAAGTGACTTTCCGGGAGTTTGACGGTCGGCACGAGATTCCCAAGGACGTCATGCTGGAAGCCTTGCGATGGGTGGCGGGAGCTGGAGCACGATGATACTTCTGAAGCTTGGGAAGGCCACTGGCTTTGCCTCAAAAGTCGATTAAACGCGGCAATGACTTTCGTGTAGTTCGTGTGATTTCGTGGATCGTTTCTGTTCGGTCGGAAACAAGGACGATCCACGAAATCACACGAACCAACACGAACGGAACACTTCTGGTTAGAGAGCTAGATCTGACTTTGAGACAAAGCCAACCGAAGCAACGCTCAATGCCGCGAAGTAAAACGCATCGACACCTCGGCGGCGTTCTTTCTTTCGATTGAGTTTCACAGACAGGTTTTCTGGGGTACCGGCTCTACCGGGCCTCTTTGCCGGAAACGCCGGCGCGCCCGCGCGCGCTGCCGCGCTATCGCGAATTCATTCGTGACACCCAACAAATCGGGCAAGGAGTAATTGTCGGCAACCCGGGTTGGCAGGAGACCCTCGAAGCGAACACCGTTGCTTTCACCAATGACTTTGTCTATCCCCCGGAATTCTTAGCGAACTATCCGACGACGTTAACGGCGGCCGCCTACGTCGACAAACTGAATGCGCAGGCCGGCAATGTTTTGAGCTTCGACGAATATTTTCATCTGGCAAACGGATTGATGGCCGGCCTCGAAACCCGCGGCAGCGTGTTGCGAAAGATCGCCGAGAACAAGAATTTCAGCGACGCCGAATTCAATCGAGCTTTCGTCCTGATGCAGTACTTCGGTTACCTCCGCCGCAATCCCGACGATGCGCCGAACACAGATTTTTCAGGCTTCGATTTCTGGTTGAATAAGCTGAACCAGTTCGGCGGAGATTATCGCGCGGCTGAGATGGTGAAGGCGTTTATCAGTTCGAGCGAGTATCGGGCGCGGTTTGGGCAGTGATTAGTCCTTCGACTATTTGTCATTAGCGACGCCGATGTAATCAGGTCAGTACTTCACAAATTCAAACTTCAAACGCGCGTTGATCCCGGGACTGTTGTAGAAGCCGCCGAACTGCGGACTGGCAATGTTGTTCTGCACATCGCGAGGATTGAAATGGTTGGTGATGTTGAAGACCGTAATCCCGGCGCGGCCGTGATACTTCTTGCCCTTAAACTTGATCGCGACGCCTTTCATGACGAGCACATCAAGCGTGAACAAATGCGGAAAGCGCCCCGCGCTATTTCGTTCGCCAATAAAATCCTGTTGCTCGTTCACGGCCGAATAAGGAAAGCCGTTGTGCCAATCAAGGACCGGCGTGATCACAATCCGATGAGGCAAAGCAAAATCGCCCCAGAACAACAGACGATTCGGCGCGTCGAACGGCTGGCGGCCATACTCGTTAGGCCGAATCACCGGATTTCGCAGGTTGCCAAAGTAGGTGTTGTAGTCGTTCAGGTCGCCGCGGGCCTGCGAGCGTACATAAGAGAGAAAAATGTTGCGTCCTTCCTGAAAACGAAACCGCGCCACCGCCTGGAACTCTCGATACAGCGAATGTCCATCGTTCTGCAACCGCAGTTCGTTCACCGAGCCAAGCGGTTCAAGGATGAAGTCGCGCCGTGAATGCCGCTCTTCATAGCCCAGCCGTAACATCAGCCGCGCGGTGAACTGATGATCGGCTTGCAAGTTCCAGGCGACACTGTACGGATTCCTGAGACGCTCCGGCGAGCTGTTGCGGAAAAGGCGCGGGCCATCAACGATAGTTATGCCGTCCGCCGCAAAGGTCGTGACGCGCTGGCTCGGGTATTGCGCAAACGCGCCAACGTTCAAAGGTATCTTGTCAAAGAACAAACCCACACCGCCGCGCACCACGGTGCGGTCAGATTTAGCAGGCAGGAAGACGAGGCCCAGGCGCGGTGCGAAGTTATTCTGCGCGCCGAGCTGGTCGCGATCGAAACGAAGACCGGCATCGAACGTCATGCGACTGTTCAGCTCCCACTTGTCCTGCAGGAATACGGAATACTCATTCTGCGTTTGCGCCAATTGAGGGCCGCCGGCGAAATCGATCAACTGGTACCTCGTCCCGTTCGCCCGCACAATCGTCACGGGCTTACTTACGTCGGTCCCCGAGAACGACGTATGGCTGTAGTTAATTCCCGCTTTCAAAGAATGCGTGCCATGCCACTTCTGAGGCGCGAAGCTGTACACCTCCAGGGCTTCAAAACGCCGGCTGTCACGACGCTGTCGATCGTACCAGCCGCCAAAGTTGCGTAGCGGAGCGATCACGTAAGGCGCTCCGCTGTTGCCGAATATATCGCCGTCATACTCTTTCGCGCTGAAGCTCGACTGCAGCAACGCGCCCGATTTGAATGATGCCTGCTCGTTGAAGGCTGTGAACCAACCGCGCTCGTGAAAGTTCGCGGTGGTCTCAATCGGATTGAAGGTATTCAGGTTGAAGTAGTCAAATTTTTGAGGGAAAAGCGAAAAGCTGACGGTCAAGCGGTGTTCGGGATTGATTGAATAGTCGAGGCGCGAGAATGAATCCACACTTTCGCGTTTGATGTCGCTGGGTAGGTTCAGATCTTCGAGACTTGTCACGCTGTTGCGGACAAAGCGATATTCGAGACTCTGAAAAAAGAACAGCTTGTCCTTTTTGATCCGACCGCCGACGGCCAGGCGCGGCGTGGCCGCAGCTATGCCGTAGAGATGACGGTCGCGTATTCGCGGCCGCGGCAAAGTCCCGGTTAGCAGGTAACGCAGCTTGTTGGTTCCCGAACGCGTTTCGATGGCGGTGACGGCACCGGTGAACTTGCCGTACTCGGCCGAGTAAGGATTTGAATAAACGTTGACGGTTTCGACGGCCTCGAGTGGCAGTTCGATCGCCGGATTGCCCGTCACGGGATCGGTCACGTTCAGACTCGATACCAGGATGCCGCTTTGGCTCGGGCGAGTCCCCTTGATATTCAAAGTGCCGTCGGGCCCGCGCAAAACTCCCGGCAAGAGCGGCAGCGCATCCTGAAACTTCTGATCGATCAAAGGCGCCTCCTGTAGCGCGGTTCCGGTAATCACCCCCGGTGCGGTCGTATCCGTTTTGGTGGCGTCAGTTGGATCCTGCTTGACGGTGACGGTCGCGCTGAGGGTTTCCGGTTTTAGCAGGATGTCCTGCTCGACTGTTGCATCGATCTGGACACTGATCTTCTGCTCGTATTTCTGGAAGCCGGTCAGCTCAACTGAGAGTTGATAGTCACCTGCGATTAGCCCGGGGAAATCGTACCCACCTTCTTCGTCGCTGATGGATTGCGTTCTTTTACCGGCCAAACGATCGCCGCTCAACGACACTACGACACCACTGAGCGCCTTCCGCTGTCCGGGAATGTCCGCAATGATTTTGCCTTTGATGCTACCGCCCTGGGCAGCCACAGATGTTGATGCGTTGAAGATAATAATGATCCAGACGATCACAGTCGTGAACGTTTGTCTTGAGGGGAACCCCGTGAGGATGGTGAAGAGATCGGGACGTGTGAAACCCATTAAATCGTTACCCCTTGATCAGTGAACCTGATTGCCCGGTCGCTACGCTCCCGGTTCTGACTTTATCTTGTCAATTGGCGGTACTTGATCCGGTGCGGCACAGCAGCGTCTGCGCCGAGACGCGCCTGGCGATCTTCCTCGTAGTCGGAATAATTACCCTCGAACCAGACCACGCGGCTGTCGCCTTCAAAGGCCAGCATGTGCGTGGCGACTCGATCCAGGAACCAGCGATCGTGCGAAATCACCACCGCACAGCCGGCAAAGTTTTCCAGAGCCTCTTCCAGGGCCCGCAAGGTATTCACATCCAGGTCGTTCGTCGGTTCGTCAAGCAACAAAACATTGGCGCCTTCCTTCAACATCTTCGCCAGATGAACGCGATTCCGCTCGCCACCCGACAACATCGAGACCTTCTTTTGCTGATCTGAACCCGAAAAGTTGAACCGGCCCACGTAGGCGCGCGAGTTCACTTCGCGGGTTCCCAGCTTCACGGTATCTTCGCCGCCGGAAATCTCCTGCCAGATCGATTTGTTCGGGTCGAGCGTGCGGCTTTGATCCACGTAAGCGATCTGCACCGTTTCGCCAATCCGAATGGCGCCGCTGTCGGGTGTCTCCTGTTTTGTGATCATGCGAAACAGCGTCGTCTTCCCGGCGCCGTTTGGCCCGATTACCCCCACGATGCCTCCGGGCGGCAAGGCAAACGTCATGTTCTCAACCAGCAATTTGTCGCCGTAAGCCTTGGTGACTTTTTCGGCCTCGATCACGACATCACCGAGGCGCGGTCCGGCCGGAATCGGAATCTCGAGATCTTCGCGCCGCTTCTCAGACTGTTTGTCGAGCAGTTGTTCATACGCGTTAATGCGCGCCTTCCCTTTCGCCCGGCGAGCTTTCGGCGACATGCGAATCCATTCCAGCTCGCGTTGCAGGGTCTTCTGCCGTTCGCTCTCGGATTTTTCCTCTCGCCGCAGCCGCTCCTGTTTCTGTTCCAGCCAGCTGGAATAATTTCCCTTCCACGGAATTCCTTCGCCCCGATCCAACTCTAAAATCCAACCCGCAACGTTATCGAGGAAATATCGATCATGAGTCACCCCGATAATCGTCCCGGGATAATTTTGCAAGTGATGTTCCAGCCAGGCGACTGACTCTGCGTCCAAATGATTCGTCGGCTCATCGAGTAAGAGAATGTCCGGTTTCTGCAGCAACAGTCGGCAAAGTGCGACACGGCGACGCTCGCCGCCCGACAGCACCTTTACCGGCGTGTCGGCGGGCGGACAGCGCAGCGCGTCCATCGCCATCTCCAGACGCGAGTCAAGATCCCAGGCGTTGGCATGATCGAGCTTCTCCTGCACCGCTCCCTGTCGTTCAAGCAGCGCATTCATCTCGTCATCCGACATCTCTTCGCCGAACTTTGCGTTGATTTCTTCGAACTCTTTGAGCAGATCGACCGTTTCCTTCACGGCTTCCTCGACGACCTCGCGAACCGTGCGGCTATCGTCAATCAGAGGTTCCTGTTCGAGGTACCCGACGGTATAGCCAGGCGAGATCACGGTCTCGCCATTAAAATCTTTATCAACACCCGCGAGGATTCGCAGCAGCGAGGACTTACCCGAACCGTTGAGGCCGATAACGCCAATCTTGGCGCCATAGAAGTAAGAGAGATAAATGTCTTTGAGGACCGGCTTCTTATCATAGAACTTCGAAACGCCGACCATTGAATAGATGACCTTGTTGGGTTCACTGGACATGATTCAGTCCACAGATTACACAGATTATGCAGATAAGGCACGAGGGATCAGGAGGTGATATGGAGCGATGGCGACCGCAGCAATGAGGTCAGTACCGGGAGCGATAGCGACCGGGTTGCAAGATTCGTTACTTGATCGCCATGCGATATTGAGATCGATGTGGAACGATACTGATATCCCGCTTGCGTATCTAATTACTTTTCGTTCATATGGCACATGGTTACATGGTGACAAGCGTGGCTCGATCGATCGTTTTCACAACCGCTACAAGTCTCGTTACATCGAGCCGAACCTACGATGGCATGATCACAACACTCGCGTGCTTAAAAGTCAGCCGGTCACTCTGGATGCGGCGCAACGGAAGTCAGTGGAGCACGCGATCCGCGCAACCCGTGAGCATCGCCGTTGGTTTCTGTATGCTGTGAATATCAGGACAAACCATGCTCATTCTGTCGTCTGCATCGGGTCATTAAAACCGGAACGTGCGTTGATCGCTCTCAAAGCAAATGCGACCAAACAAAGGCGGTCCGAGGGATGTTGGAAACATGACTCAACTCCCTGGGCTGAAAAGGGAAGCAAAAGATACTTGTGGAACGAGCGCAGCATCGCGCAGGCGATTGATTATGTAATCAACGGCCAGGGAGATGACCTGCCCGATTTTGACGACTGACCCGGTCGCTATCGCTCCCGGTACTGACTCCATCGCCACGGGACGACTGCCAATCTACAGCGGCACTAACTCAGTTGTGGTGTCTCGTCGCTTCTTTTCCTTAAATCCCTCGACGAAGACCCGCGAGCCGGGCGTCGGGAACTTCTCAGCATAGGCGCGATCGACAAGCTCTTTCAGACGTTCGCTGCGCGTAAACACCGGGCGCACCTTGAACCGTTTTCCCTTCACTTCAATGATGCCGCGCGGCTCTTCATGAAATTTTCGCCACCAGCTGCGCGGCTTGAGTGAGTAAGACCGCACAAACACACGGCCTTCGACGACGACGGCCCAAATGCCGATAATGCGGTGTGGCCTGGTCCCGGCGAGAATTCCGAGGATCTTTGCTTCATGAATGGCGTCGACAATTTTTTTGGAGAATTTCTTAGCGGAACTCATTTGAGCGGATCTCTTCACCAGTTTAGCCGGCCAAGCTCCCCGCGAGCACCGGCGCCCCATCCGAATCTGGATCCTCCGGCAAAACTGAATGTATCAAAGCCGGGACCGGCAAGCGGCGTCCAGGTGTGCCCATCGTCAACCGAGTAGTCGCCGCCCGCCGGTCCAAGTGCAATCAGCATCATGCTGCCGGGCACATACGCGACCACTGAACGAAAACCAGATAGACCTTTCATGATCTTCCATGTCTCGCCGCCATCGCCGGTAATGGCGAGATTGTCCGTCGCGTCTTGTTCCTTTTGATAATCGCCACCGACAATCACGCCGTGTTTCTGGTCGCGGAAAGCAATTGAGAAAATGCCGGACGACTGGCCCGAATGGAGTGGCGTGTCGAATACTTTCCACGTCGCCCCGCCATCCATGGTGCGCAACACACGTGCCCGCACGGCTGAACCCAGGCCGATCCATGCATCGCTCTTTCCATAAACAGCTATGTTGGTGCCACTGGCAGCGAACGCGCCTTCATTTTCCAGCGCCGAAGGCAATTTGTCTGCCGGCACTCGGGTCCAACTATGGCCGCCATTCGCAGTGGTGATGATATAAAACTGGCGATCGATTGAATCGCCGATGACCATGCCATGATCGGCATCCCAGAAAGACATCGCATCCAGAAAGGCGCGCTGGTCGTCGTTGCGAAATTGCAGCGTCCAACTGGCGCCGCCGTTGGTCGTCTTGTAAATCCGCGAAGCGGCACCGTTGCCGATGCTCAGAACATATGCGGTCCGCTCGCCGATGGCATCGATGTCGCGAAAATCAACCTTGTCCGAGGTGACACTAATCTTCTTCCAGCTAACGCCGCCGTCTTCAGTGCGCAATACCGTGCTGCCGGCGCCGCTGGCCCAGGCGATGCGATCGCTCACCGCGCTCACTCCGCGCAGGCGCGCGGTGACGCCGCTCTGTTGCAGCGTCCATTGCGGAGGCGTGAGGATGAACAGCAAGATAATTAGTGATTTCATTGTTGCAGGGCGCCGACCTGTCGCCGCTTTTTCGGTGGTGCCCCAGTTTGGAGTACCGTCTTTAGGCGGAAAGAGAGCAATTTAGACATTTCGCATAAAGGCGTTAGTCCAAACTGGGGCACTACCCGCTTTTCACCTGCGTTTGACGTCTACTCGCGAACGGCTGTCGGAAGAATTGCCTCGAGTTTTCAGCCGTAAAAGTCTTAAAACGAGTCTTTGCCAAACACACTAATCGGATCGTCCTCCGGCACCATCTTGGTATAGAACTGCATATGGTCGTCCAGCCATTTTGTAAAATAGTCGACCACCTTCAGCGCCGCATCCTTCTCTCGCACCGGCACGGGTATGCGAAAGTCTTCCTTATGATAATGGATCTGCTCGTTGCCGTTCTGATCCTGCGTGATCACGCGCCAGCGCGTGCGCAACTTTAGCGGTGTGCCCTCCCCGCCCAGATAACCCGCGAAAGTCACGATTCTAGTCCCGTCCGCGAGCGGCAGCAGATGCTCGCGGGCCTGGTTTTTGAAATAGACACTGCTGCGGCAAATGCGTATGTCGGTTGGTCCATCGTCAACGCGTCCCCACGACAATTCGTCATCAACCGCCTGGCGCCATTCTTCCGGTGAATACGTCCAAACCGCCAGCGGGGTCACGTCAAAAAGGATGTCGTCGATTGCTTTGCGTTGACGTTGCCGGCGTTGATAAAGGTAAAAGCCGCCCACTGCCAGAAAAATGACGACAAAGATTCCGGCGATGATTAAACCGAACATATGGTCGTGCTAACGCGATGCGTGCGCCGTTTGATTAGCCGTGGCTTTCAGTTCTTATCATGACATAGGTAACACTCAGAAGGGAGAAGGAAGATAAGATGGCTGTCCTTAAGGCTTTCCCCATGCGGGTAGTGCCCTAATTTCTGTTTCGGAGTACCGCCTTCAGGCGGAATGTTCAAAATGGTCTCCTTCCGCCTAAAGACGGTACTCCAAACTGGGGCGCTACCCCCATTCGCCGCCGGTTTGAGTCACAGTCCGACCTGGAGTAAGCTGTAGCCCCCTAACAAAACCGTTCATTCGCTCTCCCTTAAACGGGACCCCTTCAGGCAGCCGCTCGCTTAACCGGCTTCAGCCCAGTGTTCAGGAAGCCATTCATGATCAGATTGAGACGCGATCCATTTCTGGTCGTCTGTATTCTGTTTGCTCTGGTCACGTCTTGTCGAACGGCCCGCGCTCAAAGCGTCACGGCAACTCTCAAAGGCACAGTCAGTGTCACCGCAGCAGGCCAGTCCGCTCGCCCTGAGCTATTGCAGGGCGCAACCCTGACTCTGGTAAACCGCGATATCAAGGCGTCGACTTTCAGAACAACTTCTGGCGCCACCGGCGACTTTACCTTTCGCGATCTGCCTGCCGGCAACTACAACTTGACGGTACAAGCCCAGGGATTTCCGCCCGCGGCCAGGGAGATCAGTCTGGTGACCGGCGGCGCTCTGGTAGTCGAATTCGTTCTCACACCTTCAGTCACTGAAGCAGTGACTGTCAGGCAGGAGGAAGGCTTGCTGAGTGCCGGCGACACGGTCACTTCAAACACGATCCGCGCTGACAAGTTGGAAGAACTTCCTTTGCGCGCCGACAATTATCAAGGCGCGCTGCCGCTAACGCCCAGTATCGTCCGCGATGCGAGCGGCCGGGACCACATTAAGGGAACTGGCGCAGGCGAGAGTTCATACACAGTCAACGGGGCGGATGTCACTGATCCCGTTACCGGTAATCTGGCTTTCGATATTCCTTTAGAAGCGGCGGCCAATGTTCACGTCGAGGACAATCCCTACTCAGCTGAATTTGGTCGTACGACTGGAGGCGTAAGTAATCTGGAAACCAGAACCGGCGGCGACAAGTTCAAGCTGGGAGCCACGCGAGTCTTTCCGACCTTCCATGCGGTCATTGGCGGAAAACTCGATTCGTTCCGTCCGCGAATTACCTTCGAAGGGCCTCTAATCAAAAAGCGCATCAGCTTTCTGCAGGCATTCGAATACCGGTTTTCACGGATTTATGTGCCGAGCCTCAGCCCGCCGCACGATAATTCGACCTCGGAAGCTTTCAACTCTTTCACGCAGCTCGATGTCGCCATCAACAACACTAACCGCCTCAAGTTCGCCGCAGCTTTCTTTCCCGAACGCAAACGGTTCGTGGGTCTCAATACTTTTAACCCGCCAAATACGACCCCGAATACTAAGCAGCGTGGCAAGCTGCTCTCAGTTTCTGAACAGGCAATTTTCCCCAACCAGTCGTTCCTCGCGTCGTTATTCGCGTATAAGACATTCAGCCTCGATGTATTTGGCCAAGGCGCGGGTGGGCTGATTCTTTTTCCTGATCAGAACGCCGGCAGTTACTTCGCTAATACCAGCCGCTCGGCAGCGCGGTCGCAATGGCAGGAGCAGTACTTCTTCCGCACGCTGAATCTATTTGGTCAGCACTCGCTCAGAATTGGGGGCGAATTTGATCACACAAGACTCTCGGCGCGCTTCGATTTCAATCCGATTCAGATTCGGCGGCGAGACCGGACCTTGAGTAAGCGAATCGATTTTGCCGGGCCGACGTTTATAAATCGCCCGCTGACGGAGGTTGCCGGTTTCGTTCAGGACCGCTGGGTTATTAACCCGCGCATTACGCTCGAAGGTGGCCTGCGATTTGACGAAAACAACATCTCAAGTCAGCTGGATATCTCGCCCCGCATTTCCCTGATGTACCTGCCTTTCAGCGATGATCGAACCATCATTCGCGCCGGCATCGGTCTGTTCTATGACCGCAGTCCGCTTTCTAACAGATACTTCGAGTTACAGAGTCTGAATGACGATAATGATGAGACGAACCCGATCCCGATTAGGTTGAATGCCACCAACTTTCCCATGCGAATCGTCACGATCTATGCGCCTGACGGCCAAACGGTCATCGACGGTCCACGCCGGTACATGAATGTGTCTCGCGGTCGTCTGGAAGATGCTAATAGCCTGCGCTGGAGCCTGCAGCTTGATCGGCGGGTAGCTAAACACCTGACCTTGCGCGGGGGGTTCCTGCACCGATATACGCAGGACTTGCCAATCGTATATCCGCAGCCACTCAGGAATGGTAACGGTGTGATGATCCTGAAGAGCAGCGGCATTGCGCGTTACCGCGAGGTACAGTTGCTCGCGCTCTACGACAGTCCCCGCTTTCACAACTGGACGATTTCTTACGTATGGTCGAGAGCGCAGGGAAGTCTAAATACATCTGACAACATCCTGAGTGATTTTCCGGCGTTCGTAGTCAGACCCGACGTGTATGCGACTTTACCTTTCGACATCCCGCATCGCCTGCTGGCGTATGGCGAGATAAAAGTGCCGCACGGTTTTGTGGTGATGCCGGCCGTGGAGATTCGCTCGGGCTTTCCATTCTCCTTTGTGGACGATCGGCTAAATTACGTCGGCACGCCCAATCACGCGCGCTTCCCCATCTATATGTCGCTCGACACCACAATCCTCAAGAGCTTTACCGTTCCTTTTCTTGACAAGAAAGCGCGCGCCGGCGTCATCCTCTTCAATCTGACCAACCACTTCAATCCCCGCGACGTTCAGAGCAACGTCGGCAGCCTTCACCTGGGTGAGTTTTTCAACAGCCTCGGTACCTCAGTTCGCGCAAAGTTCGAGCTGGATTTTTAACGGGAGCCTCTCGTGCGAAGCACGCATTCTTGATGGCTTTCTTTTCAGCTGGGTGATATAAGGCGCGCTATGCGTACGCCAATCTTCGTTCTCGCGCTCCTCCTATCGATGTCGGCGCCCTCATTCGCCCAAACCGCCAATGACGAAATCTTAGGCGGCAAAGTAACTGACAAACCAGCCAACGCACCTGCCACGAAAAGGCCCGCCTCGAAACCGGCTGCAAATCGAGACAGACCTTTGTATTCGCCTTGTGGGGTTTACTACCAAAACCGTGCGGACATGACACGCAACTCGATCTTGCCTGATAAGTGGTTCTCGCTGGGCCAATCAGCCAACAAGCATTTCTGGTACAACCCCCGCAAAACGACCTGCGATGCGAAAACCGCCGTGCTCAACAGCTGGATCAAGGAAGAGCACAAGAATACGGATGGGGATTATGCTTTGGTGCTGTACGAGATGAAATGCAAGCCCAATCAACTGCGAGTCAAAACAGTCATTGAATATGACAAGAATGGCAGCGTCTTAGATACCAACAATAATGCTGAAACTCCCTGGCAGGACGCCGCCCCCGCCACCGCCGGCGAAGTCATGCTCCGAACCGCCTGCCGCCGGCCATAGCGCACACACAGTGGCTCACAAATATCTTTCCTCGATAATCTTCAGATGATGCCGAACATGCCCGATGATGAAATAGCCAATGGCCCGGGCGGTCATCGGATGAGGAACGACCTTGCACTGGGACTTACTTTGAGCGTCGGTAAGATTCTCGAATAATTTTTCCGTCGCACTGCGCACCGCCTGAAACTCTGAGATCAGACTCGGTAACGTTCGCTGTGAAACATCCGAGTTCCTGGCATACAGCTCTTCATCCATTCGGTAATGCGGCGAGATATCGCCTCTGGCGGCCACCAGTGCTCGATAAGAAAAGACCCTCTCGGTGTCAATCACGTGCAACAGCAATTCTTTTATGGTCCATTTTCCGGGCGCGTATTTATAGTCAAGTTTTTCCTTCGGTATCGCTTCGAAAAACCTGACTGTCTCTTTTGAGTTTTGTGCGAGCAGTTCCAGGTACGCACCTGCCGGGACCAGGTCAAAATATTTTTGATAGTTTTCGTGGTACTCGCCTGCTGACGGTCTTTGCATGAGGCTATATTACTATTTGACGGAGTTTACGCGGTAAGCTTTTTGCACTCACCGCATTCCGAATCACGATGCGAAATAAAGACCTTAATCGCTTGCTGCTGTCGTCAGAGTTTTGATTATATCTTGCCGCGTAACGGGTTACTGATGAC